>JAOZMY010000004.1:26197-54868 GCA_029934085.1 bacterium | reverse complement strand
GAGCGGCTCTTGTAATTCGTGATAATATAAACGCTATCCCCGTCCACTGACACGAGGCCCTCATAGACCCCGGTACGGACAATGACGGGGAGGCTATTTTTCTTTATCGGGCTTTTATCCTGCACCGCAGCGCAGGCAGAAAGAAATACCGAGGAAAAAATTGCGAGGAGAAGAACAACGGCACTCCGCCTCATGACTATTTTCCTTTCTTAGTGCCTTTTTTCTCCTTATTAAGGGAAAAGGTAATGGCCATCGCCCCGGCCAGGGCGCTTTTCGGGATGGTTCCCTTGCCCCCTTTCCAGCCGTATTTCAACAGTCGGACGGCCGTTTTTTCTTTCGCGGAGATCGCCTCCATCAGGCCAAATGGGACCTCCGAGCTACAAACCAAGGTTCCACCATACTTCTCCGAGCGAATAACGAACGCCTTGATCTTTCTGCCTCCCGGGAGGGTTCGGAGAACCCTTTTCAGATTCGGGAGATCGTCACACCCCGGAGGGGACAAAGCAATCCCCTGGTCCAAGAAAGCACCCCATTGGGTTCCTTTCAAAAAGACCTCTACCATAGCCGTCGTCAGGTAGAAAAACGTACCCCCCATCTTCATATAGGCCTCCACCGGCTCCAAAACCAGGAAGCGAAACTTCTTACCCTGGTAGGGAAACGTGCGTGGCACGATCTTATACCAGACCTGTCCGGTAACGTCACCGGTCACCTCGAGAACATCCAGCTTTTTACTCGACTTGGGAGAAACCCGTTGCCCCAGGTAAACGACTTTGACTGTTCCGTAAGAAGCCCAGGCCCCAGGGGATAGCTTTTGAAGACTCCTCTCGACGATCCGGTTCTGGAGGGCAGAGAGTTTTTGGGCTTTTTTGGGGCAAGAACCGGCGGATGCTACAGACGCAGCCAAGAGAAAAAAAACCAAAAGGGTGGTTGTTTTCTTCATATTCCATCCTTTCATTAATCACTGGAATCCTTATCGCTGGAGTTTCTCATACTCATCTGAACGAATCAAGCTGTAATACACTGAGAAAATAAAATAGGACTTCAACGAGATGTTGCCTCAAAACTTGGCTTTGCTTGTCTGTTATGCAGAAAAAATTGTGGCTTCTCTGAAAACGGGGAGATGAAAATCCCGAAGTTCAAAAATGTCTTTGAGCAAAGGCCCGCCCTGAATGACTTTTAAGATATTTCTCAAATGCAATGGCTTTTTCCCGGCTACGAAACGCAATTGCCGTCTCAATTTGCCAAGGACGGTATTTGGCGGTATGGGATACATGTCCGTCGTTATGCGCCTTCAAACGAGAGCCCAAGTTGGTTGTAAGCCCTGTATAATGGCGGGATTCATCAGACTTACTGACCAGGATATAAACGTAATGAAAGCGACTCTCCTCTTGGGTCATCGTTTTGTTTTTACACCCTTTATACATATGCAAAAGAAATTACTTTTGTTTTACACAGATATAAAAAATCAGATTTTCCGCAGCAAGGTTTAAACATTAACAAACGGCTTGCTATCTCGCCAGAGTATCCGCCCGGCTCTGTCTAACGACTATGCCGGGGCAGCCTTCCCCTTTGGGTTCGCCTCGTCACTGGCTTGCCAAGGCGAAGTTTTTCAAACCGCGAGCGGCTTGAAAAACGAAGACTGGTGGAGGCGGCGGGAATCGAACCCGCGTCCGAGAGTCTTCAGTATGAGTGTCTACATGCTTATCCGACCTATTGCATTCGCCGATCAATTGCCGGTCGGCAGGCACCTTGATCGGCATAGCCTGAAAGTCTTAGCCGCTTTCCGTCAGGCAGCGGAAAACGGAGCAACCTGTCTCGATGACGCCTCGTCAGGGTGTGACAGGTGGACAACCCTGGGAGACGTGGCGGTCAACTAAGCCGCCAGAGCGTACTCAAAATCGTTCGCATTTGTGTTTATTTCCACCAGATTACGGGCTGGTAGACCCCGGCATGCAACCCATACCTCAACTACTCCCGTCGAGCCCTTTTCGCCCCCAGGAGAGCACGCTGCGCCTCACGCTCCATGGTCTTTCGACGGAGCGTTTCCCGTTTGTCAAAAAGCCTTTTGCCCTTGGCAAGGGCCAATTCCACTTTTACTTTACCATGTTTAAAATATAAGCGCAACGGAACGAGAGTCAATCCTTTTTCTTTAATTTTTCCAAGGAGTTTCCGGATCTCCTGTTTCTTCAAAAGGAGTTTCCGGTCCCGTAGCGGTGGATGATTGTTGTAGTTGGCAAAGGGATAGGGACTGATATGGGTACCGATCAAAAAGACTTCCCCGTTCTTGATCCGGGCATAGCTGTCCTTCAGGTTGGCCTTTCCCATTCGGAGGGATTTGACCTCCGTTCCCCTCAGAACAATTCCCGCCTCGAGGGTCTCGACGATTTCATAGTCGTGTCGGGCCTTTTTATTCTGACAGATAACCTTGATATCCTCTTTTTCCGCCTTTCCCATAGTAATCAAATCATATCACAGGCGCCGGGGAAAACGAAACCACATGCCGCTTTAAATTGACAAATCCACGGTCAAAGGGTATGAAATAACCAGTTGTAAAAACACATTAGGGGGTGGATTATGAAGATTAAATGGTATGGCCACGCCTCATTTCTCATTACATCCGAGGAGGGAACAACGATCATCACGGACCCGTATGAACCCGGGGCCTACGATGGGGGCATCGCTTACCGCCCCATCGAGGACGCTGCGGATATCGTAACGGTCTCCCACGATCACGCAGACCACAACTACGTGCAGGGGATCAAGGGAGATCCTGTCGTGGTCAAGGGGATAGGGGATCATGAGGCCAAAGGAATCATGTTTAAGGGATACGGCACGTATCACGATCCCTCCGGCGGGAAAGAGCGGGGTGAAAACACCATGTTTGTTTTCACGGTAGACGGCATTACGGTATGCCACGCGGGGGATCTGGGACATGTTTTGACCGATGCCGATGCCGATGCTCTTGGGTCCATCGATATTTTACTGCTCCCCATCGGTGGAGTGTACACACTCGATCCGAAAGAGGCCACGGAGGTGATGAATCTTCTGAAACCGAAAATCCTTATTCCCATGCACTACAAAACACCTGGCTGTGGATTCCCCATCGCGAGTGTGGATGAATTCCTCGAAGGTAAGCCATCCGTCGAAAGAATGGGAACGTCTGAAATGACTCTCGAGAAGGCCAACCTCCCTGAACCCGTGCATATTGTGGTCCTCGATCCTGCGAATTGATGGATCCGGAAGTCACTATTACCAAAACCCTCATCGGTCCAGATGCCATCGCCAAACGTGTGGAGCAGCTGGGCCGACAAATTTCCGAGGATTACAAGGGGGAATCTCTCTACATCTGCTGCATTCTCAAGGGGGCCTTCATCTTCACTGCCGACCTCATTCGGCACATCGAGTGCCCCCTTCGAGTCGATTTCATCCGGCTTGCCAGCTATGGCAGCGGCACGAACACGTCTGGAAAGGTTAAGATTACCAAGGACGTGGAACTTCCTTTCGAAGACTGCCATGTCCTGATTGTTGAAGACATCGTGGATACCGGGATTACATTAAAATTCCTCGTCGATCGCTTGAAGCTTCACAAACCTAAATCGGTGCGGATTTGCACAATGCTCGACAAACGATCTCGTAGGGAGATCGAGGTACCGGTTGATTATGTGGGATTTACCATCGAAGACGGATTCGTCATCGGTTATGGCCTCGATTACGCGGAACACTACCGCCAACTCCCCGGCATCTGCGTGATGGAAGCGCCATGAAACACCGCGCTTGGATCGGCCTGTTTGCCTTCGTTTTACTCATCACCCTAAGTCTAACCCCACCCGTTACAAGATTGGGATACTGCGGGGATTGTCGGATCCATCTCCTTACGGGACCGGAATATTTCTTCGCCCTGAAAGAGGCGATCGACAACGCCAAGCATTCCATCTTCCTGGCCATCTACCTTTTTAAGACCAACAATTACCCTACCAATCGCGCCACGGGAATCCTGAACGCCCTCCTCGGTGCGGCAAAGCGGGGGGTCGAAATCACGGTGCTCTTGGAACATAGCGATGACCCAGAAAGTTTCATAAACGTGGAAAACGAAAAGACGGGAGAGCGTCTCCTTAAGGCAGGTGCCAAGGTTTACTGGGACCGGCCGGATCGGAAGCTTCACGTCAAGGCGGTGGTCATCGATCATCATATTGTCTTTCTGGGGAGCCATAACCTCACCCATAGCGCCATGAGATATAATCAAGAGATGTCCTTCGTGCTCAACGATACGAAGATCGCCAACGAGGTCATCAAAAAGATTTCTCTCTTCCCCAAAACACCTTTCAAACGAAGACCGTGAGACGTTTCGGTATCATTTTTATTCTTTTCGCATTGGTGCTGTCCTGCGCGCCGGCATCTTATCGAACCAAAGAGGCGCCTCCGCCACCACCGCAGGTCTCTTATCCTGCCCCGAAAGAACCCTATCTCTTTGAGGAAGGGAAGACCGCCTACGAACAGGAGAATCTAACGAGGGCTCTGGACAAATTGAACCGTTTCATCGAATTGAATCCCACCAGTGATTTGACGGATGATGCCCTGCTTCTCTTAGGCCAGATCTATCTGAAACGAGAAAACCCCTTTGAAGCCCAACGCTATTTCCAGAAAATCGAGGAGGAATTCCCCGGCAGCAACAGCTACCTAAAGGCCCTCTATGGGGAGGCTTTCTGCTGGTACCGTCTCAAGGACTTTGCTCGCTCGAGAGAGAAATTGGAAAAGCTCCTCTCTTTCTCCATTCCATCTTCCATCTACGTTCGCGCCCAAACCTTGCTCGGGCATCTCTGCGTGCTTGAGAAAAGGTATTCCTGCGGAATCGAGGCCTACCTCGCTGCCCGTGAGAAGTCCACCAACCCCACGGAACAGGCCGTGCTCGATTCCTACGTTACCAGGGCTATCTTCCTAATCAACGACCCAAAGGTCCTCGAAGACCTCAGCCAAAAATATCCTGAGGGTATTATTGGACAAGCCATCCAAGTCCATCTTGCTGAAATCCTGATCGAACAGCAACAATTTCAGGATGCCGAAAAACTCCTTGCCCCTTCATTCCTGACACAGCTTACAGGCAGCCTGAAAAAGAAGGCGGAAGATCTCCTGGAACGCCTGAAACTCGCCGCCATCAAAAAGATAAAGATCGGTTGCCTTCTCCCCTTGACGGGGAAGAAGGCTCCCTTCGGCCTACGCGCCCTCAAAGGGGCCTTGATCGCCGCCAACGCCTTCCGACCCCAACCGAAAGATATCGACGTTACTCTGATCATAAAGGACACGGAAGGGCGCCCGGAGACGAGCGCGAAGATGGCGCGTGATTTAGTGGAAAACGATCATGTGCAGGCCATTGTTGGTCCTATGTTTCTCGACACCACAAGGGCGGCGGCACAGGCCATCGTGGAAAGTCCAGTCCCCCTGATTAGTTTGTCCCAGGCCGAGGGTGTCCCCCAACTGGGCCCGTATGTCTTTCGAAACTGTCTGACCCCCACACAGCAGATCCAGGCGCTTGTCGACTTCCTCATCAGCAAGTTAAACGCGCGAAGAGCCGCTATTCTATATCCCGCTATCCCCTTTGGAAGACGGTATATGAAACTGTTCTGGGAAAACTTCGTCGAAAAAGGCGGTGAGATCCGAGGTGTGGAATCGTATCAGCCAACGGACACCGACTTTGCCGTCCCTATCAAAAAACTGATCGGCCTCTACTACACGAAGGAGAGATGGGGGCGCGGAGATACCCCCTCTGAGGAGAACGGGAAGTTCCAGCCGGTTATCGATTTCGAGGTGGTTTTCATACCCGACACCTATAAACGCGTCGTTCTCGTTGCCCCCCAACTGGCCTTTTATGACATCGTAGGGGTTACCCTCGCGGGCGTCAACACGTGGAACAATCCGGTACTGATCAAGGAGGGGAAACAGTTTGTCCGAGGGGCGGTCTTTCCCGACGGATTCTCTCCGAAGAGCGATTCACCCTTTGTGAAGGTGTTTGTGAAATCGTTTGATACTGCCTTTGGGGAAATTCCGGAAATCCTTGCCGCGCAGAGCTACGACGCCATCAGACACCTCTCAATCCTCTTCCAGCGCTTCCCCATCACAAACACGGAAGAATTGGAGGAAAAACTGAAGGTCGATGCGGGTTTTCACGGCGTCTCTGGCTTACGGTATTACGATGAAACTGGGGAGGCGGTTCGCGAGGTTCTGATCCTGACGGTGACACGCAAGGAAATCCTCCCTCTAACACCCGAAATCTTTCCAAAATCCCCCTCAGATTCCCCATGAAGCTTCCTGACCCCCTCCACCCCTGGGATCTCTCTTTTCAAGAAGCCAAAAAACTCCAGACAACCCTCGCCAGAGAGGTTCGCCTTGCCTTCCCCAAAAAATCTATTCGAACCATCGCTGGCGCGGATGTTTCTTTCGACCGATTTTCCCCGGTTCTCCATGCCGGTATTGTGATTCTCTCTTACCCGGATCTAAAGGTTCTGGAAGAAGTCTGGGTTACCCAGCGGACAACGTTTCCCTACGTTCCGGGATATCTCAGCTTCCGGGAGGCCCCAGCGGTTATCAATGCCTACAAAGCCCTCAAGACCCACCCTGATGTCATGATCATGGACGGTCAGGGGATTGCCCACCCCAGGGGGCTGGGTCTGGCTTCCCACGTGGGCCTCTTCTTAAATCTGCCTACTATTGGATGCGCCAAATCGTTGCTGGTGGGAGAACACGGCATGGTTCCCACCGAAAAGGGCGCGATGGTGTCCCTGATATTCAACGGGAAGGAGGTGGGGAAGGTTGTGCGAACACGACGCAACGTGAAGCCCGTGTTCGTCTCTCCCGGCCATCTCATGGATACGAATCTGGCCGCGGAAATCATTCTATCCTGTTGTCCGAAATACCGTATCCCCGAACCGACGCGGCATGCACACCGCCTCGTCAACAAAGTTCGGAAGGAATACAAGGAAAGTCATGCCAAGGTATAAGCTACTCATCACCTATGATGGGACCGCCTACCAAGGTTGGCAAAAACAACCCGAGGGAAAGAGTATCCAAGGCACGCTTGAAAATACTGTTTTTCACCTCTTCGGGAAACGGGCGGAGGTGGTCGGCAGCGGCCGTACCGACGCGGGAGTTCACGCCCTGGGGCAGGTCGCTCACGTGGACATATCCCTATCCCTTCAACCGAATGATCTACGAGCCGCCCTAAACGGGCGTCTCCCCGGTGATATTCGCGTCAGGGAGGTGGAAATCGTTTCCGATACCTTCCACGCCCGCTACAGTGCCGTGAAACGGGCCTATGCCTATCTCATCCGTCACGGCGTTGACCCGTCCCCCTTTTTCAGGAACGCCGCCCATCAGATTTCTCGTCCCCTGGACCTGGAACGTATGAACCAGGCAGCTGCCACCCTCGTGGGGAAACACGATTTTTCCGCTTTCCGTGCCACGGGTGGAGGGCACACCCTTCCCGTCCGAAGGGTCTTCACGTCCGAGATCTTACCCCTATCAAATCATTTCCTCTGCTATCTCGTCATCGCGGACGCCTTTTTGAGAAAGATGGTTCGTGGCATCGTGGGAACCCTTCTGGAGATAGGGATGGGGAAATCAAAGCCTTCTCTGATGACCCGTCTTCTCGCCGAAAAAGATCGATCCCTGATGGGGACCCTCGCGCCCCCGCAGGGGCTCTACCTCGCCGCGGTCTTCTATCCTGAACCCAGAGATGGGGCCGATTGAAATGGATGATGTCGGTTATATGCGCTTGGCCCTTAAGATGGCTCGAAAGGCCCTCCTCTACGGGGAGGTCCCGGTAGGCGCCGTTATCGTTTACGGAGACAAGGTTATCGCGCAGGCCCACAACCTCACGCGGGCGTTCAAAGACCCAACCGCGCACGCCGAAACTTTAGCCATACGCCGCGCGGCGGAACGTCTCGGAGACTGGCGTCTGACCGGCTGTACCCTTTTCAGCACTGTAGAGCCCTGTATCCTCTGCGCCGGCGCCATCGTCTTGTCCCGGATCGACCGCTTGGTCTACGGATGCCCCGACCCAAAGATGGGAGCGGTCAAGTCCCTTTTCACTCTCTGTTCCGATCCTCGCCTGAATCACCAGGTCGACATCACGGAGGGAATCCTCCATGAAGAGGCGGCAGCCCTCATGCAATCCTTCTTCAGGGGATTGAGAGACCCGAAACCGTAACATTGCCCTGTAAAACGAGGATATACCCCCCTTCAGGCTATTGACAAACCACAAATTTTTCGCTACTTTTACCGCCAACTCGAAGCGCCAAAGGATTTTATGCTAATTACCTCAAAGATATACCTCTCAAAAACATTTAGGCTATCACCTCAGAACTTTAGCGGAATGTTGAGAAATGGTTAAACCAGCAAGAGTTATCCCTTTCCGGGGATTATGCTACAACCCGGAAAAGGTCGACTATAAAGACGTTGTCGCACCGCCCTATGACGTCATTTCGGCCCGTCACGAAGAGGAACTGGTCAAGCGCTCCCCTTACAATATCGTTCGCCTGATTCTAAGTAAGGATGAGGAAGGTCTGGACCGTTATACCCACGCCAAGAATCTGCTGAACGAATGGATCAAGAAAGGGATTCTGGCTTTTGATGACCACTCTTCCATCTATTTCTACCTTCAGGACTATTCCCTCGAGGACGGAACAAAACTGACACGAAAAGGTTTTATAGCCCTTTGCAAACTGGAAGAGTACTCCTCCGGAAAGATCTCCCCTCATGAGAAGACCCACCAAAAACAGATCGACGACAGGTTGAAACTCCTGCGGGCATGTAAAGCAAACCTCAGTCCCATCCTCGCCCTCTATACGGATCCCAACCTGACCATCAACGAAACCTTCCTGGAGAGACACCAGGAGGAACCGCTCCTGGATTTGGTGGACGATGACCAAGTTCGGCATCGTTTCTATCGGGTGACCGATCCAGAGGCACAGGACTTGGCTATTCGTGTCCTCTCCGAAAAAAAACTCCTTATCGCCGACGGGCATCACCGATACGCCACCGCCTTGGCCTACAAGAAGGAGATGGAAGAGAAACATGGTGCTTTCGGAAGGGCTCCCTACAAATACATCATGATGTATTTCACCAATACGGAGGATGAAGGTCTAACGATTCTCCCGTCCCATCGATTGATCCGCGATCTGGAGGGCCTTGAGCTGGATTCCTTCCTCATGCGGGTGCGGGAGAGCTTTGAGGTAATGGAATTCCCCTTTTCATCTGAGTCGGAAGAAGCCGAGCAAAGGGATCGCTTTTTCAGCACGCTGAAATCGATGCAGGGTAAACAGATTGCCTTCGGGCTCTATGTCCATAACCGCCGTTGTTTCTGCCTGCTTACCCTCAAAGAAGAGGCAAAGAAAGACCCGGTCCTCCAGGCCATGCCGTGGTCCATCCGTCGTATGGCCATTCCCATTTTTAACGAGATGATCATGAAACGAATCCTGAAACTCGACACGGACCAGAAACGGCAGGCGCATATCAGCATCATCAAGAACAATCAAAAGGCCATCGAACTCATTCACACGGGGCGCTTTCAGATGGCATTTCTGTTCAATCCCAACACGCTGGAAGAAATTCACGCTGTGATCTCCGAAAACCAGGTTATGCCCCAGAAGTCGACCTTTTTCTATCCCAAGCTCCTGACAGGCCTTGTCATCTACAAACACAGCATTCCTTAAACCTTCCCCCCTCACGATGTCTCCTGAACCAGGACCCAATGAGACTCTGGATGTCATCGGGGAAAATCAACTCTTTCTCCTTCAGTCCAAAGAGGGATACCGGTTCTCCATCGACAGTCTCCTATTATGGGGATTTCTGAGCCCTGATCCCAAAAGTCGGTGGATCGATTTGGGATCGGGCTGTGGTATCCTCTCTATTGCCCTCGCGAAGATAAACGCCGTAAGGAAGGTTCTCGGCGTGGAAATTCAACGAGAGCTTGTCGATCTCGCGCGTCGAAACGCCCTTCTGAACAAAGTGGATGACCGCGTAAGCTTCGTGGAAGCCGATGTCCAAGACACCTCTTTTCTGAAATCAATAGCTCCGGCCGACGGCGTTTGCGCTAACCCACCCTATTATCCAGCGCTTTCGGGACGTATCAATCCCGATCGTCAGAAGGCCGTCGCCCGACACGAGATCAGGGGGAGTATGCTCGATTTCATCCGGGCCGGAAGTCGGCTCCTCAATCGAGGAGGGATCTTTGCTACGATCATCCCGGTTCAGCGCCTCCAAGAAGCGCTCCAGACGTTTACATCTTCCAATTTGAATCCATCGCGGATGCGGTTCGTATACTCCTATGAGGGGCAGCCAGCCGCTCTTGCCCTCTTGGAGGCCCTTAAAGACAAAAAGTTCCCCCTTTCCGTGGAACCACCTCTCCTCATCTACAACTCCCCAAAAACATACACCGAAGAGGTCCAGAACCTTATGGCCTTCAAACCCCTCAAAAAATTTTAAACCGACCCAAATTTCCCTTGAAATATCAAGCTGTTTTGTCAATTCCAATATGTGGAATTGCGCACTCTACAAGATTTTTTTAAAAAAATGCAACGTAACCCCAATTACATTTGACAAATGGGTTGATTTGCGCTAAAGCGAAATTATCTTAGGGGAATATGAGGGGGAGTTCACAAGGATGAACGGTGGCTTCGTCTAAACCCAAACCGCGCAAGGCATAGAAGCATCAAAACGCCCTGAGCGGTTTTCAACATGGAGTAAGCGATGAAACCCAAGATGTTCATAGGGGTTATCGAACAACCCGGAATCGTCGACGTTCAGTATATGGCGCAAAATCTCTCAAGAAAGAATGTCAACGGAATCATCGTATATCAAAAACCACCCGCGGACAATGTAACGGACATGGCGAAACAGAAGGGGGTTCCTCTCCTTCAGGCGGAGGACCTCAAAACCAAGGTAAAGGAGCTGGAATCCCATTATAAGACGGAGGGCTTCAACGTAAAAATCAAGGATCTCTCGGAAGTCAGAAACCTTATGCGGGATGTTTGCTGATTATGACAAACTCATCGTTTAAGGGAGGGCCGTTTCTTGGCACCTGGGCTTGTTATCATCGGACATATCCAGCAGCCAGGAATCGTGGATGTTCAATACATGGCACGGAACATAAGACGGAATCAAGCCAGGGGGGTCATCGTATTCCGTCACCCCCCTACCTATAACGTCAAAATCCGGGCTATCCATGGAGAGGTGGAATTGGTCCAGGCGGAAAATCTGAAAGGCAAGGTTAAAGAACTTGAGCGACAGTTCAAATCGGAGGGCTACAGCGTCGTTATCAAAAACCTCACGGATGTGAGGGACGGCATGCGTGATCCCATGTAAATCAACAGTCTGAAGGGAGGTGATACCGGCAAAATATTGAAAGTCATAACTCTCAATACGGTTCAAAGGAGGTGATTTTCAGTGGCTGAAAAAATAATCTTTATCGGCTATATAGAACAACCCGGTATCGTGGATGTTCAGAATCTCTATCAGAACGCCTCTCGGAAAGACGCCGAAAGTATCATCGTCTATAAGAAAGCCCCCACAGAAAACGTCGTGAAAATGGCGAACGACAAGGGGCACAAGATGGTACAGGCAGAGGACTACAAGGAAGAGGCCAAAAAACTCGAAGAGAAATACAGCTCCGACGGATACACCGTTTACCTGAGGGATTTGACAGAGATACGTGATTCCATGCGAGACGTAGGAATTTAAAACTTCATGAAAGGAGGTGAGAGACAAAGATAGGAGTATAAAAACGTCTTAAGAAAAGGAGGAACGCTTATGAATACGTTAGTGATGTGCGTGGTTGTGTTCGTTTTGTATCTGTTAGCGTACCATACATATGGAAAGTTTTTGGCAAAAAAGATTTTCAACCTTGATCCCAACCGTACCGTTCCTGCCGTGGAGTTTAACGACGGGGTGGACTATGTCCCGACCAAGAAAGAGGTTCTGTTCGGGCACCACTATACATCCATTGCTGGTCTGGGACCGATCGTGGGCCCCGCCATCGCCATCATCTGGGGATGGGTTCCCGCGCTCTTATGGGTGGTTTTTGGGTCCATCTTCGCCGGGGCTCTCCATGACTTTGGATCCCTGGTCGTCTCGATAAGAAACAAGGGACAATCCATCGGCGAGCTGGCGACGGGGCTCATCAGTCCTCGAGTCCGGACCCTCTTCCTTCTGATTATCTTCTTCGAGCTCTGGATCGTCATCGCCATCTTCGCCCTGATCATTGCCATCCTGTTCGCGTGGTACCCTCAGTCCGTCTTCCCGGTCTGGTTCGAGATTCCCATCGCGGTGTGGCTGGGTTACATGGTCTACAAGAAGGGCAAAAGCGTTACGGGACTTGCCATCGTGGCCATCATCCTCATGTACATCACGATCATCATTGGGGCTTACTGGCCCTTGAAGATGCCGGCCATGTTCGGCCTGAGCCCCATCATGGTGTGGATGGTCATCCTCTTCGTCTACGCCTTTATCGCGTCGACCCTGCCGGTCACCACTCTCTTGCAGCCCCGGGACTACATTAACGCCCACGAGTTGATCATCATGTTGGGGTTGATGTTCCTTGGGGTCATCGTGGCGCATCCGACGATTGTGGCCCCGGCTTTCAACCTCCATGCCAAAGGTGCCCCACCAGTCTGGCCCTTCCTCTTCGTGGTCATCGCCTGCGGCGCCATTTCCGGGTTCCACAGCCTGGTCAGTTCCGGGACCTCTTCCAAGCAGTTGGCCAACGAGAAAGACGCCCAGTTTGTCGGCTACGGCTCCATGCTGATGGAGGGAACCCTCTCCACGCTGGTCATCGCCGCCGTTGCCGGTGGACTCGGGATGGCACTGGTCATCAAGGGACAGACCTTCACCGGTGTTGAGGCCTTTACCCATCATTATGCGAGCTGGGCCGCTGCGGCGGGTCTGAAGTCTAAGCTCAGCGCCGTGATCTACGGGGCCGCCAATATGATGGAGGCCTATGGGATTCCCAAGGCCATCGCTATCACCATCATGGGTGTGTTCATGGTGTCGTTCGCCAGCACCACATTGGATACGGCAACCCGTGTCCAGCGCTATATCGTTTCCGAGTTGACCACCGACTGGAACCTCGACTTCCTGTCAGGCCGTTACGTGGCGACTTTCATCGCCGTGGCTTCCGCCATGGTTCTCGCCTTCTACTCCGGGGACGGGAAAGGGGCCTTGAAGCTTTGGCCGCTGTTCGGGACCGTCAATCAGTTGCTGGCCGCTCTTTCGCTTCTGGTCATCACCGTCTACCTCGCCAGAAAGGGGAAATCCCTCATTTACTCCGGTATTCCGTTGGTTTTCATGTTGTTCATGACGGGCTGGGCAATGATCCTCAACCTCAAAAAGTTCTACATGAAGGGCAACTGGTTCCTCTTCATCATCGGGCTGATTGTCTTCCTCCTCGAGATCTGGATGGTCATCGAGAGCATCCTCGTCCTGGGTAAACCCACGCAGGAGGCCCCGAAGGCGGCAGGAGAAACATCAGCACCTTAACCAGCACCATTAAAAAGGGGGGCTCTCTATGAGCCCCCTTCTTCTTTTCCTTAGATTTCCGTTTCTCAGGTAGTACAACCGCTTCCGAACTGGATCCCCTGCGCCAAAGGCATATCCTGCCCCCAGTTGATGGTACAGGTCTGGCGTCGCATATAGGCCTTCCACGCATCACTCCCCGCCTCGCGACCTCCGCCGGTTTCCTTCTCTCCTCCAAAGGCTCCCCCAATCTCCGCGCCGCTCGTTCCGATATTGATATTGGCAATTCCACAATCACTCCCCTCCGGGCCGAGGAAGGTTTCGGCATGGAGGAGATTTTTAGTAAACATGGCCGAGGACAAGCCTTGGGGAACGGCATTGTGAAGGACGATGGCCTCCTCGAGGGTCTTGAACGGAAGGATGTAGAGGATGGGCGCAAAGGTCTCCTGCTTGATGACCGACATATCAGGATGCGCCATTACGAGGGTAGGCTCAACGTAGAATCCCTTGGCGTAATCCCCGGATTTCAGGACCTTGCCTCCCGTGAGAATCTTCCCTCCCTCCTTCTCGATTTGCGCGATCGCCTTCTCAAATTGCCGCACGGCATCCGCGTCGATAAGGGGACCCATCAAGGTTCTCTTTTCGAATGGATCCCCAACCTGTATAGACTTGTAGGCCCTCACCAATCGGTCCGTAAAGTTCTCCAAGATCGCCTCGTGAACCATCAGCCTTCGAATCGTGGTGCATCGCTGTCCCGCCGTTCCCACGGCTCCGAAGAGGACGGCCTGAAGCGCCAGTTCCATATCGGTGTCTTCCATGAGGATGACCCCGTTGTTCCCGCCCAACTCCAAGATGGTTCTTCCGAGCCTCTCCGCCACAGTCTTCGCCACGTATTTCCCCATTCGAACACTTCCCGTGGCGCTTATCAACGGAATTTCCGGGTCTCTTGTCATCAATTCCCCAATGGTTGATCCCGATCCTATTACCAAGTTCACGACGCCTTCCGGCATCTCGTTCTCCTTCAAGACCTCCTCCATGACGCGAACCACGGCGACTGCGGACAAGGGGGTTTTAGAGGACGGCTTCCAAATCAGGGTATCCCCGCAAACCAGGGCAATCATGGCGTTCCAGCCGAACACGGCCACGGGAAAATTGAAGGCGGTGATAATCCCGACCGGGCCCAGAGGATGCCACTGCTCATACAGACGGTGATGGGGACGCTCACTATGCGTTGTCATCCCGTAGAGCTGACGTGATAATCCTACGGCGAAGTCGGCGATATCGATAAGCTCTTGGACCTCCCCCTCTCCTTCGGGAAGGATCTTCCCCATTTCCAGGGTAATGAGCTTTCCGAGGGATTCCTTGTAATCTCTGAAACGCAGCCCCATCTGCCGGACGATCTCTCCGCGCTTGGGTGCTGGAATTTTTCGCCACGCAAGAAAGGCCTCCCGGGCCTTATGGATGGTCTCCTCATACTCTATCTCCGTCGTAAGGGAAACACGGCCAATCAGGCTCCCGTCGATAGGGCTAATGCTCTCCAGGTAATCGGGCTTCCCGCCGATGACCCACTGACCATTGAAAGTCCCCGGATGGGTAAAACCTTCTCCAAAGGGCTTTTCAAACATAGGAAAATGGATATCCATTTCTGCCTCCTTCACAAAACGTTTTTTGCTCTTTCCCTCTTTGGCGTAACGGCGAGGGAAACGAAATAGGCCACACCCGCCACAAGGATAATCATGGCACCGGACGTAAGGTCGAGATAAAAGGAGATAACCATCCCTGCCACTGTAAAAAGGATTCCTAAAAGGCAAGCAAAGGCCATGATCTTCTTCAAGGACGTGAAAAAGCGGTTGGCGATGGCCGGTGGGATCGTCAACAGGGCAATCACCATGATGATTCCCACCATCCGCATTACCACCACCACGGTCAGGGCCGTCAAGGACAATAAGAGGAGATAAAACCGTTTGACGGGCAACCCCATGATCTCTGAAAACTCCGGGTCGAAGGATATACTCAACCATTGCCGATAGAAGAGAATCGCCATCCCGACCACCAGAATATCCAGTCCTCCCATAAGGACCAGATCCGTCTTGGAGATCGTTAAGATACTGCCGAAGAGATAGCTCATGAGACCCGCCTGGTATCCATGTGTCAAATCGGCAAAGATGATTCCGATGGCCATGCCTACCGCCCACATGACCCCGATCAATGTGTCGATCCGCTGTTTCGTCTTATAGGAAACCGTCCCCATACCAAGGGCTGCCATCAAGCTGAATATTACGGCTCCAACGACGGGATTGAGCCCCAGAAAAACACCCAGGCCGATCCCCCCGTAGGCGGCGTGAGCGATTCCCCCCGTGATAAAGACGATACGGTTGATCACCACATAGGTCCCGATGACGGCACAAGCAATACTGACAAGGATCCCCGCCAACAGTGCATTTTGAAAGAATTCAAAATGGAACAGGTTCATTTCCATACCTACCCGTGGTGCTTCAGGACCCGATGCGGCACCCCGTGGGCAATCAAATCCACGGGACATCGGTAGGTTTTCATCAACATCTCCTCGGTAATCTCCTTCTCTCCATGGTAAAAGAGCTGCTGATTCAGGCACGCAACCTTCTCCACATAGGAGGAGATGACCCCGATATCGTGTGAAACGAGACAAATGGTCATTTTCTCATTCAACCGGGACAAAACCTCGTAAATCGTCGATTGGAATTGGCTGTCCACACTCGCCGTCGGTTCGTCCAGGAGGAGGATCTCCGGATCCGTCACGAGGGCCCGGGCGATCAAAACCCGCTGTCTCTCTCCACCCGAGAGACGGCCCATCTGGCGATCCCTCAGGTCCCAAACCCCCATCTGCCGCATGACCTGATTGATGTTTTCCTGACAGCCCTGGTAGCCACCGTTCCCAAATTTCAGATACTTCAAACATCCCATTCTCACCACATCCACAACCTGGATGGGAAAGTCCGGATCAAAATCGATGGCTTGGGGCACATATCCAATCCTGTGCCGCGCCTGGGAAGGGGTCGTCCCCAACACCTCCACGTGGCCACGTTCCGGCTTGACCAGTCCGAGGATCACCTTCAAAAGTGTCGTCTTCCCGCCCCCGTTCGGCCCGATGATTCCGAGAAAGTCCCCCTCGTATACGGTGAGGGTAACGTCTTCAAGGGCTGTATGCCCATCATAGCTCGCCGTAACATGTTCAAGACGTATGACCGCTTTCTTCACCACTGGAAGGCCTCCCTCATTCCCTGAGACATGACCCTATCCTCTCGGCCACCTTCAGAAGATTCACATCCCACTCTTCCGCCATGGGGTCCAGTAAAACCAGGCGACCGTGGATCTGGCGGGCAACGATCTCGGCGCTTCGCGTATCGAACTGGGGCTGGGCAAAGACGCAACGGAGGTGCTTCTCGCGAGCCAGGCGGATGACCTTGGAGAGATACGCAGCTCCCGGCGCCTTCCCCTCTTGCTCAATCGCCACTTGGGTTAAACCAAACTCTCTCGCAAAATAACCCCAACAGGGGTGATAGGCAAGGAAGGTTCTACGTTTGATCTTCGTTAAACGCTGCCTGATCTCCCCCTCAAGAATATGGAGTCTCTTCAAGAATCTTTTCAGGTTTTCTTCGTAGCCTTCTTTTCCCGCTTTATCAACCATCACGAGGGCGCTCGCGATAATCACCGCCTGGTGTTTTACGAGCTCCGGGGAAAGCCAAATATGAGGATCCCCCTTGACAAGGTCTTTCAGCCCCTCCGTGGTATCGATGACTTTCATCTTAGGATTCACCGCCCGGAATTTTCCCATCCACGCGTTTTCGAACGGAACACGAATTCGGAAATAGAGGGCTGCCTTCGAAAGGTTCATCAGGGCCCTTGCCTTCGGTTCAAAGGTTGCCGGGTTGGCTCCCGGCGGCAGCAGGACGTGAACCGAGACACGGTCGCCTCCGATCTGTCTCACGAAGTAGGCCTGTGGGGGGATACTTACGGCCACGCGGACGAGCGGGCGGGACATGGCGTGAGCCGGCAGAAAGACCAGGAATAGGAGAACGGCCAGGCCAACGGCCATCCCTCTGAGGGTCCGCGCCGATGTAAAACGGGAAAAAGGATCCTTCTTGCCGTATCGACTATCCATGGAGGACCTCAACTGATGGAAAAGTTTTTTACATCTTATGCCATCCGGGCATCCCGGTCAATAAAAAAGGGAGGGTGTCTCCCCTCCCTTCTTTGTTGAATCTACGGCTCTTAATACATTCCCTCCATTCCTCCCGGAGGCATGCCAGCCATCGGTTTCTTCTCCTCAGGCTTTTCGGCAATCAAGGCCTCGGTGGTGATCATGAGGGACGCCACGCTCGCGGCATTCTGGAGAGCCGTCCTTACGACCTTGGTCGGATCGATGATCCCGGCCTTGATCATATGGGTAAACTCGTCTTTCCCCGCATCGTAACCCAAATCATCCTTATCTTCCTTGACCCGCTGGACGATCACGGAACCTTCTTTACCGGCGTTGTTGGCGATCTGCCGCAGCGGCTCTTCAATCGCACGTTTGATGATATTCACACCGATCTGCTGATCTTCCACATCCAGTTTCAGCTTCTCGACTACCGGCAAAGTCCGTATCAGGGCCACACCACCGCCCGGAACGATGCCTTCTTCGACCGCGGCACGGGTCGCGTTCAGGGCGTCCTCAACGCGGGCCTTCTTTTCCTTCATCTCGGTCTCGGTCGCGGCGCCTACGTTAATCACGGCCACGCCACCCACCAACTTGGCGAGACGCTCTTGCAGCTTTTCACGGTCGTAGTCCGAGGTGGTCTCCTCGATCTGGGCGCGGATCTGTTTGACCCTGCCCGAGAGATCCTCGGCCGATCCGCCACCGTCCACGATCGTGGTATTGTCTTTGTCGATCGTGACGCGTTTGGCCGTTCCAAGATCCGCCAACTGGACGCCTTCCAGCTTGATTCCGAGGTCTTCGGAGATCATCCGGCCACCGGTCAGGATGGCGATATCTTCCAGCATGGCCTTCCGACGATCACCAAACCCAGGGGCCTTCACAGCACAGACCTGGAGGGTTCCCCTCAGCTTGTTGACGACCAACGTAGCCAGGGCTTCCCCTTCCACGTCCTCGGCGATGATCAAGAGGGGTTTGCCCATCTTGGCGACCTGTTCGAGGATCGGCAGAAGGTCTTTCATGCTGCTGATCTTCTTCTCATGGATAAGGATGTAAGGATCATCCAGAACCGCCTCCATCCTATCGGGATTGGTCACGAAGTAGGGAGACAGATATCCACGGTCGAACTGCATACCTTCGACCACTTCCAGGGTGGTCTCCATCCCTTTCGCCTCTTCCACCGTGATGACGCCTTCCTTCCCGACCTTGTCCATGGCCTCGGCGATGATGTTTCCGATGGTCTCATCGTTGTTGGCGGAGATGGCGCCGATCTGAGCGATCTCTTTCTGATCTTTGGTCGGCTTGCTCATCTTCTTCAACTCTTCAACCACGACTTCCACGGCCTTATCGATTCCGCGTTTGACATCCATGGGATTGGCACCCGCGACCACAACCTTGGAACCTTCCGTGTAAATGGCCTGGGCAAGCACCGTCGCCGTAGTGGTTCCATCACCGGCGTTGTCGCTCGTCTTGCTCGCCACCTCTTTGACCATCTGAGCTCCCATGTTTTCGAACTTATCCTCCAGTTCGATTTCCTTGGCAACCGTCACACCGTCCTTCGTTACCTGGGGAGACCCGAAGGTCTTGTCGATTACAACATTCCGTCCTTTAGGTCCAAGGGTCACCTTGACGGCATCGGCAAGGGTATTGACCCCTTTTAATATCTTCTGTCTGGCTTCCTGATTAAAAACAATTTCTTTCGCAGCCATTGATTCTACTCCTCCTTTTGATTCTGTTTATTTGTTTATTCGATCACACCAAGAATATCGTCTTCGCGCATGATCAGGTACTCTTCGCCTTCTATTTTCACTTCTGTTCCCGCATACTTGCTGAACAGGACTTTGTCTCCTACCTTGACATCCAGGGGAGAAGCCTTTCCGTCGTCACGGACTTTGCCCTTACCGACAGCAATAATCTCGCCCTGCTGAGGTTTTTCCTTGGCCGTATCGGGGATGATAATCCCACCCTTCGTCTTTTCCTCTTCCTCCAAACGTTTGACAATCACACGATCCTGTAATGGTCTAATTTTCATTTCCTCAACTCCTTTCCATGGTTTTTTTAATAATTTTTAACAGATTGTTTTAAAACAAATTAAAAATACTGCCACTTCACCTCCTTCTTTCCTATGATATTAGCGCTCACCTCTAATGAGTGCTGATAATATAGACATCTTTTTTTTCGTGTCAAGATCTGTCAAAAAAATTTTGCGCTTTTTTCAAAACGATGGGACGAATAGAAAAAAAGGGGTGAAAAGGTAACCTTTTCACCCCCCCCGTAGAAACCCTTTGAACGAGTTATTTCCGGATCTTCGAAACGATCTGCCGAAGGCGGTCCGCACCGGGATTCTTGACAACCCGACGAATCATGATATCGGACACGGTCACCGGCTTGCCATAGTAGGCCTCGTTTAAGTCGCTTCTCGGCGCGAGGACACCACCATCGAGGCTGATACCGGCAAAAGCCCCCTTCGAATGGGCAAACGCCACAATGTCGGTCAGTTTCCCCTTGGCCCCCACGCCCACAGGACCGGCGGCGACTCCGACGTCTCCTCCCAATTTAATAGAGGCGGAGAGGAGGGCATTCAGCCCCTTTCGTGTCATCACCATGAGGAGCAACTCGGAAATCTTCCCTCCGATTTGGAGGCCGAAGGAGACGGACCCCATCGTAAAGAACGCAGGATAGCTCCACTCCCCCGTCTTCGCGTCACGGGCCAGGGCCACCCCAGTTCCCCCTTCACCACCCACAATGAAGGCCCCTTTCATAAAGCTGGGGAAGATGATGATCGCCTCTGCGGCCTGCAAATGACCTCTCGCCCACTCCATATCGGGGTCCGACAACACGCGCTGGATCACAATGGCCGCCTTGTCTACCAACTCTTGCTCTTCCGTGTAGCTTCCCGCCCAAGCCGATTGGCTTAGAAAAAACAGCCCCATGAAAACCGCCAAAAGCGTGATCATTCCTCTTTTCATACCGCCATGCTTTTTGCCCATCCCTTCCTCCTTTGTTTTTTTAAATCTATCATATTCCCCTTCGGAAGACAATTTACATCCCTTTCCAACGTCAGCATACGGGCTAACGGCGTTGATCAATCACCCGCTTCGCCTTTCCTTCGCTCCGCTCGATCACCTTGTAGGGGACAATCCGCACATGGGCACTCAGCCCGATAATCCCCTTAATACGACTTTGGATCTTCACCTCGATTTCCTTCAGCTTTTCCTTCCCCAGATCGTAGATCTCTTTACGTGCCTCCACGTCGATGGCGAGACGATCCAGATACCCCCGCTTACTGACAATGATGACATACTGGGGGCTAACCTCCGGAATCTCCAGGAGGATGCTCTCGATCTGGGAAGGATAGAGGTTGACACCGTTGACGATCAGCATGTCGTCCGAGCGGGCTGCCACTCGATCCATCTTCAGCAAGGTTCGACCGCAGGCGCAGGGCTCTCGATACAACCGGGTCAGATCTCTGACACGATAGCGAATCAGGGGCATTGCCCTCCGCTGGATGGCCGTTAAGACGAGCTCCCCCTCCTCACCGAGAGGCAAGGGCTCCTCGGTCACTGGGTCGATCACCTCTGCGATAAAATAATCCTCATTGATATGGAGCCCCTTCTTTTCCGAGCAACTGAACGCCACACCCGGCCCGCCCATTTCCGTGAGACCATAAGACTCCATCGCCACAATACCCAGTCGGTCTTCAATCTCACGACGCATCTCTTCCGACCACGGCTCCGCCCCAAAAACACCGATCCTGAGTGAGGTGTCCCGGAGATTAACCCCTAACTCAGCGGCCTTTTCCGCGATGGTCAGGGCGTAGGAAGGGGTCGAATAGATCACGGTGGTCTTGAAATCCTGGATGAGAATAATCTGGCGCTCCGTCTGCCCAGACCCCGAGGGGACCAATGTGGCTCCAAGGGTCTCCGTCCCTATCAGAAATCCCAATCCACCTGTGAAGAGTCCCATGTTATAGGCGTTCTGACAGATATCGGATGGACGCACCCCCGCAGCCCAAAAAGTCCGCGCCATACATTCTCCCCATTGCGCCATGTCGTCACGGGTGTATCCTCCCGTGATCGGCTTCCCCGTAGTGCCCGAGGAGGCATGGATGCGGACACACTCCTGGGGAGGAACAGCAAAAAGCCCGAAGGGATAGTTTTCACGGAGATCCGACTTTATCGTGAAAGGGAGGCGTGGAAGGTCCTCAAGGCTCTGAATATCCTCAGGCGCAACCCCCTGTTCCTCGAATTTGGCCCGATAAAAAGGGACCTTTTCATAAACCCACGCCACCGTCTCCTTCAGTTTCGCCAACTGAAGGACCCGAATGGTTTCCTCTGGCATGGTTTCTGCCGTTTCGTTCCAAAACTTTTTCATGGCCCCTCTTTGCCTCCCTCTCTGGAAGACATTCGCAGGAATAGGAGGATCGGCATGAGCGATAATTTTAAATCTTGAAGCTCTCCGTCATTCCCGCGTACTGCTTCCTCAGTTTCGGTTTCTCAATCTTCCCGGTTGGATTCCTTGGAACCTCGCCGAAAATAATCTTCCTCGGGCGTTTATATCTCGGCAGTCTTTCACAGAACTTGAAGACCTCTTCCTCTGTGAGGGACTTGCCAGGCTTAACCTGAATAATGGCGCAAACGATTTCCCCCAGCCGTTCGTCCGGCAGGCCAATAACCGCTGCGTCTCCGACGGCGGGATGCTCGTGGAGAAAATCCTCCACCTCCACGGGGAAGATGTTCTCACCCCCCGTGATGATGACGTCTTTCTTCCTATCCACGAGCCAGATGAAACCATCCTCATCCACTTTCGCGATATCCCCTGTCAGGAGCCAGCCGTCGACGAGGGTGCGGGCGGTGGCCTCGGGATTCTTGTAGTATTCCTTCATCACGCCGGGTCCCCGGACCGCCAGTTCACCAGGCTGGCCGGGCGGAACAGGATTCAGCTCCATATCCACAACTCTCGTTTCCCAATCGAAACCGGGGACGCCGATAGCCCCGACCTTATGCTCGTTGCCCATCCCAAGGTGGACACACCCTGGGCCGGTGCTTTCGCTCAAACCATAATCAGTATCGTAATCCTGATTGGGGAAAACCTCTTTCCACTGTTTGATCAAAGCGGGGGGAACGGGCTGCGCCCCGATGTGCATCAGACGCCACTGGTCGAGCTTGTAGTTTTTCAGGTCCACGTCTCCATTCTCGATAGCGATGAGGATGTCCTGCGCCCACGGAACCAGGAGCCACACAATAGTCACATTTTCCTCGGAAACGGCCTCCAAGATCCACTGGGGTTTGATCCCCTTCAAAATGACCGCCGGGGCCCCCACGATGAAGTTTCCGAACCAGTGCATCTTCGCCCCTGTATGGTAGAGGGGTGGGATGAGGAGGAAGTTGTCCTCATGGGTCTGGAGGTGATGGCGGTTCTCCGTGATACAGGCGGACTCCAGATTCTTATGGGTCAGCAGGATAGGCTTCGGTTGTCCCGTGGTTCCAGAGGTAAAGTATAAGCCAGCCTCATCCTCATAGTGAAGCTCCACTTTTGGGGCAGTGGCGTCTTCCCGAGCCAAGACATCCTTGAAGTTCTCCGTACCCTCAGGCGCCTGCTCTCCAACGAAAAAGAAATTCTCAATCGTTTCAAGGTCCGGCCGAATGGCGTCCACCCTATCGATAAACTGTTCCCCATAGATCATGGCCTTGGCCTCTGCGATCCGGGCGCAATAGAGGATATCATCCGCCGTGAACCGGAAATTCAACGGAACGGCCCACGCCCCCGTCCTCAAAATCCCGAAATAGGCGGGAAGCCATTCAAGGCAGTTCATCATGAGGTGAATAACCTTGTCTCCCTTCTTGATGCCCTTTTCCATGAGGGCGTTGGCAAACTTATTGGCCTGTTCATCAAACTCCTTCCAGGTCATCTCACTTCTGAGTCCCTTTTCCGGGTCACGCTCCACAAGGGCAACCTCATCTCCATACATCCGCGCGTTTCTCGCAAGAATTTCCGTAACTAACATTTGTTCTCCTCCTTTTTCGTCTTATTTATCCCTTCCTGTTTTGACTTTCACTCTAAAATAACTCTCACATTATTCGTTCTGCGTCTCTTCCCCCTTTTCAGAGATGTCCCCTTCCGCCGTCTGGGACTCCCCCTCTTTGAAATCCATCTTGATGAAGAGGATACCCCCTCCTTCTCGGGAAATCTCCGCGTCGGGATAGTGTTTCTTAAGGATATGAATCATGGGGAGGTTTTCCTCCATGACCGTGGCGGTAAATCCTTTGTAGTTATTCTCTTTGGCAATCTTTTCCAAATGCCTTAGAAGAAACTTGGTAATCCCTTTCCCATGGAAATCCTCCCGCACGATGAAGGCAAGCATCGCATAGCCCGGGGTCTCGGGATCATGGGCATAACGGCCGATGGCGATGATTTCCTCCACCCCCTCGGTCTGGATGATGCCCACAAGAGCCATGTCCTTCCCATACGTGATGTTCGTCCACTTTTGGGCCCTCTCGTGAGGCCATTCACGAACGTTCTGGAAGAAACGGTAATAGATCGATTTTTCTTCAAGCTTATAAAAGAAGTTCCGGCTCATGAATTCATCGCTTGGACGGATGGGCCTGAAGTGAATTTTTGTTCCGTCCGCAAGGATCAGGTCGGTCGCGTAACGCTCCAGGGCCAGCCAGTCCTCCTTGGGCGGGGCAATCTGGTCCTGGAAGATATAGTGGTGTTTCTTCGCCTTCTCCATGAGGGACTTTCTGAACCGTGGATGGGCAACCTGCACCAGCTCCATCACGCGTTGATAGATGTCCTTGCCATAGAGCTGGGCAATCCCGTACTCCGTTACCACATATTTGGTGTCCGCACGGGTATTGGTCACCCCGGCGCCCTCACTAAGATGGCTTACGATCCTCGAGACCTTCCCATTCTTGGCCGTGGAGGGCATGGCGATGATGGAAATTCCCCCCTTCGACCTATTTGCACCTCGGATGAAGTCGACCTGGTCTCCCATCCCGCTGTAGAAGGTGTATCCCAACGAGTCGGCACAGACCTGTCCGGTGACGTCGATCTCCAGGGCCGTGCTGATGGAAACGAGATTATCGTTCTGGGCGATGATGTTAGGATGGTTCACATACTCGGAGGGGCGAAACTCCACCATGGGGTTGTTGTTGACGAAACGGTAGAGCCGCTCCGTCCCCATGGCCAAGGATGTGATGATCTTTCCCGGATGGAAATTCTTCCTTTTGTTGGTGATGACCCCCTGCTCGATCAGGTCGATGAACCCGTCGGAGATCATCTGGGTATGGACCCCCAGGTCCTTCTTGTCCTTTAGGAAGGAAAGGACGGCATTGGGAATCTTCCCGAATCCCACCTGAAGAGTTGCACCATCCTCTATGAGTCGAGACGCGAAGTATCCGATCCGCCTCGCCGTCTCACTAAGGGCAGGCGGGATAGTCTGATAGAGGGGCTCCTCATAAGGGACCAGGATGTCTATATCATCCACGTGGACAAAGCTGTCCCCCCATGTCTTTGGCATCTGGGGATTGATCTGGGCGATGACCAGCTCCGCATTCCTCACCGCGGATTTCGTGATGTCCACCGATACCCCCAGGCTGCAGAATCCATGCTCGTCCGGTGGCGTTACCTGAATCAAGGCTACCTCCAAGCCGATTCGCTTGGTATCGAAAAGGGTGGGAATCTCGGAAAGATAGGCAGGAACATAGTTGATCTTCCCCTGTTCCGCAGCCTTGCGAAGACTCAAGCTCACAAAGAAGGCCTTAATCGTGAACCGGTCCAGGAAATCCTCCTCGTCCAAATAATTGGCAAGAGTAAAGGGGAGGATCTGAAACAACTCCATATCCCGGGCGTTGGGATAACTGACGAGGTGCTTAAGGAGATACTGGGGCTCCCCGCAGCCCGTCCCGATAAAGACGCGGCTTCCCCGGCGGATCTCTTTGATCGCCCGCTCCACCTTCCGGACCTTTCTTGGATAACGATCCTTCATGAGGGCAAACAAAACGCGATTGGGCTCTCGGTCCGTTAATAGAGAAAAAAGATGATTTTCAACCACGTTTCACCCGCTGGAATTATGAGTCGGAATTAAAGCGTGTCATCACGCCTCTCGTTACTTTTTTCACTATTCTAACTCTAAAAAAACACCCCTCGAAAGTCAAGGCATCGGGCTTTGACTTGCCTTGAAAATTCTGTTAGAAGAAGGGAACTTTAAATTTGAGGAACAGTATGGATAGCGATTTACTTTGGTTGCTTATAATCTTCGGTGTATGGTTTCTATTAAACAGGTTTATTTTCCCCAAATTAGGGGTTTCCACCTGAATGAGTGAGGCTTGCAGTATCGAGGATCGATACAAAAAGAAAAAGAATTCGAAATAATCCTTCAATTCTTTCCATTTTACTCTGTTCCCCAGGCCACCTTAGAGAAATCACAGATTTCTTCAAGAAAGGTTGACAGGTGAGCAAACGCGTATTACATTATTTCAGGTCTAAAAGGAGGTGAGAGAGGGTGCCCATCTACGAATTTAAGTGCAAAGAATGTGGACATGAGTTTGAACTTATCATGCGGGCAAGTGCCAACAAGGATGAGGTTACATGCCCCAAGTGTCACGCCAAGAATACTGAACGGTTGATGTCGGCTTTTTCCGCTGGGACCAGCAGTAGCGGTGGGTTTTCGGCCTCTAGCTCCTGTGGCGGCGGTGCCTTCACCTGAGCGGCCTGATCCGTCGTAACCGTGGGTTACGATCACAAAGACGACCGGGTGGTTTTCATCCGGTCGTCTGACTTTTAAAAAATTTGACAAACCCAGGAAACTGAAGTATAAGCGGAGATAGGAAAGCGCCAAAAAAAGGAGGATCTTCTTTGGCACAATACAGTGACGATTTTAGAGATGACGAAATGGTTTATGACTTAATTTTAACCAACATCGTCCATCAGAATGCATTGGTGGACCTTCTCGTAAAAAAGGGTATCATCACCCGGGAAGAGCTCCGGGCAGCCCTCAAAGACAACGGCATGATTGTCGAGGAAGAAATTACCGCCAAGAAACCCGGCCAGTTTCACTAAGCTTCTTCTTTACACTTTTACAAAAAAACATATTCGATAGAGTACCTGATGCTCACGGGTTTTTCTCTGTAAAACCGTGGCGGCACGACTCGATCAAGGTAATGATGTCAAAAACCGGGCGTTTTACGGTGTCTCGGATATCACGCCTGTAAGGAGAGAGATTCGTACACTCCAACACGAAGGCGGGGATCTCCGGGGCATGGACAATCAGGTCCCGGGCTACCTCCAGAACCTCCTCTCTGAGACGGGATGGATTCAGCGGAACCTCCTCTTTCAGAATAGATCCTGTGAAGTGGTCACATGTATCCATTCCCGCGATTCTTACCGGGATATCCTCCGCGCCGATGCCCCTGAGATGCTCCCTGCTCAGATTCCTTTTTGAGGCGGTGATGACCCCCATGGGCCCCCGACGCCCAAACAGACGATACAACAAGGGAAGCTGAAGAAGAGAGGACGAGAGGAAAGGGACCTGCAAGGCCTGGGCAATCTCGCTCTGGAATCGGGCGAGGAAGCCGCAGCTCGTGGCGATCAAATCGGCCCCACGCCATTCCAGGACGTGTCCCGCCTCAATGAAGAGGGATATCAGGTCGGGGTCTCCCCGCTCAATGACCCTCCGGACATCCGCCCCGCCAACGGTCTGGTAGATCACGGGGTAGGGAAACGTCTTGGGATTTCCGATCTCGCCCTTAATACGCTCGAAATGGGTATCGAGCAGCAAGACACCGAGGAGAAATTCCCTATCGATCACCTGAATCCTCGCGGAAAAGTCCCGCGTTGATCTGATCATACAGGGCAAGTTGTTCAGCGAGGCTCAGGTGCTTTTTGGGGGGCTCCTTCTTCAGGCATAAACGGCATCGGTCATCACTGCACCACTGACAGAAATGACAGTCGGGACATGGATGTTTCCTTAAAGTTGCGGAGGGGTCACACGCCTCGTCATTAATGGGAATCGTCCCCCTATCCAAACTTACCTGTCACATAATCTTCGGTGATCTTCTGGGATGGCGAGGTAAAGATCTTTTCCGTATTATCGAACTCGATGAGCTCTCCCAGATACATGAGACCCGTTTCATCCGAGACCCGCGCCGCCTGCTGCATGTTGTGGGTCACAACGACAACGGTGTAGCGGCGCTTCAACTCCAACATCAGCTCCTCGATCCGTAGGGTGGCAATAGGATCCAGGGCGCTACACGGCTCATCCATCAGCACGATCTCCGGCTTGACCGCGAGGAGCCGGGCGATACAGAGTCGCTGCTGCTGCTCGTCGGAGAGGGCCAGGGCGTTTTTATTAAGGTCGTCCTTCAGGGCCTCCCAGAGTCCTACCCGTTTCAGAGAATCCTCTACGATCCCTTCCAGGATGTCTGATTTCTTCTCCCCCATAACGCAGGGACCGAAGGTAATGTTATCCCGTATGGAAAGGGGAAAGGGATTGGGCCTCTGAAAAACCATTCCGATCTTCTGGCGCAGTCGAACGAGATTGACCGTGTCCTTGGTAATGTCTTCCCCGTCGAAGAGGATCGCCCCCTCGGTTCTCACCCCGGGTATCAGGTCGTTCATTCGGTTGAAGGACCGGAGAAGCGTTGATTTTCCACATCCGGAAGGCCCGATCAACGCCGTCACCGTATTCCTCTTGATGGAGAGGTTCAGGCCCTTAAGGGCGTGAAAGTCTCCGTAAAAGAGATTAAAATCCTCAACTTTCAGGGTGTAATCCGCCATTAGCCGAATCTCCCCGCGATATAGTCATCCGTCTTCTTCTCCTTCGGCACGGTAAACATCTGGGTGGTCTCTCCCGTCTCGATCAATTCCCCCATGAGGAAAAAGGCGCATCGATCGGTAACCCTCGCGATCTGTTTCGTGTTGTTGCTGACCAGGACAATGGTGTGGTGCTTCTTCAGCTCTTTCAGCGCCTCCTCGATCCGGAAGGTGGAGATAGG
>JAOZMY010000004.1:0-26097 GCA_029934085.1 bacterium | reverse complement strand
TGTGGTGCTTCTTCAGCTCTTTCAGCGCCTCCTCGATCCGGAAGGTGGAGATAGGGTCCAGGCCGGAGGTGGGTTCGTCCAAAAGGAGAATCTCCGGGGACATGGCCATGGCACGGGCGATGCAAAGCCGTTGTTGCTGCCCGCCGGAGAGTTTCTGGGCCGGCTTGTGGAGGCGGTCCCGAACCTCTTCCCACAGAATCGCCGCCTTGAGCCCCCGTTCCGCCGCCTCCTGAAGGGCCGATTTGTCTTTGATCCCTTGAATCCTCAACCCATACACAAGGTTCTCGAAGATGCTCATGGGAAGGACCACCGGGGTAGCGAAGACCATGGAGACCTTCCGACGCAAGGGGGTAGGATTCACGTCTTCGGACAAGACATCTTCCCCCAGGACATACATGGCACCTTCCACCGTCATGTTCGGCGCGCGGAAGGTGTGATTGATCAACTTTAAGAAGGAGGTCTTTCCGCTGCCCGCAGGTCCCATAACCCCAAAGATTTCATTCCTCGAGATCTCGAGATTTATCTTATCGAGGATCTTATTCCCACTGACGTGTAGCGAAACGTCCCTCGCCTCGATGACTTTCGTTTCTGATTTCAATTTACCTCCGGCCCTCCACGAACCTGTGCATCAGATAGTAGGAAAAGATGTTGATTATGAGAATGGAAAATACCAGAACCGCTGCGGTGGCATAGGCATTCGACATGGAAATCCCCTCCCGGGCCAGGATGTAGAAATGAACCGCCATGCTCCGCCCCGAGTCAAAAATGGAAAAGGGCGTCCGTAGGGAGGTCCCCAGGGTAAAGATGACGACGGCCGTTTCCCCAATCCCCCTCCCCACGCTCAGGATCACCCCCGTCAATATCCCTGGCGCGGCGTTGGGGAGGACCAGACGGGTCACCCCCTGCCACTTGGATCCACCCAGGACCTCGTTCACATCCCGAAAGGCCTGGGGCACCGACTTGATGGCCTCCTCCGACGTCCGAATGATGACGGGAAGGATCATGATGGCAAGTGAGATCCCGCCGGAGAGGACACTCCACCCGAAACCGAGCTTGATGACGAAGAGGATGAATCCAAACAGGCCGAGGATGATGGAGGGAACCCCTGCAAGGCATTCTGTGCCGAAACGGACGATCTTGGTAATCTTTCCCTCCTCCGTGTATTCGGTCAAATAGATCGCCGTCCCAACACCCAAGGGAATGGCGATAACCAGGGAGACCACCAGAAGGTAGATGGTAGAGACGATGGTGGAAAAGATCCCCCCTGCGCGGCCCATGTCCATAGGGTTGTCCAGGAGGAATCGGGCCGTGATATGGGGGAGTCCCTTGACCATGATGACCGCGATGATGAAAAAGAGGATGGCCAAGGCCAGGAAGGCCCCGCTGACCATCAGACCAATGGCGATGTGTTCGGCACGGCGCGGTGTCATTTGAATCTCTTCCTCCTCGCGAAGGCGGTGGCGATAAGATTAAGGGCCATTACAAAAAAGAACAGAACGATCCCCGTGGCAAACAGGGCCTGACGATGTAGTCCGCTGGCGTATCCCATTTCCAGAGCGATATTACTGGTCAGGGTTCGGATCGGGTCCAGGGGAGAGAGGGGGATCTTCAGCGCGTTACCAGCGATCATGATCACTGCCATGGTCTCTCCTACCGCACGCCCCATCCCCAGAACAAGGGCCGTGATGATCCCGGACTTGGCGGCATGGACCGTGACCATGTGGGTGGTCTGCCACCGGGTCGCGCCCAAAGAAAAGGCGGCCTCCCGATAGGAATCAGGAACCGCCACCAGCGAATCCACGGAGATGCTAATGACCGTGGGCAAGATCATAATCCCCAGGATGATGCAGGAGGTCAAAAGCGAGAGACCGGGCCCTCCCAGGTAATCTCGCACGAGGGGAACGAGGTAAACTACCCCAAGGAAACCATAAACGACAGAAGGAATGCCCGCCAGCAATTCCAGGGCCGGCTTGATGATGGCCCGCACCTTTGAAGAGGCAAACTCCACGAGGAAGATAGAACACATCAGCCCGAGAGGTCCCCCGAAGAGAAGAGCCCCGATCGTGACCCAGAAGGAGGACACGATCATGGCAAAGATACCGAAATGTCCCTTCGTGGGCGCCCATCGCGTGCTGAGAAGAAAGTCCTTGAGCCCCACCTTCCAGATCATGGGTAACCCCTCCACGAAGATGAACAGGGCAATGAGAAAAAGGGAAAAGAGCGACGAAAAGGCAATAACGAGAAAGATTCTCTGGATTAGTTTTTCTCTTCTTTTGATGTCTGCTGCCGACATAGGTCGCTTTCTCCATGAATGATTGAAGCAGGGATGAGACCTTCTTTTGCCAGGATACGCTGTCCCTCAGGGGAGAGGACGAAACAGATGAAATGGAGAGTCAAACCAGAGGGTTTTTTCTTGGTCAAGAAGAGAAAGGGTCGAAAGAAGCGGTATCGCTTCTCCTTGACCGCCTTGAGCGACGGAGCCACCCCGTCCAGCGCCACCGCCTTGACCTGCTTGTTCACCAAGCCAAGGGAGATATATCCGATGGCGTAAGGATCGGTAGCAACCAGCTCCCGAACGGCCCCGTTGGAGTCCTGGACGATACAGCCCGGATCGATCTCCAGCTTCTCCATAACCAGTTCCTCAAAAGCCCCCCGGGTTCCGGAACCCTCCTCACGTGTGATCGTGGTAATCCGATGATCAACCCCGTTCAGCTCCTTCCAGCTCAGGATCTTCCCCGCATAGATGGCCCGGAGGGTTTCCGTGGAAAGATTATTGATGGAATTTTTGGGATTCACGATGACGGCGATGCCGTCAAAGGCAATGGGAATCTCGAAGAGGCCTTTTTCCTCCGGATGGAGGTTTCGGCTGCTCGTGCCGATATTCGCGATTCCCGACTGCGCCGCCCTGATACCCGCCGTGCTGCCGCCTCCCTGAACGTTCACCACCGTATTCGGATTTTTTACCATGTAGATTTCCGCCAGCTTCTCCGCGAAAGGCTGCACGGAGGTGGAACCGGCAATGATGATGGAGGCGTATCCCCCCTTTTTTTTCGGGGTATCTTCCTCTTTCCGGCTGCACGCGAAGAGGAGACCCACGGCGAGGAGTAAACACAAAAGCCCTAAATGCTTTCCTAAGCGTCTGTTCAAGTGGGGCCCTTATATAATCTTTTGGTGACGAACGACGGTTCCCTTCATCATGAAAATGGCCTGTTCCGCCACATTGACCGCATGGTCCGCCGCCCGTTCCAGATATTTACTTACCATCATGATCTTCATCGCTGACGAGATCTTCTTCACGTCTTCCACCATATACGAAAAAAGCTCTCGCGCGATCTGAGTGTTCAACTGATCCACCTCTTCGTCCCGCTGGATAACCTCCATGGCAATAGCCTCGTCTCTCTTGATATACGCGTCGAGCGCCCCTCGGATCATCCAGCGCACATCCTCATCCATCCGGGGGATATCGATATACGGCTTGAGCTGGGGTTCCTTGTTCAGGTCAAGGGCGCGTTCCGAGATGTTAACCGCCAAGTCCCCGATCCTCTCCAAATCCACATTCACCTTCAGGCCCGTGGCGATGAAGCGGAGATCCCCTCCCGCGGGCTGGCGAAGGGCGATCAGGGAAAGACAGATCCCATCGATCTGCACCTCCAACTCATTGACCAGCCTGTCATTCTCGATGACCTTTCGGGCAAGCTCCGAATCCCGCTCTACCAGAGAGCGAATCGAGGTCGCAATGGCCTCCTGGACCATCTCCCCCATCTCCAGGATCTTGTCCTTCAGGGTTTTTAGTTCTTTGTCAAATGTTTTTAAAATATGTGGATTGTTCATCATCCCCCCCTGAAAAATCCCTCTACCATTCTTAGCATAGATTTCACCGGCTTTTCAAGAAATAAATCCTCGGGATTGACGACTTTTTCCGTTTAACATAAAAAGGGGTATGGGACTCTCCCGACACCACATCTTCCCTTTCGTCAACCTTTCAGGGATTCTCCCTGGTTTAATCTCTATCCTTCTATCACTCGCCTTCCTTTTGCTCACCAGTCTTCAAGGGAACACGACACCAATTTTGACCCTTACCTTCATTGATGTGGGAGAGGGAGACGCCATTTATCTCGAAAACCCTGGTCATTGCAACTTCCTAATCGACACGGGCAACCCGAAGTCCGGTGTCAAAGTTTTGTCAACACTGGTTCAAATGGGTATCTCCCGAATTGATCACCTCATCCTAACCCACCCCCATTTGGATCATATGGGAGGCGTCTTCACCGTGGCCCAGCTCCTTCCCGTTTCCCGATTTTATGACAACGGCGAAGACCTTTCCCTTCATTCGAAAACCCATGATATGGCCCGCTGGTACCAGGACCTCGTTCGGAAATCCCCCCGATATTCCGTCTTGAAGACGGGTCATCGCTTCGAATGCCCCCCGCTCACACTCGAAGTTCTCTGGCCACCCCGTCCCAGCATCACAAAAGACTGGAACACCAATTCCCTCGTTCTCATGGTTTCCTTTGGTGCCTTTCGTTGCCTCCTCATGGCCGATGCCAATCTAACTACGGAAAGAGAACTTTTGAAAGCTTCCGCCCCCTTAAAGGCCCACATCCTCAGGGTTGGCCACCACGGCGCCCGGGATGCCGCCTCCCAAGCATTCCTCTCCGCCGTCTCTCCCGAGATAGCCATCATCAGCGTGGACGGAGGCAATATCCATGGCTACCCCGACCCGAAAACTCTGCGAAGGATTCAAGAAAGCCATGCCAGGCTCTTCAGGACTGACCGGCAAGGCACTATCACCATTCAGGCCCATCCCGATGGGACGTATCGGGTTTTCACAGAAAGACCGTGACGCTCAGACGCTTCACCTACCTTTACATCGCCTATCTCATCCTATCCTCGGCGGTTGCCCGGAAAGGGTTGGAATGGCTAAGAGGTTTGATCGGCGCTGAGAAGGTTCATGTGATCCCTTGGGTTTTTCTTGGAGTAGCCTTGTGTCTGGTTGTTCTAATTATCCGGAGAAATCGAATCTCATGGCCTCGTATCCTTGTAGTTGCATCTACCTTCGTAGGTATCTTTCTCTTCCTTAAAGGAATGCGGATTCCTGAGGAGAGGATTCATATCTTTCAGTATGGCCTGCTCGGGTTTCTACTCGTGACATCTAACCGGGAAAAATCATGGAAGCAAACCTTTGTAATGGCCTTCTTTGTCGTCCTTCTTGTGGCGGGCGCTGACGAAGTTTTCCAAGCTTTCCTTCCTGACCGGGTAGGAGAAATACGGGATGTGGGGTTCGGGTGTCTCGGGGGTATCTGGGGTATCCTGATAGCGGCCCTTACCTTGAAAAGGGGTCCATCTCGCCCCATCGGGTAAACAGGCCACCTATTTTTTCTTCTTTTTCTCCTCCACCAGATAAACCTGCATCCTCTGATAAGGTATCGTTATCCCCGCCTCGTCGAAGGCCACTTTGATCTTTTCGAGAAGCTCGGTCTTGGTCGTCCAAAAATCCTCTTTTTCCACCCAGGGCCGCACGAAGAGATGGATCCCATTTTCCGCCCACTCTCCCACTCCCACAAAGGGCTCGGGATTGTCAAGAATGCGCGGATCGCTTTTAATCAGCTCCCAGAGAATCCCCTTGGCCTTTTCAAGATCGTCCTCATAACTCACAGGAAAAACCATATCGATTCTACGGATATCCTTAGCAGAATAATTGATGATCTTATCGTTGTATATCATGCTGTTGGGAATGATGATCCGACGGTTGTCCAGCGTCTTCATCACCGTGTTGAAGATGGTTACATCCTCGACGATACCAGTAACACCCGCCGTCTCGACAAAGTCATCGATTTTGAAGGGCCGGAACAGTATCAGAAGGACGCCGGAGGCGAAATTTTGGAGGGAATTTTTCAGAGCCAAGCCCACGGCAAGACCCGCCGCCCCGAGAATAGCAATGAGAGAGGTGGTATCAACCCCCAGTTCATGGAGGGCAGCAATGATAATGAAGATCAGAAGGGCCACATGGCAGAGGGAAACGATGAAATTGACGAGGATCTCGTCCAAATTCGCCTTTTTCAACACGCCCCGTAAGATCTTGATCGCGTATTTGACCACGATCCGCCCGACGAAAAAGATGGCAAGGGCAAAGAGGATATGTGTGCCCCATATAAACAAGGTATCCTTCATCTTGTCTCCTTTCCTTTATTTTTTATAGCCAATTCACTTCGTAACAAATCCGGTGGGGAAGCGTCAAGGCAGGGCATAAAACACATCACGTATGGGCGTTTCTTATCGTTTTTCACTAAATTCCCTTGCCAAAAAAATTGTTATCATTATATTCTTGACACGAGGGCTGGGATTTTGTATGACGCGTCAAAACGAGTATGAGCAGGAAGTTCAAAAAGAGATCGGAACAGGAGTAAAACAGCCATGGGAAAGGAGGTGAACCCTGTTTCACTCAAAATCACAAAGGAGGTTTGAAAAATGGCAGCAAAAGTAGACATCGATAAGTGTACAGCGTGTGGGACTTGTGCGGAGGTTTGTCCAGTCGAGGCCATTACGGTCGAAGATTATGCCATCGTCAACGAGGACGAGTGTGTAGATTGCGGCACCTGCGTGGATGAGTGCCCTGAGGGTGCCATAACCTTGGAGGATTAGTTTTGAACCGGGGGAGAAGCTCGTCTTCTCCCCCTCTTTTAATCCGCACGAAGCCGCGGATCGAGACGCCGGAACGAAAGTGAAGGCGTTTTTTTTATTTCCCGAAGCCTCATAGGTAACCACTGTCTGGACTTTTAGCCTCCTTTCCTTTAGAAAAAGATAAACCTTTTTCCACCGTCGGGGTCTAATCAATAAATGGAGGATTCCCAGGAAATACGCCTGATCGATCTTGCGAAAAATGGGGACCGTGATGCAATAAGCCGTCTCGTAACACGCTATGAGCGGGAGATTTTCTATTTCATCTACAGAATGACACGGGACGTGGAGGACGCAAAGGACCTAACCCAGGAGGTTTTCATCAAGGTGTTTAGGAAGCTTGGGGGCTTTAAGGGAAACAGCTCTTTCCGGACATGGTTGTATCGGATCGCAACCAATCATACCCTCAATTTCTTAAGTCGCGGCCCACAGCTGGGGATGAAAGCCCCTCTCTCGGCCCTCTCCGATCCGTCCCCCTCGGTTTCAGAGACCATGGAGAAAAACGAACGCAGTGGTCACGTGGCCAGGGCCGTCCATAGGCTCCCTCGCCAACAGAAGGCCATCGTGATCCTCCGGGCCTACGAAGGCCTAACCTATCGCGAGATCGCTGAGGTCTTGGGATGCTCCGTCGGAAACTGCAAGGCCGCTTATCACAATGCGGTCATCAAACTAAGGGAGATTTTGAAAAATGAACCCCTCATGTAAAAACTTTCAAGCCCTCATTATCGACTTGCAGCAAGGGGATCCCCTCCCGCCCAAAGACCGGGAGGCCCTCGAGCGTCATCTCGCCACTTGCCCCGACTGCCGGGCCTTTCAACAGGACATCATCCAAATGTTCAAGGAAATGGGAGACGAGACCCTACCCTACCTCCCGGACGAGTTCTTTCAAGACATGAGAGAAAAAATCCTTCACGGACTTCACGAATCAGCCCCCAGGAGAATTCATTGGGCGAGACACTTCCCCAATCCCTTTCAATCAGGCTGGTTTTCCTGGCGGAAGATTTTCGTGCCCGTCCTCACTGGTATATGTGGGGTCCTCCTTGGCTTCTTCCTCGCCACGACGCGGACACCATCCCATCCGACTCCGAAATCTATAGTTACTATATCAAAAATCCAGGAAACGGTGGTTCAAAAATCCCCTAACGCTTTGGCACTTGTGGAAACATTAGAAGACTACATAACCATCGACGAGTTCCTCGACAGCCTGGATGACCGAGACATTCAGGCCCTTTTGGGGGAATTATCCAGAGATCTCCCTGAATCTCTCTTGAGTGAAACAGAGAATGGAACGGGTTAAACACCCTTACGTGGTTTTCTCCCAAGGCCCTCCAATCCCCAGGCCTTGAGGAGATATTCTATCTTCCGCTTGCTGACCCTCAGGATCTCCGCGGTCCGTCCCCGATGGTATCCCGTGCTTTCAAGGGTCTTGAGAATGAGGGCTTTCTCGGCCTCCTTCAAAGATGTTCCAACGGGAAGGACAACGGCCTGTTCCCCCTGAGTTTCGTCTATCAACTCACGGATGTGCGCCGGTAAATGCTCCACCGTTATCTCCCCCCCGCGACAGAGAATTACGGCTCTCTCCACTGTGTGTTCCAATTCCCGGACGTTTCCTGGCCATTCGTATCTCTCCAGCAAACGCATGGCCTCCTCGGAGAACCCCTCGATAGCCTTTTTTTGAATGGTGGAAAACCGCTCGAGAAAGGCCCGCGCCAACACAGGAATGTCACCGCGCCTTTCTCGCAGCGGCGGCACCTTGATGGTGATAACATTCAGGCGGTAGAAGAGATCCTCTCGGAAGGTCCCCTTCTCAATTTTTTTCTTGAGATCACGGTTCGTGGCGGAGATGATACGCACATCGGCTTGCAGGGACTGGGTTCCCCCCAGTCTCTCGAAGGTCCCATACTCTAGGGTTCGCAGAATCTTCGCCTGGGTTTCCAGGCTCATCTCCCCAATCTCATCCAGAAAGAGGGTTCCCCCGTCGGCGAGTTCGAACCTGCCCTTTTTCTGCTTGACAGCCCCCGTGAAGGCCCCCCTCTCATGGCCGAAGAGTTCGCTTTCCAGGAGGTTTTCGTGAAGGGCCGCGCAGTTGACCACCACAAAAGGGCCCTCGGATCGCTCACTGTGACGATGGATCGCCCGTGCGACCAACTCTTTTCCCGTCCCCGTCTCTCCCTCGACGAGGACAGGAACGTCGGAGGGAGCAACCTCCCGAATCGCCTTGAGGACCTCCCGTATCTCCCTGGAAGTCCCGAGGATATCGGGAACCACGTGTTGACCGCTCAAGCGTTTGAGAAGTTCCTTGTTCTGACGGATCAAGGCACGCTTCTGAAGGATCCGCGTGAGAACGATTTCCAATTCGTCCGGGTTGAGCGGTTTCGTGAGATAGGACTCCGCCCCTTTTTGCATGGCGGCAACGGCGTCTTGAATGCTACCGTATCCCGTCATTAGGATGACATCTATTCCAGGATAGTGATGTTGGACCTCCTCCATAAGCTGGATCCCATTCATATCAGGGAGACGGATATCAGAAATCATGATATCCACGGAACGCGTTCCCAAGATCTCAAGCGCGTCCTTCGCCCGTTCCGCAGTGAGAATCTCCCTGTCCGGTTTGGAGAGAAACTGTCTCATCCCTTTCAAGGTGTTTGTGTCGTCGTCCACGAGAAGAATGGTGTCAGGCACCCTTGAGGTCATTGCGTTATCCCTGGCAATGTTATCTTGAAGGTAGCCCCCACATCCGAAGGCTCCAGCGAAATCGTTCCCCCGTGGGTTTCCACGATATTTTTCACGATGGACAATCCCAGCCCCGTACCTCTCGCTTTACCGGAGAAGAAGGGATCAAAGACCTTTTCCGCCAACGATTTCGGAATCCCGGGTCCATCATCGGAAACGGTCAAGGCTACCCTTCCGCCTGCCTCGGATGAGAGAGAGACGGTGATCTTCCCCCCTTCCCGGAAGGCATCCATGGCATTACGAAAGAGATTTACAAGCACCTGGCGGAAACGATCCCGATCAACCATGGCCATGTGCGGAGTCTCTCCCATCTCCAGGACAACCGTTATCCCGCTCTTCTCCAGATCACCCCGCAGAAGTTCCACCGCGGAGGTCACGATCTCCTTCAGATCCGTGGGATCGGTGTTAAGGGACTCCTGCCGGGTAAAGGTCAGAAAGTCCTGGGTAATCTTTGTGAGACGCGCGATCTCCTCGTTGACGATCTCCGTGACCTCGGTAATCTGGCCGACGCATGCGGTATCCGGGCACGTCTCCTTGATCTTTTTGAGCAGCGCCATCTGGAAGGAGATAGCGTTCAAGGGGTTCCGTACCTCATGCGCCAACTCAGCGGCAAACTGACCGATGGCCTTGAGGGTTCGGGATTTGATTAGCTCCTGCTCCAGTCGCTTCTCCTGGGTGACATCCCGGGTAATCTCCACCACAAAAGGGATTTCTCCCTTTCCGTCTCGAAGGGGATAGGTGGTCAAAAGGAAGAAATAGGGATCTCCCTCCGTGTCCGTGTAGCCGAACTCCGTGTGGAGGGTCTCCCCCGTCTCGAAGGTCTTCTGGGTGGTACAGAAAGGGCAGGGCTTGTCGAAGTGATTGAAGACCTCGTAGCATCTCTGACCCAAAACCTGCTCCGGCTTCTTGAACAGTTTCCTCGCCGCCGTCTGGTTCACATAGACCACCCGATATTCCCTGTCCACAATCTTCAGGTCGTCCGTCAGGCCGTCGATAACTCCTTGGAAATAGTCATGGACGGGAAAATCGATATGGGAATCGTCCGATTTTTTCATCTCTTTTGTCCTAAACACAGTAACGTCACTCCGCCTTCAAAAAATAGTCCAGGTAGGTTTTCCCCCTGAGCATGAAAATCACCCTCTCCTCCCTGAAAGGTTGTATATAACAAAACGCCTTTTTTTTCAGTCTTCCAAAATTGCTTACCCTTATTGTGTCGATGACCACGCAATCGGGATGTTTCTTCAAATATTCTATGAAGCTGACCCCCTTCAGAGAAATGAGAGGGGACTCCAGTCGCCCGAGAAACTGGAATTCTCCATGATACGCTCCAATATAGGCCACGCAATTCCCCTCATCCATCTTTGCCTTAATCTGCCGGGCAAGAGGCTTCAGGTCATACCTTTTCAGGATCTCCCTTCCCCCAAATCCAAGGGCAAAGGAGAGCGTAAAAGCCACGCATACGGCCGTGACCTTCAGAAAACCCTCGGCAGAATCAAACGTCCGGAAAAAGAGAAAAATACCCACACCGAAGAGAAAACACGCCACGGGAATGACCACCCTCCAGGGGAGCGTTCCCGTGTTCGTGCTCAAGGAAACCATTGGTAAAAAAAGGACCACCACCCCCAACAGGATCAACCCTCCCCCTATCCCCCGGGGGGCCCAGGTCAGGGATCGATCCATCTCCTCCCACTTGATAATGTTCCTGGCGATCAAGAGAATCACGGCGGGAATGGAGGGAATGAGATAATAAACCTGTTTCCCACTGATAAAGGAAAAGATCACCAGGCTCGATACAAACCACGACACGCACACTTTCCATCCAATTTCCTCTCTCCTCTCTTTCGTGAATAGTCTCTGCCATGCCCTTTTTACGAAAAGCCATGGCAAAAACAGGATGGGAAGGATCGGGAAGTACCACCAAGCGGGCTGCCGATGCGCGAAAGAATCGACGACGCGTTCCGCTGTTTGACGCCATAAAAGGGCGTGTCGATAGGCCTCCCCTCCCTCTATGGCGGCCGGAACAACCCAGAGGGCGGAAAACAGAAGGCCGAGAAGGAGGAACACAACTCCCTTCGCATACCATGTAATCAGGGGCCTTTTCCGAAATCCCCCCCACCAGAAGACCAGACCCAACAGAGGCACCACGTGAACCAGAACCACGGGGCCCTTTGTCAAAATCCCCCCTCCAATCCCAAGGGAGACAAGCAACCAGTTCCACGTTTTCCCTGTCTTGTACACCGACAAGATTCCAAATACGCACACCAGGACCCAAAAGCTCAGAAGCATCTCATAGAGGATCAAAAAGGACCAAACCATCCAAATCAGTGTGGATGAAAGGAGAATAGCGGCCGCTTTCGCCGTTTTTTCGTTGTCCGGCCAGAGCAGAAGGCTGATCCTGTAGACGAGAAAAACGCTTCCCATACTGAAAAGCATGGGAATAAAACGCGGGGTAATCTCGTTGACCCCGAAGATCCACCAGCTCAGATGTATCAGCCAGAAGAGTAGCGGGGGCTTATGGGTATAGGGAGCCCCGTTCAGGAGTGGAACGATGAAAGATTTGTGGAGCCACATCTCCCAGGCCACGGAGAGACTCCGCGTCTCGTCTATGGGAAGGAGCGGAAGAAAGAGGATAGCGCTGATCCCTACCCATAGAATAATCGAGAAGGGAACCCAAAGTGTCTTGAGCGACTTCATGGTTTAGACCACCAACCAAAAACTAAGGTGAAAAATGGCGCGGAGCATCTCAGAACGGGAGTTGAACAGCACAAACTTCTATGCCTCCGTATCTCTTGGATGGCAGGTCGAAGCCGAAAACGAAACCCTCGCGGGCCTATGGAAGCAGATGGGACTCAATGATCTGATCCACGGAAAAATCGGGTATCTGCAGATAGAAGCGGACGATCTCCTCTAGGGAGGCCATGGGTGTCAACCCGATCAGCTCGCATTCCGCAATCTGCACCCCGTAACGGGCTGCCTCGAAACGAATGGTCTCCACCACCCGGTGGATGGGAGTCTCCTTGAAATTAACCAGGTTCATGGAAACCTGAACCATCCCCTTGTCTTCCAGCGCCACCCCCATGGCCTTGACCGCCTTGAACCCGCCAGTCTTGTAACGAACGGCGCGGGCGATGGCATCCGCGATCTTCTTGTCATTCGTGTGGAGATTGACATTGAAGGCGATCAAGGGGGGACGTGCACCCACGATCGTCGCGCCAGCCTCAGGATTAAACTCCGCGACACCCGCGTCCGGTGCCCCATCGGGGCGCTTGAGCTTTTCGGGAAGGCCTTCGTATTGCCCACGGCGGACATCCGCCAGGTTCCGACGGTCCTCCCGCAAGGCCGCCTCTTCGTAGAAATAGACGGGAATCCCAGCCTTTTCTCCCAATTCTTTGCCAAATCTATGGGCAATTTCAACCGCCTCGGACATCTCCATCCCCCGGATGGGCACAAAGGGAACCACGTCCACCGCGCCGATACGGGGATGACTACCCCGGTGATGTTGCATATCGATCTGTTCGATGGCGGCCAACGCCAACGCCATCATGGCCTTCGGAACATCCTCCGCCGGACCGAGCAGGGTAATCACGCTTCGGTTGTGATCCTTGTCAGACGAAACGTTCAGGCATTTCACGGTCTCAAACGGCTTTAGCGCCGAGAGAATCCTATCGATCTTCTCCTTGTCTTTTCCCTCACTGATGTTGGGAATACATTCCAAAACCTTCATGGATCTGTTTCCTTCCTTCTCGTGTTTTTTTATTTATATAACAGAATAGGCGATGGGATAAAATAAAGGGGCAGGATCCTGTATAAACCCTGCCCCTCAATAAAGCTAAACCTCAATTATTTCTTATGGCAACCGGTGCATTTGGTGGGCCCTGTCTTCTTCCCAGCCTTCTTGAAAGCCTTGTGACATCCCCTACAGCTACGATCGGTCTTGTGTGCCATGTTGTAGCGTTTGGGGACATCCCCCTGTTTCTTCGGCTTGTGGCAGTCCTCGCATTTTTGTGGCGCCGTGCTCGTATCCTTCCACATATGGTGGCATGTCTCACACTTTATGTCCGTGTGAGTGCTGTGGTCGAACGTCACCGGTGCCTTATTGTTCTCGAGTGTTATGGGCTTGTCCGGGGGCTTCACCTCAGCGTGAGCTGTTATGGCGGCCACCATTGTAAACACGAACATAATGGCCAAAATACCTACGAAGAATCTCTTCACCTATCTCACCTCCTTTCCTTTGTTACAAATTTAGACGTACCTACTACGTCTCTTATTCTACTTTTTGACATATTCATTAAACACTATTTGCTCAGATTGTCAAGTGAAACAAGTGAAAAAAAGAACAAAATTCCCCCTTGAGCTTGCTTGACAACCCATGGATGGGCTGCTACAGAATCCACCAATGAAGGCAAAAAACGCAAAAATCGTCTTCGTTCTTGGAGGAACCCGCAGCGGGAAGAGTAGATATGCCCTTTCCCTCGCGGAACCCTATGAGACCAAGGCCTTCATTGCCACGGCTCTGGCAATCGACGATGAAATGCAACAACGCATCAAGGCCCATCAGCAAGAGCGTGGAGAGACATTCCATACCATTGAAGAGCCTTACGACTTACGGGCGGCCATCCAGATTCTCCCCCCCGGTACGAATGTGGCCGTTATCGATTGCCTGACCGTCTGGCTTGGGAACCTCCTTTACAAACATGGGGAGGTGTCACCCCAGACGCGCGAAATCGAGGCCTTTTTCGAATCCCTCAAGGCCCCTCCCTGTGACCTCATCATCGTCTCCAACGAAATTGGCCTGGGGGTCATCCCCGCCGACGCGGAGACACGAGGTTTCCGGGACGTAATGGGTCATATCAATCAGCGCGTAGCTGGCATGGCCGACGAGGCCGTTTTTATGGTTAGCGGACTGCCCCTCAGGCTCAAGGGATAAAAGTGAGGAGATAATGGGAACCTGCGCACTTCTCCTTATCGCCGCTGTCGCCCTCGATGCCGTCCTCGGCGATCCAGCCTACGCCCTTCACCCCGTCAGGCTTATCGGTTGGACCATTGGGAAATTAGAACCACCTCTCAGAGCGATCCCCGTTTCAGAGTTTTGGAGAGGCACCCTTTTTACGTTTTTAATCCTCATTATCTGTGAAGGCATCCTAATATTTCTTTACAAACTCCTATCTCCCTCGCCCCTACGTTATCTCTTCATCCTTTTCGTGATCTATAGCTGCTTTGCCCTTCGTGATCTTACCCGTCACATCCTGCCCGTGATTTCGGCCCTTGAAAAAGACGATATTCCAGAGGCCCGGGGGCGCCTCCAGAAAATCGTGGGGCGAGACACGACAGTTCTCAACCGAGCCGGAATCATCCGGGCCGCCATTGAAACCACCGCCGAGGGATTCGTGGACGGCTTCCTTGCTCCCATCTTCTGGTATGTCCTCTTCGCAATCGTAGGGAAGCCCCTCTCCGTCACTCCATGCCTTTTCGGTCTCATGGGTATTCTGGGATACCGGGTCGTCAACACCCTCGACTCCATGATCGGATATAAAAACGAAAACTACCTCTACTTCGGCCGTTTCGCCGCGAAGCTCGATGACGTAGTGAATTTCATTCCTGCTCGTCTCTCCGTTCTCTTCCTCTTTTTAGGTGCCTGGATCTTGGGGAAAGACCCCGGAAACGGCCTCGACTCGGTGGTGAAATACCACCGTCACGCCGCCTCACCCAACGCGGGATACCCGGAAAGCTTCGTGGCGGGGGCATTCCACATCCGACTTGGGGGTCCCGTTCAATACCCATTCGGGAAGGTGGATAAACCGTGGATCGGGAACGGCACCATCGAACCAACGCCCAACACCGTGCGGGAGGTCACCCGATTCATCACCCTGTCCGGGTATCTCGCCGCTGTCACCCTTGCCCTCTTTTCCTGGGTAACACCCGCTATCATAAAGAAAAATTTCTAAAGATGGGGGATTTATGGTATATTTATTTCATATGAATACCAAAAAATCAAGGAATTGGCTTTCTTCTCACTTAGGATAGCAACTACACCCTGACCATGCGTTTCAAAATCTTAGACAAATATTTTTTCATCGAGACCCTCCCCCCCTATGGGATCGGGCTCGTGGCTTTCACCTTCCTCCTCTTCATGGGGCGTATCTATCACCTGATGAAACTGGTGGTCTATGAGGGAACCCCTCTTGTTTTCGTTTTAAAGTTCCTCACCTATCTGATTCCCTCTTTCCTGATTTTTACCATCCCCATCGGTCTTCTGCTGGCTATCCTTGTCTCCTTGGGCCGGCTCTCCTCGGACTCGGAGATCATCGCCTTGAAGAGTTCCGGGGTCAGCATCTTCCAGATCCTCCGACCCTACGCCTTTCTGGCCTTTGTTTCCTTCCTGCTGGTCAATCTCATCGTCCTCAAGGGCCTCCCCTGGGGAACCCAGAAAATCAAAGGCCTCATCATTCAGATGATCCAGGAAACCTCTTACTTTCAAGTCACAGAAAGGGCCTTTACGCAGGTGGGGAAACACCTCCTCTTTTATGTAGAAAGTTACGATCCGGAGACACAGAAACTGAAGAACATCTTCATCCAGGACAGCCGGGACCCCAAACGAGAGATTACCATCGTGGCCCCCGAGGGACAAGTGCTCAAGGATATCCAGAGCCGTCTCATGGTAATCCGGCTGATCAACGGAAACATCCACCAGATGTTCTCTTTGAAGGAATCGTATCAAAAACTCCATTTCAGCACCTATGATTTTCGAGTGGACCTGGCCAAGAAACTGAAGGGGAGGGGAATCATGCGGGTCAAGAACAAGGACCTCTCCGTCAGCGCCCTACGTGAAAAGATCCGGAAGATGAAGAAGGCCGGAAAAGACACATCGGACGAGGAGATCCAGCTCCAGAAGAAATTCGCCATCCCTTTTACCTGTCTGATCTTTGCACTCATCGGGGTTCCATTGGGAATCCAGCCCAAGCGCTCGAAGCGTTCCGCCGGGCTTCTCGTCTGCCTCTTGGTGGTCTTTGCCTACTACGGGTTGACCATCCTCTTCGACGTCATGGGAAATAACAAGACACTCTCACCCTTCTGGGCGGTCTGGTTACCCAACATCCTCGTTACTCTGATCGGGATCTACCTCCTGATGATAAGCTATAAGGAACGGACGCCAAAGCTGTTTGAATACCTTGAAGCCCAGTGGATTAATTTCAAGTTCTGGCTCCAGGAAAAAAGAAAATGATCAAGATACTCGACCGCTACATCGGGGTAGAATTTCTAAAGCATCTCTTCTTCATCACGTTCGTGTTCATGATCTTTTTCGTCATCGCCCATTTTTTCGACCACGCGGATACCTTTGTGAAACACCATGCCTCCGTCCTTCTCGTGCTGACTTACTACGCCTTGTCCCTGCCGGGGTATTTCTATCAGACTTCCCTCTTCGCCATCCTCTTCGCCACGCTCATTACTTACACCATCTTTTCGAAAAACCAGGAAATCATGGCCATGCGGGTCCATGGCATCAGCCTTTGGGCAACCGTCCGCCCCGTGCTTCTTCTTTCCGTTATTCTCAGTGTCTTCATCTTCATCGACGGGGAGTTCATCACGCCTATCACACAAAAAAAGACCTTTTACATCTACAACACAAAGGTAAAAAAGGAGAAGAAAAGTGAAATCTTCTTCGGGGCAAAAAAATGGCTCCGCTGGAATGACAAGATTTACAACTTCCGCCGAATCGATCAATCCGGGAAAAAAATTGAGGGGATTACCATCTTCATCATGAGCAAGAAGTTCCACGTGGCCCAGCGGATCGACGCCCTAACCGCCGAACAGAAATCCGCGGACAAATGGCTTCTCACGAACGTCATCTGGAGGACCTTCGAAAAGGGGAAACCCATCGTCACCTTCAAATATCCCAAACGCGTCTTCCAGTTCCCCAGGTTGTCCAAGGTCTCGAAGGAGGCGGAACGCCAGACCAAGCAGATGAGCTTTACGCAGTTGAACGAGTTCATCGAAAAGAACAAGTCGGCTATCAATCAAAAGGTCCTGAATCGCTACTATGTAGACCTTCACACGAAGGCCGCTTATCCGCTCGGCGGCATCATCATGGTCTTGGTCGCCATTCCCTTTGCTTTGAAAATGGGGCGCCAAGGGGGAATCAGTGTTGGGCTCGGGTTCTCCATCGGGCTCGGAATTATCTATATCATCCTCTCGTCCCTGTTCAATTCCCTGGGATACGCGGGCCTCCTAAACAGCCTCCTTGCCGCCTGGGCCGTGAACATCATCTTCTTTCTCGGGGGGTGTCTGGCCTACCTGAGCCTGCCCCAATAGTCACAAAAACGGAGAATCTATGGCTCCTTATTTTTATACCATCAGTTACGGTGACACGGACGCGGGAGGGGTTGTCTACTTCGCCAATTACCTGAGGATCTGTGAACGCTCCTGGTTCAACTACCTCAAAGAAAGGGGATGGGACCTGTCCGAGGAAGAGAGAAACGGAATCTATCTTACCGTGAAAAAGGTGGAGGCGGACTATCTCTCACCGGCACGCTACGGAACAACGATCGAAACCATAACCTCGATTCAGTCCCTTGGGAGGGCGAGTTTCTGGTTTCTTCATACCCTACGGGATGCCGAAAATGGCACCATCTTCGCCACCGTGAGAAACCAGATGGTGGCCGTCGACACTACGAGGAAACTTCATCGCCTTCCACGCCCCCTCCAAAAGATCCTTAAAGAGGCGTATGCCGGAAGCGATTAAAAATACAAGATTTGGCGAGCTGGCGCGGGAAACGATTTTCCGCTCACGTTCAAGAATAGATTGACAATATGAAAAGGGATAGGTATTAACATTCTGACTCGAAAAAGACGAAGACGGAGCAAAGGAGATAACCTCGCAAGTGGAGAGTAAGAAAAACACCGTTATCATAGGCACAGGGTGTTACATACCGGAAAAGGTTATCAAAAATTCGGATTTCTTTAACCACGACTTTTACGACCTGGACGGCACGCGGATTAACAAGACCCCCGAGGAGATCATCGAAAAGTTCGAGGAGATCACGGGAATCAAAGAGAGGCGGTACGTGACGGACAACCTCCTCACGTCCGACATCTCCTTCTTCGCCGCCGAACAGGCCCTTGAATCCTCCAAGGTCGACCGCGAAAGCCTCGATTACATCATCTGCGCCCACAACTTCGGAGACGTGAGGCACGACAACAACCGCGTAGATCTGGTGCCAAGTATCGCGGCGAGGGTCAAGAACAAGCTGAGAATCAAAAATCCGAAAACCGTGGCCTACGATCTTCCCTTCGGATGCCCGGGCTGGCTGGAAGGGATGATCCATGCGGACGCCTTCATTAAAACGGGCATCGCGAAGAGGGTCATGATCATCGGAAGCGAAACCCTTTCCCGTGTCTGTGACCCCCACGACCGGGATTCCATGATCTTCGCCGACGGTGCCGGTGCCACCATCGTGGAAGGACGGGATACTGGGGGAGAAAAAGGAATCGTCTCCCATTCAACCCGCTCGGACACTTACAACCACTGCCACCTCCTCACTATGGGAAAATCCCACAACCCTGACTACAAAGGGGACGAACTCTTCCTGAAGATGCACGGACACCAACTCTACAAGTACGCCTTGAAGGTGGTTCCCACCCTTATTAAGGAAAGCATCGACAAGGCGGGATTGGGCATCGAAGACATCGACAGCGTCCTTCTCCACCAGGCCAACGAGAAGATGGACATCGAAATTCTACGGCGGTTGTTCCGCCTCTACGGGATTCGAAAACCGGCCTCGGATCTCATCAGCAAGATCATGCCCATGAGCATCGCCTGGCTCGGCAACAGCTCCGTGGCCACGATTCCCACCCTGATCGACCTGATTCTAAAACACAAAATGGTGGATTATTCCCTCTCGGAGGGAGATATCGCCGTCCTCGCCTCGGTGGGTGCAGGAATGAACGCCAACGCCATCGTCTATAAATTTTAAGGAATCAATTTTCCCCGACAATCTCCGGGTAGCGGTCCGCGGCGGGGAAGATCTGTTCATACCCCCGCGCGGCCCGGAGAATGGCCTGTTCCCCAAAGAGATTTCCGATGAGCTGTAGACCGATGGGCAGGTTGTCCTTTGTCCAGCCACACGGAACGGAGATCCCGGGCAGCCCTGCCAGATTTACCGAGATGGTAAAGATATCCGAGAGATACATCTGAAGAGGGTCGTCGGTTTTTTCGCCGATTTTAAAAGCGGGTGTTGGCGATGTGGGAGTCGCTATGACATCACAAACCTCAAAAGCCTTCTTGAAGTCCTCACGGATCAGGGTTCGCACCTGCTGCCCTTTTCGGTAATAGGCGTCGTAATAGCCCGCGGAGAGAACATAGGTTCCCAGCATGATCCGGCGTTTGACCTCGGTGCCGAAACCCTCGGACCGGGTTTTTTCATACATATCGCGAAGGCTCGCAGCAGACTTGTCCCGGTATCCGTATCGCACCCCATCGTAGCGGGCCAGGTTGGAGCTGGCCTCGGCAGTGGCGATGATGTAGTAGGTGGCGATGGCGTATTCCGTATGCGGCAGAGAGATATCTACGATCTCCGCCCCCGCGTCCTTCATGGCTTGGATGGCCTTTTTCACGTGAGCCTCTACCTCGGGATCAATCCCTTCAATGAAATACTCCTTCGGAATCCCCACCCGTAATCCTTGAAGACCACCCTCGAGGCCCTCGGTGTAGTCCGGATACTCTCGAGGCACGGAGGTAGAATCCTTCGGGTCATGACCGGTAATGACATTGAGCAAGAGGGCCGCATCTTCCACACTGCGCGTCATGGGGCCGATCTGATCCAGGGATGACGCGAAGGCCACCAGACCAAACCGGGAAACGGTTCCGTAGGTAGGTTTCATTCCCACGATCCCGCAGAGGGACGCCGGCTGTCGGATGGAGCCCCCCGTATCGGTCCCCAAGGCACCCGCGCACAGGGCGCCCGCCACGGCTGCAGCGGATCCCCCGCTGGATCCCCCCGGAATTCGCTCCAAATCCCAAGGGTTCCGGGTCACCTGAAAACGGGAATTCTCCGTGGAGGACCCCATGGCAAACTCGTCCATGTTGAGCTTGCCGAGGATCACCACATGTTCCCGTCGGAGCTTCTCGATAACGGTAGCGGAATAGGGGGGGATGTAATTTTGAAGGATCTTCGACCCACACGTGTTCGGGATACCTTCAACACACAGGACATCCTTGATCCCCAGCGGAATTCCAGTCAGGGGCGTCGCCTCCCCCCGCCGGATGACGTCATCAGCCTCCCGTGCCTCTCGCAAGGCCGCGTCGGCATCCACGTGGAGATAGGCCTTGACTTTATCGTCGAGGCTTTCGATACGTTCCAGGTACTGCTTCGTTACCTCGACGGAACTTACCTCTCCCTTTTTCAGGGCCTCGGAAAGGTCTTTGATGGTATGATATTCCGGATACGACATGAAACCTCCTTTAAGTCGAAGAAATTCCTTCTGATATGGGCGGAACCTGGAAGAAAGCTTCATGCCTGGCAGGGGCATTCGCCAAGACCTTCTCTCGCTCTTCGAAGGGGATTAATTCGTCTTCCCGGAACGCATTCGTGATATCAAGGGCGTGGGAAGTCGGCTCCACCCCCTCCGTATCCAACGCCCCCAGCTTTTCCACGTACCCCAAGATCGCGTTCAAATCCTTCTCAAGCGTCGTTTTCTCCTCTTCACTGAGAGAAAGCCTCGCCAGTGTCGCGATATGCTCAACTTCTTTACGACCTATTGTCATGATCTAACCTCTTTTCACAGGAAAAATTGTCGATCTGCCTGCCTCCTTGGTGTGTCAACCGTTCCTACCACACACCTCGCAATCCGGTCAAGGGGCTTGATTTTTTGCGGGCCATCTCACGTCTCCGCCAGGGCTTTGATGATATCCCAGCGGGTTACGATCCCCACGATCTTCTCCCGGTCCACCACGGGCAGACGATTGATTCGGTGTTCCACCATGATTCGCGCCGCCTCGTCGACGGGGGTGGCGGGGGAACAGGAAATCACCTTCTTCGTCATAATCTCCTTCACAGGTGTGGCAAATTTTTCCTTCAAGACCTCTGCCGGCTCCTTGCACATCTCCTCGGGCGGAGGAAGGTAGTTGGAGATATCCCGGTAAGTGATCATCCCCACGGGCCGTTTTTTCTCAGCTACCGGCATGCCTGAGATATTGAACAACTTAAACTTGTTAATGATCGTTGAGATAGTCTCATTCGGATGGCAGGTAGTGACGGAACGGTTCATGATCTCGTAGACCTTCATACGGTTCCTCCAAAAAAGCTTCGATTGATTTGATCCTGGAGCGCCTCCACAGCGTTCAGAGATTTTCTCAAGAGATCTTGGCCCTCCTCGTCGAGCCAAGAGGGATCGATGGCGTTGCTCTTGGGAAGGTCTTTCGCCAGATGGTTGATCTGATAGAGGGCCCGGAAAACCATCAGGTGATAATAAGCATCCTCCAACCCTTCCACGACACGGGCGTCCAAAAGACGATGAGATCGCAAAAGGGATAACCGTTTCAAGGTATGAGTTTCCTCCATAAGTCGGTTTTTTACACACAGGACCCGGATGAGAATGGTCAAAGGGGCCCAACCGTTGAGTTTGAGGTCTAAGGTTCCCTTATCCGGTCCGCTCCGTTTCACCTTCAGCCGCTTGAACATCCCCAGCGCAATAGGCATCAAGATGGCAGAGTGGGCGATTTGATTCAGGATGTCGGGGTTTTCAGGAAGATAGGTGCGAAGGAGTTTCATGAATTTCTCCGCGAGGACATCGTCCCCAGCCACGAAGCGGCAATCCATCAGGATATTCATATCGAGGATGGAAAGCTCTCCCGCCCCGTAGCGCACCTTCCCGATCAACCGCCGTTCCCAGCGGGAGAGGGTCCCCCGCCACTTGTCGTACGACGGCATGATGTGCCCCTTGCAGCGATCGATCCCCACAGCATCGAGAAGTCCCTCCATCTTCTGGCAAAAACGCCAGAAATAGCGCCCAGTGAGGTCGATCTTGTCCGCCTTCTCCACGGTTTCTCCCTGATCAAACCGAAGAAGCCGGTTCAGACATTCGGGAGAAAGAAATCTCATCAAGGCCTTCTGGCTCTTTTCCGTAGACTCGTAAACAAGGAGGTTGTCCTGATCCGTGGCGAACAACTGTTCCCCCCGGCCGTCGCTCCCCAGGGCCATCCACGCAAAACGGGCGGGAAAGGGGCCAAATCCTTCCGCAATCATCTCCTTTTCGGCCAAGGCCAGAAGCTCACGGGTGAGACGTCCCCGAAATTCTGTCAGCCTCCCCTGCAACCCCATAATCGAGGCATCCGCGAGGAAAATCTCCGCCGACCAACACATGAAATCCCTATGGATTCTCAAAAGATCCTCGATATTCCCGTCACCCTGCCCAAAAAATTGCGTATAGGTCTCGAACCGCCCGATTGTCTGTGAAATGGTATATGACTCACGCTGAAGTCGCTCCCTGAGGCCGTCAAGGACCTTTAGGCGTTCTTCCGTTTCCATCCGTTGAGGCCGATAGGCCTCCGGAAAGTCGCCCAAAATCCTGGAAACGAAATAGGACGCATCCCTCAAAGGAACGATGCGGTGAAGCGTTTCCCCGAAATCGGAAAATCCCGCAAAACAGGAGTCAGGACTTTTATCTCCCGGATTGCGCTTTTCTCTTTTACCGTTTCGGGTCATCCTACCTTAAAGAAGCTTACCCCCAAGACAGAAACCCCGCCACCCGCTTATGTATCGATCTCCCGGAGCATCTCACGGTTCCGTGACAGCCTTTCCATAAGGGCCTTCAACGTAGATTGTTTTTCCCTTTCCTTTTCCACCACGTCCGCCGGGGCCTTTTCGAGGAAGTTCTTGTTGCTTAGTTTCCTCTCGATTTGGGAGAGTTCTTTCTCGTGTTTGGCCAGCCGTTTTTCGATCCTCGCCAGCTCTCCCGCGATATCCACAATGCCCAGGATCGGCACGTAGATATCGAAGGCATCGAAGATAGCCGTGGCGGCACCCCGTGGACGTTCAGCGCCCCTGGCGATCCGGAGGGACTCGAGACGTGCCAGGTCCTTGATGGCGTTCGCGTGGTCTTCCAGGACCGAAACGACTGATTCCCCATGGGCGTTCACCACCGCCTCGAGGAACTTGGAAGGAGGAATCTCCATCTCACCCCGGATGTTTCGGATCCCGGTGATCGCCTGGATGATGAGCTCCATCTCCTCCGCGGCCCTTTCATCCACGAAGTTCTCCCGGTACGAGGGGAACTCAGCCTTCACGATACTGATTCCCTCATGGGGAATCCGCTGCCAGATCTCCTCCGTGATAAACGGCATGAAGGGGTGGAGAAGCCGCATCGACTGGTCGAGGACGAAGTAGAGGGTATTCTGAGTCTCTTCCAGCGCCTCCGGCTGCCGCTTCCCGTAGAGGATCGGTTTGATCAGTTCCAGGTACCAATCGCAGAACCGGTGCCAGAAGAACTGGTAGAGTCCCCCCGCCGCCTCGTTGAAACGGTATTGGTCGATGGCCTCCGTCACGGCCTTCACCGTTTCGTTCAGTTCGTGAAGGATCCAGCGGTTGTAGCGATGGGTAACCCCGTCCACCCGGGGGATTTCCTTGAAATCGGGGCTGCTCTGGAAGATGAAACGGGCGGCATTCCATATCTTGTTGGCGAAGTTTCGGTAGCCCTCAATCCGGTCCTCGGAGAGAAGGATGTCCCGCCCCTGTGCCGCGAAGGCCGCCAGGGTAAAGCGGAAGGCATCGGTGCCGAACCTGTCCATCATGACCAGTGGATCGATCACGTTCCCCTTCGATTTGGACATCTTCTGGCCGTGGGCGTCCCGCACGAGGGCGTGGATGTAGACATCTCGGAAGGGGACGTCCCCCATGAAATGCAGGCCCATCATCATCATGCGTGCCACCCAGAAGAAGAGGATGTCGAATCCCGTTACCAGAACGGAGGTGGGATAGTAAACCTCCAAATCCTTTGTCTGGTCCGGCCACCCCAGGGTAGAGAAGGGCCACAGGGCCGAGCTGAACCACGTGTCCAGGACGTCCGTCTCTTGCCAGAGATTGGTAGAACCGCAGGCCGCACAGGTCGTTACCTCTTCCCGTTCCACCGTGATGTGTCCGCAGTCACGGCAGTACCACGCGGGGATGCGATGCCCCCACCAGATCTGACGGGAGATACACCAGTCACGGATGTTCTCCATCCAGTCGTAGTAGGTCTTCTCCCAGATGGGCGGGATGATCCGGGTGTCTCCCTTCTTCACCGCCTCGATGGCCTTCTCGGCCAGGGGTTTGATCTTCACGAACCACTGTTTGGAGAGGCTCGGCTCGATCACCGTCTTGCAGCGGTAGCAGTGTCCTACCTGGTGCTCGTAGGGTTCGATCTTGACGAGGAATCCCTGGATCTCCAGGTCCTTCACGATCTTCTCTCGACACTCGAACCGGTCGAGGCCCTGGTAGGCGGGTCCCGCCGTCTCGTTCATGCGGCCCTCGTCGTCGATGACCTTGACGGTCTCCAGGTGGTGGGTCTGCCCCAGGAGAAAGTCGTTCGGGTCGTGGGCAGGGGTGACCTTCAGGGCCCCCGTTCCGAATTCCACATCCACATAGCGGTCTCCGATGATGGGGATCTCCCGGTTGACCAAGGGCAAAATCACCGTCTTCCCAATGAGGTGTTTGTAACGCTCGTCCGAGGGGTTTACCGCCACGGCGGTGTCTCCCAGCATGGTCTCGGGTCGCGTCGTTGCCACAATCACCTCACCCCCGTCCTTCAGGGGATACCGGATATAGTAAAGTCGCCCCTCGTGGGGCTCGTGTTCCACTTCCAGGTCCGAGAGGGCCGTGTGGCAGCGGGGGCACCAGTTGATGACATAATCACCCCGGTAGATAAGCCCCTCGTGGTAGAGGCGGTAGAAAACCTCTTTGACCGCCCGAGAAAGTCCCTCGTCCATGGTGAACCGCTCGCGTGACCAGTCACAGGAGGCGCCCAGGCGTTTCAACTGGTGAATGATGGTCCCGCCCGATTCCTCCCGCCACTTCCAGACCCGCTCAATGAACTTCTCGCGACCCAGGTCGTGCCGCGTCTTCCCCTCCTCGGCCAGTTGCCGCTCAACCACGTTCTGGGTGGCGATTCCCGCGTGGTCCATGCCCGGGACCCACAGGGCGTTGTATCCCTGCATCCGCTTGGTCCGGATGAGGATGTCCTGGAGGGTGTTGTTCAGGGCGTGCCCCATGTGGAGGGAGCCCGTCACGTTGGGAGGGGGAATCACAATGGAATAGGGGGGGGCGTCGCTCGTTTCGTCCGCCCTGAAAAGTTCGTGGCTCATCCAGAAATCGTACCATTTTCCCTCGACCGCTTTCGGGTCGTAAACCTTTTCCAACACAAGTTCTTCTTTCATTCCGCTGTCCTTCAGTTTTTTAGAAAAATCGCGGGCGTAGTCTACCTTTGATGGAAAGGAATTGCAAGGGTGTGTCTGGTTGACTGGTTTGCCAGGTTATCTTGTTTATCTCGTTTGTTCCGTCAGCCTGATTCACGGGGTTTGTCTCGTTGTAGACGTTCCTTGCACAATCCTGAAAAGATCGTTATACGTGATTTCAAGAAAGAAACCTCTCAAAGGAGGATCATGTCATGCCGAAAGAAGATCGACCTCGATGCGCTACGTGCTCCGTGAAAAACCGG
>JAOZMY010000113.1 GCA_029934085.1 bacterium | reverse complement strand
TCCATCCCCAGCCAAAACAAGATGGGAATATATAACTGGGAACCTCCCATTCCAAGCATGGAAAAAACGAAGGAAATCACGAAAAACATCGGCGGAGCAAGATAAATAAAACTCATGGTATTATCTCCCTTGATTCAAACAACCATCAACCACAAACCAAATTCCAGCTAAAACTACGAATAAACGCATCAAGATCAACGTTTCCTTTTTATCGTATATTCGCATAAACGGTTATACGTTTTAAAAAATATTATAACCGGAAAAGAAGACTTGTCAAGAAAATTTTGTTGAGTTTCCCAGAACCCGTGACACAGGATACAAAAAATGACTAAGATTCTTTTCAATCATTCTTTTTGTCTTCAAACCCCAGCGTCCGTGGGAGGATCAATATAAAATCTTTAATTTCATCCCGAACTTTCCGGTAATGCCCCAGAGCCTCCTCCTCACTCCCTGCCCCTTTCACCAGGACAGGGGGATCTTCAAATCCTCGATGCAGGATCTTATGGACACCCGGGAAATAGGGGCATGTTTCCCGGGCTTGGTCACACACGGTGATAACATAATCGAAGGTAATCTCTTTGAAGATGTCCACGTGCTTGGGATGATGGCCTTCCATGGAGATTCCTTCCTCCTCCATGACCCGAACGGTGCGGGGATCCATGCGATTCGGGGCCACCCCCGCGGAAAAAACTTCAAACAGATTCCTCCACAAGTGTCGCGTCCACGCCTCGGCCATCTGACTCCGGCAGGAGTTACCTGTGCAAAGAAAAAGGATTTTTTTCTTTGAAATATTAACTTCTCTCAGCTCTTTTTTCACTCTTCATATCCCATCCAAACCCCGCACACCGATACGCATTCACATCAACCCGCCATAATGCCGGCAACTTCGATATTCGCTCTACTCTCTATTCGCCATCTGACGTTTCAAAGAAGCCAGGGTTTCCTCGTTACGATACAGTTTCAAACCATAGCTCAAAGCGGCCTCTCTTATCCTTTTATCCGTTAAAACCCTTAGGCCGAGAAACAGCCAGACAAAGGACTTTCGATAACGCGGAAATCTAAGGGCCGCCCAGACGAAAAGGGGAAGATGCCCATGAACTGAAACCCCATCCGGAGAGGTTAGAAAGAATCCCTGGACAAGGGCTAAATACCGTGTCAGCGTTCCATCCAAACCGGCGGTCCGAAAACGCCGCTTCACCTGCCGCCAGTCGACCTCAGTGTGGGTCATGAGGATTGATAGATCATGCAACCCCCGCAGAGCCACACGAAGAAAGTCATCGTCCCGGTTGGCCAGCCCCTCGTGCTCGATGCAGATAACGACTTGATGCGTCAGCGACGGGACACCGACCTTGGCTCCTTGATAGGATATCGTCCTTATTTCTCTGAGAAAATCTTCCACGGGAAGCAAGGCTGAGAAATCCTTTTTGATCGGCTTCGTGTGCAGCTCCACGACCGCCGGCGAGCCTTCTCGGGACATGGGAATCAGGTGATGATGCCCTTTGGAATCGTGATTCTCCTTCCATAAGAACGTGTATCCCTCACTTTCGAGACACGTCACAGCCTCGTCACAATGATCCCCGGGAACGAAGAGGTCGATATCCCCCACCACCCGAGCGCCCAAATTACCGTGGAGGTTCTCAAAAAGATAAGCCATACCCTTGAGCATCACGGGAACGACTCCGATTCCGTTCAAGGCCCGGGCGAGTTCAACTCCCTGCCGTATGAGGGCGGCATTCCGCTCCGTATTCAGCTCATGAATATAGGAGAGGTACTGCTTGACCTCCCCTTCAAGGCTCTCAAAGGCCCGTTTGCGGACGAGGGCGGGATAGATGGCGGGCGTTACGAGGTGCCGGCTGGAAACGGCGACGATCATTTCCCAGTCCAAATCGAGATCGGGAAGTTCCGCTTGAACCGGCGAAAGCATCTGACCAATAGTTTTCAATGCCGCTAACGTATTCACGAGGCAAGTCCCTGGAAGAATGGAAACTTCTTCTCGGCATCATATTGTAATCTCCCTTTCATTTACATCCCCTCTTCCCGTTCTTCAGAAATCAGCCTCGTTTTCAGTTCTTCCGCCAGCTTCCTGTTGAACGTGGGAAGGGCAGCGATCTCTTCCACGAGGGCCTCCCGGATGGCCTCCAATGAGGGATAGGTCTGAAAGAGGATCTTCAGACGCTTCTCGCCGATGCCGGGGATGGACAGCAGCCGCGAATCGAGGGCGGTCTTGCCCCGTCGCTTCCGGTGGTAGGTGATGGCGAAACGGTGCGCCTCGTCCCGGATCCGGGCAAGGAGCTGAAAGACGGAATCGTGGGGATCGAGCCGGACCGGTTCCTCCCGCCCGGAGACGAGGAAGTAGTCGGAAAACCGCTCCTTCCGCGAGCGTCCCTTGGCGATAGCTACGAGGAGGATTTCGTGAAGGCCCAGTTCCTCCAGCACCGCCTCCCCCGCCGCCAGTTGGCCTTTCCCTCCGTCCAGCAGGATCATGTCGGGCAGGACACCCTCTTCCCGGTCCCGGTTCAGGCTCCGCAGGAGGATCTCGATCATGCATCCCACGTCGTCGTTGGGAGCGGCCTCTCTCACACGGAAGCGGCGGTAGCGGGCCTTCTCCGGCGCGCCGTCCAAAAAAGAAACCCTGGACCCTACCGTCTCGTGGCCCTGGAGGGTGGAGATGTCGTAACAGGCGATCCGGCGGGGAACCTTCGGCAGCCCCAGGGCCGTTTTCAGCTCGGCGACCGGGTCCTTCCGGGACCGCTTGAAGGTCTCGAACTTGATCCGGGCGTTTTCCTCGGCGAGCGCCAGGAGCTTCCGCTTCTCCCCGCGCCGGGGCACGCGGATCGTCACCTTCCCTCCCCGTTTCTCCGCCAGCCACTCCTGAAGAATGGCCGCGTCCGGCAGGTCAAAGGGAACAAGGATCACGGGGGGAATAAAGCTGTTTCTCCCGTAGAACTGGACGAGAAAGTCGGAGATAAAGGCCGCCTCGGGAAACCCGGCGTCCTCCACTTCGGCGTAGTGGCTCCCCATGAGGGACCCCTGCCGGTAAAAGGCCGCGAAGACCCCCCACCAGCCTTCCCGCCGAACGGCGCCGAAGACATCCATGTCCTGCCGGGCGGGGCTGCTGATGGTCTGTCTTTCCAGCGTCTTGGCGATGGCCTTTAGCTCGTCCCGAAGCACCGCCGCCCGCTCGAAGTCGAGGGCCTCGGCCGCCGCGTTCATCTGCTGTTTCAGGCTTCGCACCAGCCCCTCCCGGTTGCCCGCCAGAAAGAGCTTCGCCTCCCGGACGAGCCGGGCGTAATCCTCCTTCGAGACATAGCCCACGCAAGGGGCGAGGCAGCGGTGGATCTCGTAGTTGAGGCAGGGCCGCTTGCGCTGGACAAACTTCGTGTCGGAACAGCTCCGCAGGGGGAAATGACGGTGCAGCAGCCGGATCGTCCGGCGCACCGACTCGGCGGAGGTGAAGGGACCGGCGTAGAAGGCCCCGTCGGGCTGAAACTGCCGCACGAACTGGATGGCGGGAAAGGGGTGGCGACTATCGATGCGGATACAGAGATAGCGCTTGTCATCCTTCAGGTCCACGTTGTAGCGGGGGCGGTGCCGCTTGACAAGGACATCCTCCAGGATCAGGGCCTCTTTCTCCGAGTGGGTGACGATGAAATCGATCGTGGCGATGCGGGAGATGAGGGTTTGGGTCTTGGCGTCCCGGTCGTTCGCCCGGATGAAATAACTCTTCACCCGGTCCCGGAGGGACTTGGCCTTGCCGATGTAGATGAGGGTCCCCGCCGCGTCCCGGAAGAGATAGACCCCCGGTTTCCGGGGAAGCCGGTCGATGGTCTCCGGCGTCAGCGTGGTCAGGGCGGATTCCGAAAGGCGGGCCGTCTCGTCCATCATCGGCGGAAGCGCACGCGGCGTTTTTTGACCTTCTTATGCCCGATGGGTCGCTCCCCTTTGAGCCGCCGGATCTTGTCCCGGATCTCCGCCGCCTTTTCAAAGTTGAGCTGTTCCGCCTCGTCCAGCATCTGCTGGGTCAGGGTCTCGATGAGGGCGTCCACGTCCCCCTCGGGCACGACGTAGTCCGGGGTCTCTTCCCGCACCTCAATGGGTACGGTCATGTAATCATGCTCATAGATGGACTCCAGGATGTCACGGATCGATTTCTTGATGGTCTCCGGTGTGATCCCTCTCTCCGCGTTGTAGGCAAGCTGGATCTCCCGGCGCCGGTGGGTCTCCGCGATGGCCTCCCGCATGGAGGGCGTCTCCCGGTCGGCGTAGAGAATGGCGGTGCCGTGCACGTTCCGGGCCGCCCGCCCGAAGGTCTGGATGAGGGAGGTCTTGGAACGGAGAAATCCCTCCTTGTCCGCGTCGAGGATTGCCACGAGAGACACCTCGGGGATGTCCATCCCCTCCCGCAGGAGGTTGATCCCCACCAGCACGTCGTAGGTACCCATCCGCAGGTGGCGAATGATGTCGATCCGCTCCAGGGTGTCGATGTCGGAGTGGAGGTAGGCTACCTTGATCCCAAGGTCCTTGAGGTACTCGGTCAAATCCTCCGCCATCCGCTTGGTGAGGGTGGTCACCAGCACCCGCTCCCCCGCCTCCGCCCGCTTGCGGATCTCCCCCGTGAGGTCGTCCACCTGATGCTTCGCCGGACGGACGATGATCTCGGGGTCCACCAGCCCCGTGGGCCGGATGATCTGCTCCACCACGTGCTCCCCCGCCTTCTTAAGCTCGTAGTCCGCCGGGGTCGCCGAGACGTAGATCACCTGGTTCACCGCCGCCTCGAACTCCTCGAACTTCAGCGGCCGGTTGTCCAGCGCCGAGGGCAACCGGAACCCGTACTCCACCAGCGTCTCCTTCCGGCTCCGGTCCCCGAAGAACATCCCCCGGATCTGGGGAATGGTCACGTGGCTCTCATCGATCATGATGAGGGCGTTGGGCGGCAGGTAACTGAGCAGCGTGGGCGGCGGGTCCCCCGGTCTTCGCCCCGTCAGGTGGCGGGAGTAGTTCTCAATCCCCTGGCAGTAGCCGATCTCTTCCATCATCTCCAGATCATAGAGGGTGCGCTCCTCGATTCGCTGGGCCTCGATCAGCTTGTTCTGGGACTTGAAGAAGGCGATCCGTTCGGCCAGCTCCTCCCGAATAGCCTTGATAGCCTGCTGGCGCGTGACGCGGGTGGTCACGTAGTGACTGGCGGGGAAGATGGTCACCCGCTCCAGCGACTCCAGGCGCTTGCCCGTCAGGGGATCGATCTCGTAGAGACCGTCCACCTCGTCACCGAACAGCTCGATCCGGATGGCCCGCTCATACTCGTGGGCCGGAACGATCTCGATCACGTCCCCCCGCACTCGGAAGTTCCCGCGAACGAGGTCGTAGTCATTGCGCATGTAGTGGATCTCCACCAGCTTCTTGAGGATCTCCTCCCGGGTGATGGTTTGCCCCTTGTCCAAACAAAGCAGCAGCCCGTAATAGGCCTCCGGCGACCCCAGACCGTAGATACAGGAAACACTCGCCACGATGATCACGTCCTTCCGCGTCAGCAGCGCCCGGGTGGCGGAGTGGCGCATCTTGTCGATATCCTCGTTGATGGAAGAATCCTTGCTGATGTAGGTATCCGAATTGGGAAGGTAGGCCTCGGGCTGGTAGTAGTCGTAGTAGCTGACAAAATATTCCACCGCGTTTTCCGGAAAGAGGGCCTTGAACTCCCCGTAGAGCTGCGCCGCCAGCGTCTTGTTGTGGGAGATGATCAGCGTGGGGCGGTTGACCCGGGCGATGACGTTGGCCATGGTGAAGGTCTTGCCCGACCCCGTCACCCCCAGCAATACCTGGTGCGGCACCCCCGCATTCGTCCAGTTCACCAGCGCCTCGATGGCCTTGGGCTGGTCCCCCTCGGGTTGGAAGTCCTGGTGGAGTTTAAAGGTCATGGTTCAAAATCCGAGTTCGCCGTTCAACTGTTCGCGGTTCGGGGTTATTCTTTTAGAATCGCTACACACATTTCCATTATATTACGAGACGGGAAGGATTGAAAGCGCGAAGTCGAAAGCTGAAAGGGTAAAGCCTCAAGCTAAAAGGTCAGAGGAAATTGATAATTTCAAGACTTGACCC
>JAOZMY010000003.1:49399-55582 GCA_029934085.1 bacterium | reverse complement strand
CGTTCCCGCTCCGCCTCCGCCTGGCGGGCCATGGACCGCTGCATCTCCTCCGGCAGGTCGATGTGCTTCACCTCCACCGCCGAGACCTTGATGCCCCAGGGATCGGTATGCTTGTCCAGGACATCCTGCAACTCAAAGTTGATCTTTTCGCGGTGGGACAACAGGTCATCCAACTCGAACTGTCCCAAAATGCTGCGCAGGGTAGTCTGTGCCAACTGGGAGGTAGCATACAGGTAGTCGTCCACCTCAATGATGGCCTTCTCCGGGTCGATGACACGGAAATAAACCACGGCGTTGACCTTGATGGAGACGTTGTCCTTGGTGATCACGTCCTGCGGGGGAACATCCATGACCACGGTCCGGAGGCTGACCTTGATCATCCGCTCAATGAAGGGAATCAGGATAATGAGGCCCGGCCCCCGCGCCCCCACGAGCCGTCCAAGCCGGAAGATAACCCCCCGTTCGTATTCCTTGAGAATCTTCAGCATTGAAAACAGGATTACTATCAAGATAATGATGGGCGGTATCAGAAACATAGAAACCTCCTTCTTGAATTTTAAAGGGTTGTCAAATCAGCCCTGGGCTGTCAGATCAAAGGCGTTACACGGGAACATTCCTCAAGTGCCGCCGCTTCTATTCATTATTCACTACTTACTATTTGCCTCTCTCCCTTCCACCTTTTCCACCACGAGCAGGAGTCCCTTGACGCCCTGAACCCGGATGGGGCTACCCTCCTCGATAGGATCCCCTGTGCTACAGGCATCCCAGATCTCCCCGTGGATGAAAACCTTGCCCTTTTCGTCAATAGGGGTCTTGGCCACGCCCGTCTCTCCCACGAGCCCCTCCTGCCCAGTCCGCTTCTTTCGACGGAAATCTCTCGCAAGTAAGGCCCCCAGAACCACCACCACAGCACCGATCACGGCCACGATCCCGAAGATCGTAAGGTAAGGGATTCGGAGCCCGATGCTCTTTTCCGTCTGGAAGAGGATTTTCAGGCCGATGGCCAGAGAGGTCAGGCCCGCGACAGTAAGAGCGCCGAAACTCGTTACGTATATCTCCGCGATAAAGAGGACAATGGCAAGGAAGATGAGGATAACCCCCAGATAATTGATAGGAAGGATCCGGCTGGCGAAGAGAAAACCGATTAACGCAATGGCCCCAATCACCCCCGGCATGGTGGCTCCCGGGGTCTTCACCTCAAGATAGATCCCCAGGATTCCGATGACCAGGAGGATCAACATGATCTGTGGATCGCCCAGCTTCTTGCCGATCTTTTCAATAAAGGAAAGTTGGATCTCGTGAACAGGTTGCCCCATGAGATGAAGCGTGCGCTTCTTCATCTCTCCCGCTGCCGAAACCTCCACGACCTTTCCTTCGATCTTTTTGAACAACTCCGATCGCGTATCGGCCACGCAGTCGATAATCCCCTTCTTCAAGGCCTCCTTCGCCGTTATGGAAACGGATTTCTTGACCGCCTCCTCCGCCCATTTGGAATTCCGTTTCCGCTTCTGCGCGATGGAACGGATGAAGGCGATGGTATCGTTGACGACCTTCTCCCGAGCGTCCCCTTTCAGCTCTCCGCCCGTCAGAAGAATCGGGTGGGCCGCTCCGATATGGGTTCCGCTTGCCATGGCCGCCACGTGGGCCGCGAGGGTGATGAAGGTTCCCGCCGAACCCGCCCGGGCCCCGCTGGGGGCCACATAGACGATAACGGGGACGGGGGAATTGAGGATGTCCTTGACGATATCCTGGGTGGAAGAAATCAGTCCCCCAGGGGTATCCAGCTTGATCAAGACCGCGCCATTCGGGTCGTCTGCGGCCTTTCGTATCCCTTTGTGAATGAAATCTTTCGTGAATCCCGTGATGGGGCCATCGATGGTGATCTGATAGACTGCCGCGCTTACAGGAGCTACTCCCGCGCAAACAAACAGAAGCGCCAGTATAACGGCAAGGGCGTAGATTAAGGAAATCCTTTTCACGGAGGCATCCTCCATCTCAGGGTTTCCCTATCTTAACACCTAAGACGAAGGTGTCAAATCGGGATAGATCCTCTTTTCGATTTTTCGGTAAGCGTATTCCGTCGGCGTGATTCCAAGCCGCTCTGCCTCCCGAAGGTTCTCCCTGACCCCTTCCCCGCAAACCCGTTCGATGTGGGCGTAAAGACGTCCGCGATCTGCCTCCTCTCCATGCATGTATTCCTCATAACCCGCCATGACGCCCGCGATGTTGTGAACCCATTCCACCTGGTAGAGGATATCCCGCTCGGCCAGGCGTTTGGCCAGAGCGATTTCTTCCTCCTGGCTGTGCGCCGCCAGGACGTTATTGGCAGACCCAAAAATGATATCGTATTTCAGGCGGGGAATTTCTTCATCGGAAATAATCCCTCCCATGGCGCAGGGGGCAAAAATATCCGCCGGTGTATCGAGAACGACCCCGGGGTCCACCTCGGTAACATCCGCCTCAGGGAAGTCCTGCTTCAATCGCTGGATCACGGCCTCGTCCACGTCAGAGACGATGAGGGGACAACGCTCCTTCTTGATCAGCAGCTCCGCGAGAGGATACCCCACGGCCCCGAGTCCCTGAATCAGCACCTTCTTTTCCCGCAGGTGTGGGTCTCCATACCGAAATTCCGCCGCCGCCTTGATAGCAAGATAAACGCCATACGCCGTCGGCGTGCCCGTGGGCCCCAGAGGGCCTTTCTTTCCCCCCGTGATGTTTGCCGTGAAATGCTCATGGAAGACGTCCGCCAGCTCGGGAGGGAACCCCATGTCCGGTCCGGTGAAGAACCGGCTTCGATCCAAACAATAGGCGAGGAACCCCAACCGCTCCATGTCTCCCATGGAGATCTCGTCGCTGTGCACCGTGCATTTGCACCCCCCAAAGGGAATCTCCGCCGCCCCGTTCTTGAACGACATGGCCCGGGCCAGGTTCAATCCATCCACGATGACCTCCATCTCGGGATCCGCGAGGGGGTGCCGCCGAATTCCCCCCGCCCGGATGGCGTGCATCCCGTTTCTTATCCCTAAGATATTGGAATGCATATTGTTCATGAAGGTGATGTCGAATGAAGGCTCTCGAAAAAAGTCGATCCCCTGATGCCGACCCGCCTTCAACAGTTCCTCGATCTCCTTCCGAACATCCTCGCTGCCGTTTGATCCGAACATCTCGAGAACCGTCGCATGTCCGAAATACCTGGGAGACGCGGCGAGACAGCTTTCGATGGTAAAGGTTTTCTGGTAATCTGCCCAAGAGATCGAATCATCCCATTCGTAACTCGCCCGCCAGCAGATCCTCCCCGACCGCCAGTCGTGCGAGACGCTCAGACAGGTCAATGATTCCTTATCCATAAGCTCCCGAATCGGGTGTGTCTTTTCCATGGTCCTTCCCTCCAAGGTTTTTTCCTTTATAAGTCCTTTTCAAGGTTAAAACAATATATCTCTGAAAGCATCTTATCAAATTGACGCCCTTTTTATTGTCTGTTAGACTCGGGATATGGCATCGCTTTTCAACTATATCCAAAAGGCCCTTGCACAGGGACAGAATGGGGCCCTGGCCACCATCGTCCGGCGGAAGGGATCGGTTCCGAGGAAGGAAGGGGCCCATTTTTTTCTGACGTCAACCGGGGACCTCTACGGAACCATCGGTGGAGGCGGCCTGGAAGCGGAGGTCATCAAAGAGGCGGGGAAAACCGTTGGGGACCTAAAGGGGAGTCTTCTTACCTTTTCCCTCGTGGAAGGAGACGACCCCTCGGATATGGTTTGTGGAGGGAACGTGACGGTGCTTGTCGAGCCCGTCCAAGTGGAAGACAAGGCCGTCCACGACCTCATCGTGGAAACCCTTTCCCTTCACGACGCGTGCTGCTTTTTCCGGCTTTTCCATCACGACAAAAAAAGGGGGGGCAGATTGGAATCCGGGCCCAAGGGTGTGATCAAGGCCGATGGAACCCACCTGATCACGACCCCTATCGAAGGAGACTTCGAAAAACGCGTCCTCGCCTGGGGAGAGGTTCTTCTAAAGGAGGAAGCCACCACCATTCGGATCATCGACCCGGAGGTTCTTGATTTTCCCACTTCCGTTCCCTGGAACCTAATCGTCTTTGAAGCCCTTCGGAGTTTTCCTCGTCTCGTAATCTTCGGGGGCGGTCATCTCTCTAAGGCCCTCTGCGCCATGGCAAGCCTCTGCCACTTCCAGGTGGAGGTCATCGACGATCGTGAGGAATTCGCCAACAAGACCCGCTTTCCGGAGGCGGTTCGGGCGTTTCACATTCCCGGATATCAAAAGGTATCCGACCTCATCGTCCTCGACGCCAACACCTATGTGGTCATCGCCACCCGGGGCCACAGATTCGACGAGATCGTCCTCGCACAGGTCATCGACAAGAACCTTCCTTATATCGGCATGGTGGGCAGTCGGCAGAAGAACGCTATCGTCTTCGAGCGCCTCCGGGAGAGGGGAGTTCCTCAGACCCTCTTAGAAAAGGTGCGGGCTCCCATCGGGCTGTCCATCCACTCGGAAACCCCGGAGGAGATCGCCGTCAGCATCCTGGCGGAGATCATCCAGACTCGCGGTAGCCAGAGGAAAAAGTAAACAGGAGGATCCCGTGGAAGGATTCTTTCACCGTATCTATGTCATCAACCTCTCGGACCAGAGCTACGAGGTCCAGGAGATCCCGGAAAGGGTCTATGAAACCCTCTTGGGCGGGAAGGGTATAGGGACGTATCTCCTTCTCAAAGAGACTGGGGCCACGCCCCCAGATCCTTTCGACCCTGAAAATCCTGTTATCTTCGCCATCGGGCCGGTCACAGGCTTAAAGATTCACGGCAGCAGCCGTTACGGGGTTTACACCCGGTCCCCCCAAACCGGTATCTATTCAGAATCTTATTCGGGAGGCAGCGTCGCCATCTCCATGGCCGCATGCGGGGCGGACGCCTTTCTCCTCAAAGGCACCGCGCCTGAACCCGTTTTCCTGGAGATTTCGGACAAGGGGGTTGTCTTCCACGAGGCGAAAGAATTGTGGGGCATGGATACTTACAAGGCGGAGGAACGCATGAAAAACCGCGTGGGAGACCCACACGCGGAACTCGTGGTCATCGGGCCGGCAGGGGAAAACATGATCCGGTTTTCCACCATCGCCAGCGGGAAGTGGCGGGCCGCGGGCCGCACCGGCGTGGGAGCCGTGATGGGCTCCAAGCGGGTGAAGGGAATCGTCTTCCACGGTGCCGCGAAGAAGACCGCTGCCGAACCGGACCGGTTGAAACAGGTTTGGCATCGGCTCCTTAAAAAGGCGAAGGGAAACCCCCTCGTCAAGGCCTATCAGACCCAAGGAACCCCCATGCTCGTGGGGATTATGAATACCATCGGAGGGTTTCCCACGAAATACTGGTCTCAGGGCTCCCTGCCCGGCTGGGAGAATATCAGCGCCGAGGGGATTCAGCAGTTTTGCACCACACGTTCCCACGCCTGCCCGTACTGTTTCATGGCCTGTGGGAAGCTAACCACGGTCAAAGACGGCCCTCACAAGGGTCTGACCATCCTCGGGCCCGAATACGAAACTATCTACGCCTTCGGCGGCCTCTGTATGATCGACGATATCGGAGAGATCATCTACCTGAACGACCTCTGCGACCGCCTGGGCATCGACACGGTTACGGCGGGAAATCTCGCCGCCTTTACCATCGAGGCCTCCCAAAGAAAGGTCATCCCGGAAACGTATCACTACGGAAACGCCCAGGATGTGGCGGAGATCATCGAAAAGATCGCCCGGAAAGAAGGGGTCGGGGCCCTCCTCTCCCAGGGAATTCGAGAGGTGAGCAAGGCCTGGGGCCTTCAGGACATCGCTGTCCACGTGAAGGGTCTGGAACCCGCCGGATACGAACCGAGGGTTCTCAAAGGCATGGGCCTCGCCTACGCCACCTCCGACCGGGGCGCGTGCCACATGCGATCGTCCTTCTATCAGGCAGAACTCACGGGGAAGATCGCCCCCGAGGAGACGGAGGGAAAGGCGAAGCTCTTCGTGGAATACGAGGATTTTCTAACCCTTTTCGACACGCTGATCCTCTGTCGCTTCTACAAGGACCTCATGTCTTGGGAAGACGTGGCAGACATCATCCAGGGGGCCACGGGCTTGAAAACCTCCAAGGCGGGACTCCGCACCATCGCCACCGCCGTGACCGACGCGGCCAG
>JAOZMY010000003.1:36435-49299 GCA_029934085.1 bacterium | reverse complement strand
CCCCAAGATATCAGAGGTCAAAATCACCCCGGCGGTAAGGAGACAGGTGTCCGCGGAGGACATCACCGCCGCCAGGAGAGCCGCGACGACCAGTGGGGAAAAGATGCCGGGCAATATATGGAGAACCATGTGGGGAAAGGCCTGTTCCGCCGTGATACCGGGAAACATGACCCTCGCCATCATCCCAATCCAGGTGATCCCAAAGGCGGCAAACACGAGGATTCCGGAGGCAATCAGGGCGGATCTCCGCGCAACCTTCCCGTCCTTTGAACTCAGAAAACGGGAGAAGATATCCGGGCCTACCAGGTAGGCCGTTCCCACGAAAAGGGCCAGGTTCCCGATGGCGGCCCACGACATCATTCGGCTTGCCGGAAAGTCGAAAAACCCCTCGGGCAGTTTGTGTGCGAGGGCTCCATACCCCCCGGAAATCCTCGCGCCCACCAGAATTGTAAGGATAATCCCGAAGATAATCAGGAAGGCCTGAACGGTATCCGTCCGCAACACGGAGTACTGCCCGCCAAGGAGGGTATAAAAAATCATGACACTGCCAGACAAAATTATAAGAAACGTTAGGGAACCCGTAGGAAAAAGAACCGAGAGAATCTTTCCCGCCGCGACGATCTGACCGGCAATAATCCCCAGCCAGGAGGCGAGGATAATAATGGAGGCCGCCTTTCGGACCCCCTCGCCATAGCGCTTCCCCAGGATCTCCGGGAGGGTATAGGCCCCGGTTTTACGCACCCGCCCGGCGAGAAAAATCCCCCCCAGAGCAAGCCCAATACAGCCGACCAGAAGCCACCACGCCCCAGGTAGACCCTTGACATACCCGAGGCCAGCCATCCCGATGGTGCTCGACCCGCCCAGGATAGTGGCCACGAGCGAACCGGAGACCAGAAAGAGCCCTCCTCTGCGATCCGCCACGAAAAAACCAGTGCTTCCTTTGGCTTTACGGGAGGCAAAAAGGCCGATCAAGACCATACTCAGCAAGTAACATCCGATAATGATTCCGTTCATTCCCGATCTGAACCCCGATCTAATTCGTGAAAAAATCTACAAAATCTTTATCAGAGAGAGCAAAGAATGTCAACTTTTAATCTGATGATGTATACAATAGCCTGAAACAGCTCAGGATTTCGCAGGAAACGAGCGGGAAGGCAGAGCCTCTCCCGCCTCTTTTTTGACGAGCTCCATGACCCGACGCAGAGGAATACGATGACGCTCCGCCAGGACCGCGCAAGCCTCGTATTCGGGAGCGATCTTCTTTTCCCCGTTCTCCAGGATCGCCACCTTGACCTTCGCAGGGCCCAGAGATGTCTGAATTTCTACGACCTCCCTCGGAAGGAGCCGTCGCGAGACGGGGATGAAACGCACGCCGAGGGTCGAAGTCTCCCGCAGAAGCAAATCGGCAAGGATCTCCTGCCTGTCAGCAGGGGCCACGATGGTTATCCGGGTCCCCACACGGCCTTTCTTCATCATCACGGCGTGGGACGTAACATCAAGTGCGCCCTGGTCGAAAAGCATCTTGCTGACATGGGCCAGGACCTCCGGCGTCTCATCGTCGATATCCGTCTCCAAAAGAACAACCCGGTCCCCTGTCTCCTCCTTCCCAATCTCCCCCATAACGGCTCGGAGGACATTGGGGCGCCCCGGAACTTCACGGTCGCCCGCGCCGTATCCCGCGGCGAGTATCCGAAACGGTGGTGCAGGCTTCTCCGGATCGACCCATGACCTCACGATCGCCGCCCCCGTGGGTGTCACGAACTCCACGGCGTAGGGAAGACGAACCGTTTCAAACCCCTTAAGGAGCTCCAGGGTCGCGGGAGCCGGGTTGGGGAGGATTCCGTGGGCGCATTCAATCTCCCCCCGCCCAAGGGGGAGCGGTGAGGCATACACCCTCTCGATTCCCAGGGCCTCCCTCGCCACGACGGCACCCACCACATCACAAATGGTGTCAAGTCCTCCAACCTCGTGAAAATGGACTTTTTCCTTGTCGATCCCGTGTATTTTCGATTCCGCCTCCGCAAGGACATCGAAAATCTTCAGGGCAGCTTTTTTGAGACCATCCCCCAGATCGGCCTGGCCGATTATACGGCGAATCTCCCCATAAGACCGGTGAGCCTTGTCGGATTCATCGAAGACAAAAGAGAGATCCTGGGCCGAGATCCCCTGCTTGGTTACCGGGGTGACCTCGATACGAACGGGCGGGATGGGAAGTTTTTCAAAGGCGTCCTTGAGGACGGACACGGGACATCCAAGGTCGATGAGGGCTCCCAACAGCATATCCCCGCTGACTCCGGAAAAGCAATCCAGGTAGAGAATCTTCATGACGCCTTATGGAGCTGATTGATGAGGCTGGCCGCGTAACCGGCCCCGAAACCATTGTCGATGTTGACAACGGTAACCCCCGCCACGCAGGAGTTGAGCATGGCGAGAAGTGCGGCCAGACCGTTGAGTCCCACGCCGTATCCAACGCTCGTGGGAACGGCAATCACCGGCCGGGAAACCAGTCCCCCCACCACGCTGGGGAGGGCCCCCTCCATGCCAGCGACAACCACCAGCACGTTCGCGGCGAGGATCGCGTCCTTTTTGGAAAAGAGGCGATGGATACCGGAAATGCCCACATCGAACAGGGTTTCCACCCTGTTTCCCATGAGCTCGGCGGTAATGGCGGCCTCTTTTGCGATGGGAATATCGGACGTCCCCGCGCAGATGACGAGAATAGTGCCAAGCCCCGTGATCTCAACGGGGGCGTTTTTCAAGACAAGGGTCCGGGAAAGGGGATCATAATCACATCCAGAAAAATAGTCTTTAACCAGCTTCGCCTTTTTCTCGTCCAGCCGCGTCACGAGGATATTACATCCCGTGGCCTTCATCTTCTCCATGATGGCAATGATCTGCGAGGCGTTCTTCGATTCCCCGTAGATGACCTCGGGGAACCCCTGTCTCAAGGTCCGGTGATGATCGATCATGGCCCCTTCGATCTCTTCAAAGGGCAGAAGGCGCAACCTTTCAATGGCCGCCTCGAGGGTGATGTCCCCCTTTTTGAAGGAGAGAAAGAGCTCTTTTATCTTTTCCGGTGTCATGGCTTATAGGCGGATATTAAAGGCATCCCCCCAAAAAAGCAAGAGAAAGCCGAAATCCCCGTCCATTATACGTCAAACGTGACCCGCGCTTTCCACTCGCCATTCTCCTCTTTGACTTCCAGGTCATGATAGGTCACTCCCTTGACCTCCAGGTGAAACGCCATGCGGTCCGGGTCGAAGGGTTCTCCCCAAAGTCTGCCTCTTAAATGAGTAGGTGACACGGCGGTGATATCGAATCGTGCGGGGACAAATTGTGAGGTATTGAAGTAAAAAAGGACTTGACGTCCCAGGGAAACAAGGAGATCGGAGGAATCGGGCTCATCCAGCTCGATTTCCACCGCCTCCGCGGGCCGAACGTCTCCCGTAACGAGGAGGCGCTTCAAGCCCTCCACAAAATCAGCATACAAGCCCTCAACGGTTTCAGAAACAATCTCTAAGCGGACATCCGCCGTATGGTCCAGCCACCGAATCATTCATCTTGAGACATTTCTTCGGGGACGAGGATGCGGTTGCAGTGGGGACAGGTGTAGATCTCCTCCCCCTTCTGGACCTGATTGAAGAGCTGGGGAGGGATATTCATGTGACACCCCTGGCAGATTTCCTTGACGGCGTAAACTACCGCCACGCCCCCCCGCTTTTCCAGAAGGGTCGTGTATCTTTTCAAAAGAGGGGCAGGAATTTCCTGGGCGAGATGTTCCCTCCTGTCTTTCAGCACCCGCAATTCATCCGGGAGGTGTTTGAGCTTCTCCTCCAGTTCCGTCTTTCGTTTCTCCAGCTTTTCCTTTTCCTCGAAATAGACCTTCTCTTTATCCTTCAAGCCCTCTTTCAGCCGATCTACTTCGTCCAGGTGCTCGATGATCTCCACTTCGTACTGGTCCATTTTCTCTTTGAGGTGGTCGATCTCGGCCAGGAAGGCCTGATATTCCTTGTTGGTCTTCACCTCGTGCAACCGCCCCTGAATCTTCTTGATCTGATCTCCGGCGGCCTCCAGGTCCCGCTCCTTTTGGCGTCGTTCCTTTTCCAGCGTCTCGATCTTCGACACCTCCGCCTGAAAGGCCTCCACGAGCCGGGAAATCTCCTGCTGTATCTTTTCTATCTCTGCCGGATAGGTTGCCTCCTCACGATCGTGAAGGCGAATTTTGGAATCAAGAACCTGTAACTGCATAAGCTTGTGCAACTGTTCTCTCAAAGATCTTCTCCTTTATGAAAAAATATGAATGGGTCCTTCTCTTCAGTGCTTTTGTAAACCTTCAGCTCCGCTTTCAGCCCCTCCCTTTCAAACCAACGATCCATGACGTCGACAAAGATCCGTTCCAGGGCAAAATGCCCCGCATCGATAACGCTCAATCTCAGGGCCTCGGCCTCCTGCGCCTCATGGAATTTCACGTCCCCTGTGACATAAACCTGGGCATGCCGGGCAGCCTGGGAAATAAATGAGGCACCACTCCCCGTGCACACGGCAACCCGTGAGACCTCTTCGACTGGATCCCCGACGATCCGAAAATCATCGATACCCAATCCCTCCCGGACGCGGGCAAGAAAGGATTCCCATGGCAAGGGGGGATCGTAGGTTCCCACACGACCGAATCCCACCCGGGTGGGAGGGGTATGGAGAGGATAGATATCGTAAGCGGGTTCTTCGTAGGGATGCGACGTGACCAGAGCGGCGATTCCCCTTTCCAGGTTCGCGGCGGGGAACAGGACTTCGATCCGAACCTCCGGGACACGATTCCAAACCCCCTTTTCACCGACGACGGGAGAGGTCTCCTCCCCGGCAAAAAATGTCCCCTCTCCAGGAGTGCTGAAAGAGCAACCCTCATAGGCTCCGATCCTGCCGCCGCCCGCTTCAAAAAGGGCCTTGAGAAGGGACTCTCTCTCCTCTTCAGGCACGAAGGTCACCAGTTTGTAATAGGTCTCTCCCGGCTGCTGAGAAGGGATCAACACCTCCAACTCCCCAATCCCGAGACGTTGGGCTACTTCGTCGTTCATCCCTTCTGCGGCCTTGTCCAGATTGGTATGGAGGCTGTAAACCGTCAAGTCATGGGTAAGGCATGTGTGGATGAGCCTTCCCACCCCCGCCCGGACATCTACGGTCTTCAAGGGGGAGAAGAGCATTGGGTGGTGGGAAAGGACAAGGTTTGCCCTGGCCCCGATGGCCTCGTTCAAGGTGGCTTCAGAGATATCAAGACAGAGAAACACGGCCTTTGCGTCATTATCGGGATTCCCCACCTGCAACCCAGAGGCATCCCACGACTCAGCCAGGTCCGGTGGAACCCATGCCTCTAACCTTTCAATCAGGGAAGAAATCTTCATTCCCCGTTCCAGGCAAAAGAAAAAGCCGAGATTTCACCCGGCTTTTTGATGGTTCGGTCCATTTTCTTACGAACCGCTTGTTTCATTCCGACGGTTTTAATGTCTTTTCTCAACACCTCTCCACCGCATTATCCCTGCGTTGGTGGGCCCACCAGGGATCGAACCTGGGACCTACCGGTTATGAGCCGGTGGCTCTACCAATTGAGCTATGGGCCCTCTCTCCCCTTACCCTAATGACATTTTCCCTCTTCGTCAAGGTTTTTATCCCTCGAGGAAACTCTTCAATCGAATCACGCGACTCGGGTGACGGAGTTTCCGAAGGGCCTTAGCTTCAATCTGCCGAATCCGCTCACGGGTGACCTGGAAGCTCTGGCCGACCTCTTCCAGGGTATGATCATATTTTTCCCCAATCCCGAACCGCATCCGAAGGACCTTTTCCTCTCGGGGTGTCAACGTCGCCAGAACCTTTCTCGTCTGCTCGGAGAGATTGGAGTTGATAAGGGATTCCATGGGAGACTCGATCTTTTTATCCTCAATGAAATCACCGAGATGGCTGTCTTCCTCCTCACCCACGGGGGTCTCGAGGGAAATGGGCTCTTTGGCAATCTTCAGGACGTTTCTTACCTTCTCAAGGGGCATTTCCATCCGCTCCGCGATCTCCTCGGGCAGCGGCTCACGTCCCAGTTCCTGCACCAAGGCGCGGGAAACCCGAACGATCTTGTTGATGGTCTCGATCATGTGGACGGGAATACGGATGGTCCGGGCCTGGTCCGCGATGGCCCGGGTGATGGCCTGCCGTATCCACCACGTGGCGTAGGTGCTGAACTTGTATCCCCGCTGATACTCAAACTTCTCCACGGCCTTCATGAGACCGATATTCCCCTCCTGAATGAGGTCGAGGAACTGCAAACCCCGGTTGGTATACTTCTTTGCGATACTAACCACCAGACGGAGGTTCGCGCGGATCAGGGTGTCCTTGCCCTCGTTCGCCTGTTTTTCACCCTTGCGGATTGCCTGGATGACCTCCTTGAGCTGGCTGGAGCGACATCCCGTTTCTCGTTCGATCTCACGAACCCTCTGGAGGATCCCGCTCGCCTCCCGCTTGATGGGTTCAAACTCTTCCAGGGTCATCTTCTTACGAAGAAGGAAGGCCTCCAGCTTTTCGGTATCGTTTTCGAAGCGGTAGAAATCCCGTATCATCTTCTGGGGAGACATGATAAGCCGGGCCTCGTAAGGGATCAGGCTCCTTTCCTCCGTAACCAACTGCCGGTAATAGTCCTGGAGACGCCGCACGATCCTCTGCACCACATCATACTTGAGGTCCATATGCTCGATAATACGATACATGGACTGCTTCTTCCTGCGGATCTTCGTGCGAATGGGCTTAACCGGCAGACCTTGCTTCAAGATCTCATGCTCCTCAACGTAGAGCATCTCCATGTCACGGTCGTACTTTCTGAGCTGCGCGACATACTTCAGGATCTTTTGTCGAACCCGCTCCTTGACCTCCGGTTCGGTTTCATCCTCGTCAATGAGATTCGTCACTTCCCGGATATCCAGGTACTCCCTTTCTATCTTCTCTCCGAGCATCAGGGCCTCTCGAACGGCCACATATGTCGAGAGGGCTGTCTTTCTCACGAGATTCTTCCCTTCCTCGATCTGTCGGGCCACGGCAATCTCGCCGTCCCGGGACAAGAGAGCCACGGCCCCCATCTCGCGAAGATAGAGACGCACAGGATCCGTGCTCCGGAAATCACTGTCGAGAATGCGCTCCAATTGCTCATCCTGCGAGGTGTCCTTCTTGGAGATCTTGATGTTTTGCTGGCTGTCTACGACCTCAATGTCCATTTCGCCGAACATCATCAGCAACTCGTCGATCTGTTCGGAGGAATAGACATCCGAGGGAAGGAGGTCGTTGACCTCATCGAAGGTTAAGAATCCCTTCTCTTTCCCAATGGAAATGAGCTTTTTTACCTCATCTACTTTTTGTTTCTCCATAGATGCCCTCACCTCGATTTATGGTGTTGTATAAGGTTTTGATAATTTTTCTTGACCGCCTCTCGGCGTTTTAAAAGCGCAATCGTCTGCTCGAAATTTCCACTCTTCTCCGTCTCTCGAATCTCCGCGTCTAACTTGGAAATTTCCTCTTTGTAATTCCTCTGATACAGGATCCGAAGACCGTCTGAAAACGCCTTTCTTATCTGGTCCTCTCTCATCTGATGAGCACCGATCAACAGGCGCGAGAGGAGCGCCTGTTCCTCCCCTCCCAGTTGATGCGTCAGCCGTGAGGCATCGACGGTACCCCGAGTCTCGATCTCACTCAGAAGGTTCTTCCCCAAGGATCGTAGCGCCGCATTGCGAAACATCCCCAAGACATCCCCCTTCTTCATCTCATGAGACAGCTCGGGGCACTGCATGAGAGAGACCAATAAAACTTCCTCCGCGTCCTCCATTTGCTTACCCGGCAAATAGGGACGTTGTGTTCCTTTACGCGCCCAAGGCCCCCCGTTTCGGGGGTTTCCCCCAGATCGGTTTGGATAATCGTTATGAGCGCTATTATATTTCCTTTCAGAATTTTCAATTATATCATACAAAATTTCCCTTTTCAACCCCAAAATCTCACATGCCTCTTTTACGTAGAGATCCAGTCGAACTGGGTCGCGAATCAGGCGCAGAAAACCAAGGCCTTCCTTTACACGTTCCTCCCGATCCTTAATATCTTTCTCTTCACCCTCGGTCTCGACGGATCGCCGCACCCGAAAGAGAACGGCATCCTCAGCCGTTGCTATAACCTCTTTCAAGGCCTCCGCATCCGGAGGCGTCAGATAGTCCCCGGGATCCTTTCCCTCAGGAAGCACCCCCTGATAGGCCAACAAACCCGCCCGGATCAATCTTTCAAGGGCCCGGGAAGAGGCCTTGTATCCAGCCGGATCTCCGTCAAAGAGCATGACCACCTGATCCGCCCAGCGTTTCAAGCGCTTGGCGTGAAAATCGGTAAAGGCCGTGCCCAGGGCAGCAATACCGTTTTTGATCCCCAGTTGGTATAGGGAGATAAGGTCCAGGTATCCTTCCACTAAGACCGCCTTCCTTCCCCTGGCGATCTCGCGCTTCGTCTGAACCTCTCCATAGAAGAGTTTTCCCTTCTGAAAGATCATGGAATCCGGCGTATTGAGATACTTGGGCTGGGCATCACCCAAGGCCCGTCCCCCGAACCCCACTGTCCTTCCCCGCTCGTCGATGATGGGAAAGATAATCCGGTTGCGGAAAACGGGGACAAAGGTCTTTTCACTGACCTTCTTCAAAAGCCCAAGGGCCGTGGCATCTTGCGGGTCATACCCTCTTTTCTCAAGATATTCACTCAACCCGTAATTCCCGGGCGCGAATCCCAGTTCAAAGGTCCGGATCGTCTCCTGGGATAATCCCCTCTTTTTCAGATAGGCCAGGGCGGTTTTTCCCCTCTGGTTTTCAAGGAGCACGTCCCTGAAATAGTCTTTCACCGCCCTGTTGATCGCGTGATAGGTCTCCCACTTAGAAGAACCCCGAGGCGCCTTTTTAGGGAGTTCTATGCCCAAACGATCGGCCAGATCCTTGACGGCGTCGTTGAAATCGAGGTTTTCAATCTTCATCCAGAAGGTGATGGCGTCTCCTCCGGCACCACAGCCAAAGCAATAAAACATCTGCTTCTCTGGACTCACGGTGAAAGACGGGGTCTTTTCCACATGGAAAGGGCACAACCCCACGAAATTGCGGCCCCTCCGCTTCAAGGGCACCCGCTCAGACACGAGGTCCACGATGTCAATACGATCCTTGATGGTCTCCAGAACCTGCTGATAGTTCATCTTTTCCCTTGCTACGCCCGAAGCTGCACGACCGTAATACCGTGACCCCCCCGCCGGAGATCTCCGTCCGAAAATCCCTTGATCCCCTCATGGGTAGAGAGGAATTCACGAATGGCCTTCTTCAGGCGTCCCGATCCCACGCCGTGAATGATCGTTACCTCCTCGAGGCTATGCACGAGGGCCGTGTCTATAAATTTATCTACCTCGGGCAAGGCCTCCTCAACCCGATAACCTACCACGTTCAATTCTGTCTTCGCCTGGGTAGAGACCTCAACCCCAACAAACGCGGAAGACGGCGCTGGTTTTTTCCCCTGGGAAGTCTTCCCGCGCCGCAACTTTTTCACGGGCACTTGAAGGCGTAACCCCTTCACCACCACATCCGCGGTGTTCTGACGGGGGTTGATGGCAGCCACGCGTCCGTGTTTCCCGATAGTGGCCACAAACACTTCATCCCCCACCGCCGCTTGGTAATGAGAAGTCTCTTCATCCGGAATCGACATTTCCACGGCGGGCTCCTCTGGAACCTTTGACATCCGATTGAACTCTCCCATAAGGGTGGAGTAGGTGGCGTGAAACGCCCCTTCCTCCTTTTTTGAAATGACCTTTGCCTTCTCCAGTAACTGGTGAAAGGTTTCCCGCTGTTTCTTGATCTGTCGATCCCATTTCATCTGCCACGACTTGAGGATCTCCGCCTTCTTCCCTGAGATCTCTTCAGTAACCCGATAAAACTGGTCCCTGAGGCGTTGAATCTCCCGGCGCGCGTCGGAGATCATCTCCCGTTCCAGGTCCGTCTCGTGCTTCAGGGCCTCAAGTTCTCCCATCAGTTCGGTGAGAAGCCGATCCTGCTGTGTGCGATACTTCTTCGCCGCCTCCAAGACCTCCCGGTTGAGCCCCTGCCGCCTCGCCATCTCAAAGGCGTTGCTGTTGCCGGGAATCCCGTAACGGAGGGTAAAGAGGGGCTTCTGTGTTTCCGTATCGAAGGCCACGGAGACATTCAGGGCCCTTGGATTTCGCGCCCCGTAACCCTTCAAATGCTCGAAGTGCGTCGTGGCCATAACCGTGGCCCCCCGTTTTTCCAGGACATCCAGTATCCCCAGAGCCAGGGCCGCTCCCTCCGACATGCCGGTTCCCGCCCCTATCTCGTCGATGAGCACCAGGCTTTCCTTCTCGCTCTTCTCGATAATCTCCTTAAGGTGCTGGACGTGAGCGGTAAAGGTGCTGAGTTCATCCGCTATGCTCTGTTCATCCCCGATCTCTGTAAAGACCTCGGCAAACGGATACGCCTCACTTCCTGAAGTCGCCGTCACAGGGAGCCCCGCCCGCATCATCAGGATACTCAGCCCCAAGGTCTTGAGGGCGACCGTCTTACCTCCCGCGTTGACCCCGGAAAGGATCAGGATCTGTTTTCCCTCGGGAAGCTTGAGGTCGATGGGAACGACTTCCGTCGGCCTCTTCACCATGAGGAGGGGGTGACGAACTCGGGAAAGGGAAAATCCTGGAGTATTCAGCAACCGGATCGGGGAGGCCTCATAGGCGGTCATGAAAAGGACTCGCGCGTGGATTTCATCCAGGCGGGTTACGATTTCCCAGCCCCGCCACAACAAGGGGAGACTCTCCGCAACATGCCCCGTCAAATGCCGCCGGACCGCCTCTTCCTCCCGTTCGATCTCCTGATAGGTCATGGAAAGGGAGTTGTTCAGTTCCACACACTCGATCGGCTCGATAAAGAATGTTAGTCTGCTCTGAGACTGGTCATGAATAATGCCTTGAAGGGTATGTTTGGCTCCTGCCTTAATGGGCAGGACGTATCGCCCGTTCCTCACCGTGTAGTACTGATCCGTGAGTTGTGCCTCAACTCGTTTCGAATGGATCAGCCGGTCAAGAATCTTCTGAATCTCCCCTTTCTGCCGTTCCGCCTTTCTCCTTAAATCACGCAGCCGGGGAGAGGCCCGATCCTTGATGTAGCCGGTTGGATCTATCGACTTTTCGATCTCAGCCTTCAAAGGATACAACGTGGGAATGTTTTCCCACTCATCGGAAATAGGTGTATAGGTTACATGCGACTTCTCTTCGGCGGATTTGAAGTAACGCCCAATCTCTCCTAATTTGCCGACGAATAGGGCAATATTTAACAACTCCATTGAGTCCAGAACTACGCCCGGCACCTGGAGGCGTTTGAGCACCTCCCAGATTTCCGGCACCCCATCCAACGGACAGGAGCCTACCCTGTCCACAATCTCTTTTAGAAGCTGGCAATCACGATAGGTCTCTTCGATTTCACCCCGTGAGAGATCGGGACGCAACCTTCGGAAGGCCTCCTTCCCACCCGGGGTTTTTGCAAACTCCTCAAAGATGCCGAGGACTTTATGAAAATCGAGATGTGTTAACGTCCGTTCTTCCATTTAATAGACGGACAAACTCCTTCACAAAAGGTTATTCAAGATATAAATACCCTTTTTATTGACTCAAAAGGCCCCGTTTTTCAGACAAATCCGTTTTTGTCCTTTTTATCTATCAGAACCCTGAAAACTTTTTCTGTTTAAAAGATAACCAACAACTTGGAGAAATCAAGGGCTATTCTCAGAAAGAATAGCCCTGACTTTTTGGTTTACCAGTTTTCCATCCGCTCGGCCCGCGACTTTCGGCATGACCGCCTTCATAACCTTTCCCATGTCCTTGGGGCTCAACGCCCCTACCTCCGCCACAGTCTCGCGGATGATAGCCTCGAGATCCTCTTCGGACAATTGCTCAGGCAAGTAGGCCTGGCAAATGGTAATAAAGGTTTCTTCTTTGGCAACAAGGTCGGAACGGTTTCCCTTTTCGAACTGCTCAACGGCGTCCTTGGACTGACGCACAAGACCCTGAATAATCCGAACGATCTCCTGATCGTCGAGGGAATCCTTCTTCTCGATCTGCCTGTTCTTGACATTAGAGAGAATCATTCTCAAGGTGGAAAGACGATCTTTATCGCCCTTCTTCATGGCATCCTTGAGATCCTGTCTAATCTTTTCAAGAAGCGTCATGACCCAATCCTAATAGTCCCTGAATTTTCGCATACGCTTTAGGGCGCGTTTCCTTGCCGCCAAGGCCTTTTTCTTCTTTTTTACGCTCGGCTTTTCATAGTGTTCCCGCTTACGAAGCTCTGAAAGTATGCCCATCTTTTCACACTGTTTGTTGAACCGTCTTAGGGCACTCTCAAAGGATTCGCCTTCACCAACAACAACTCCCGGCATGCATTTTCCGCCTCCTTCCTATAGTGAATTTTTGTTAAACCAAAGCATTATATAATAAAAAAGAGAATTATGTCAACAAAAAATTGCTTGCTTTAATAAGAAATTTGCCCGCTTTAGTGAGATACGGCCACTCAACGGGGCCCGGAAAATTGCGCCTTACCCCTCTTTCTCCACATGCCTCTTAATTTCCAGGATGTCCGAAGCCATTAAATCCCTGGCTCTTTCCGGGTCTTTATCTTTTACGGCCCGCAAAATCTCCTGATGCGTCCCCACGAAATGACGTTCCAGCTCCTCTTCCTTGAAATCACAGAAATATTTCCTGAGGAGTTCGATCAGGGCGTTCATCATGATGAGCAACACGGGGTTTCCCGTGGCCTGGGCGAGTTGGACATGGAA
>JAOZMY010000003.1:0-36335 GCA_029934085.1 bacterium | reverse complement strand
TCATCATGATGAGCAACACGGGGTTTCCCGTGGCCTGGGCGAGTTGGACATGGAATTTCCCTCGAACCCTCTGGAGATACTCGCTGTCCTCCATATGATCTTTGCAAAGATTGATGAGGGCTTGGAGTTCTTCAATGTCCTCTTTTGTGGCACGTCTGGCCGCCTCCGCCGCCACATAGGGCTCGATAAGGAGGCGAATCTCAAAAATATCCTCTGCAGAAACCTTCCCAGAATCAACCAGGCGCCCAAGCGCCTCACTCATGGGTTTGTGGAAACCGTCGTTTGCGAAGATGCCCCCCTTGGGCCCCCGTTTTATCTTGACGAAGCCTCGCCCTTCCAGCAGGCGCAGGGCCTCTCGAATGACGGTCCGGCTGACACGAAATTCCTTTGCCAGGTCAACCTCTGAAAGGAGACGTTCCCCTAACCTCAGCTCATTATTAAGGATTTTTGATTCTATCTCGTGTGCGACCTGCTCAGAATACCTCTTTTTCTCCAATGGCTGGAAAGACATCGTTTTTTTCTCCCTTCTTTCTAACGGTCATTATACCGCATAATCGCACATTATCCAAAATCGTTTACCCTGCCCAATCCATACTCCTCCTTGACCACGTCTTTCCCTTTGGGATAGTCGAGCCAGGAAGGCACCGGCTTTGGACGCCACTTTCTCCCATAAAGAAAATTATCTACCAGCGGAAAGTATTTCTGCGCCAGGCGGGATCGCGCCACGTACCACCGCACGATGCGGTGCAAAGGAGTGTTGGGACGGCTGTAGGGACAGACCGCCATACAGATGGAGCAGTCGGTTCCCACCTTAGTCCAGTAATCGAAACAGCTGTCCGCGTCCAGCTTCCACTTCAACGCCCCATTATAGACCACCTTGTCCTCCATCAGGATAGATCTGGATGGACACGATTCCGCGCACTTCTTACACCATTTACAGAATTCGTCTACCCCGATGGAGATGGGTTTGTCCGGCACGAGCGGCATGTCGGTCAACACGGCAAAGATTCGCACCCGCGCCCCGAACTTGGGGGCGATGAGATACCCAAGCCGCCCAACTTCCCCCAGGCCGGCGTCCACCGCCAGAGGCGGAAGGGCGATATCGTAATGCCGGGAGTTCTGGGCAACGCCACGATAGCCCATATGGGCAAACCACCAGGCAAGCACCGTGCTCAGATAGGACCCGCGGCCATAGTTCCGGGCGCTCTCCGCCACCGTGGGGGTGTGAGGTGCCGCACAGACGTGATCCTCCCGCATCTCCGTCAACATGACCACGGCATAGGGGGGAAGTTCCTCCGGATCGATCTCTTTCCCCCAATCCTCCCACCGATCGTAGAAGATTTCACCGCGGTGGGAATAGACCCAGTTGGGATTTACCTTACAAATCCCCACCATGTCCGCTCCAAGGGTCAGAGCAAGATTTTTCACGATCTCCGTGGCCTTTTTAGGATCGGCTTCATAAGGTGGGTTTTCAGGCGACGGCGCTGCCTCCGCATAGAGCCCAAGAAAGTTGGGCATATCAAAGGAGGCCTCCATCATGGCCACATTGGGACGGTAGCGTTTATCTACCCGTCCGGGCTCCCCCAAAAGGCCCTTCTCCCGCCGGATAGCATCCGGTTCCTCCCTTTCGGGATGCATGCTGTAATACCGCTTGTAGTAAGGGGTTCCTGGGGGAACGCCTCTCACGCGGGCGAAGGAAACATCCCTTTCATCGTGGCGAATAGCCTCCTCAACGATATGTCCTTGGGCGCCCTGCAAGATCCTGGGATCCGGCGGCGTCGGCACCGCAAAGACGATCAAGGCCGCAACCCCAACACCGAAAAAGACTGCTATAAATGGTCTCAAAGGAGGCACCCACAGGATAAACCCCGCCAAGAGGAGGGCGAAAAGACTTAATCCCACCCCTATCTTCGGGGCCTGGTATTCCCTTTCCCTGACCGATTCAAAGGTGAAATAGACGGCGCCGATGAAGAACAGGGCGTCCAGAAAAAGAAGTATCCTCGTCATATCAAACTCCTAACCCATCATCGTGTTTGGAAGGAACAGCGCGATTTGCGGGAAGACAATAAGAATAATGATGCAAATGATCATGGCGATCCAAAAGGGAAGGATGCCGCGAAAGATCGTGTACATGGGAACATCTTTCACCACTCCGTGCAGGACAAAAACATTGACCCCCACGGGCGGGGTGATCAGGCTCATTTCCATGGTAAGGGTAATGATGACCCCAAACCAGATGGGATCAAAACCCAACCGGATTACGATGGGATAAACGATGGGAACCGCCAGAAACATGATGGACAGCCCCTCCATGAAACAGCCCATTACCATGAAGGCCAGGATGATGGCGGAAACCACCACGTAACGGCCCACCCCTATCATGACGATCCATGAGGCCAGTTTCTCCGGGATTTGACTCAGGGTCATGAAATACTGAAAGACCATGGCGCCGATAAGAATCCCAAAGATAAAGGCCGTCGAGCGGACGGTTCCCTTCAGAGAAGCCACCAGGGTCTTCCAACCCATACTTCGTTTCAGCAGGGCCAGGACAAAGGCGCCAAAGGCCCCCACACCCGCGGCCTCCGTAGGGGTAAACCACCCGGTATAGAGGCCGCCGATGACCAGGATGAATAGGAGAATGATTCCCCACGTGGCCTTCAGGGAGGTTACCTTCTCTTTGATGGTAAACCTGGGACCAGGGGCCCCCAGTTCAGGTCTGCGTTTGGTAATCACGAAGATGGTTCCCATGAAGATGAGTGCGAGGAGGATACCCGGCAGCATCCCGGCAATAAAGAGGCGCGCGATACTCTGTTCCGTCAGGATACCGTAGATAATCAGGACGGAGCTTGGCGGAATCAAGATCCCCAAGGTGCCTCCCGCGGCGATGCACCCCGTCGCGAGGGTCTCCGCGTAGTTCAAATTTCTCATCTCCGGATAGGCGATCATCCCGAACATGGCCGCTGTGGCGAGTGAAGATCCCGTAATCGCCGCAAAGAAAGCGCACGCCCCCACCGTGGCCATGGCCAACCCGCCGGGGAGAAACCCGATCCACTTATACAGCATGTCGTAGAGTTCGGCCCCCATGCGGGACTCGTTGGCAAATTCCCCCATGAGCAGAAAGAGGGGGATCACACTCAAAGTATAATCCGCCGTGATCTTGAAGGGTTCAAGCCCCAGGACCCCCATGGCCGCCTGGAAATTGTTGAGAATGATGAATCCAACAAATCCTACCAGGGCCATGGCAAACCCTATCTGCATCCGCATGGCCAGGAGGATAAAGAGAACCAGCAGGCCTAAGAGACCGATGACCTCGGGACTCACGGTTGCACCTCGAGGAAGTTGATTAGGGCCCGAAGGGCCTTGGCCAAGAGAACAAGGGCCAGGAGCACGCATCCAAAGGCCGCCACATAGACAAAAGGATACATGGGAATGGCCAAATCGACCGTTACCTCTCCCGCGCTCTTCAGTTCCTCGGCCTGACGAAACAAGGCGATGGTCATGAGGCTGAAGATCACGAAAGAGGCTCCCTGGGTCAGGATATCGAAAAAGGACTGAACACGGGGGCTGAATCGGCTCAGGACGAGGTCCACCTTGATATGTCCCTCATGGACCTGGCACTCGGCCAGCGAGCAGAAAACGATAAAGGCCATCGCCAGCTCGGTCAACTCCACCGTTCCGAGAATGGCATGATTCGTGAGTTTTCTCAGAAAGACCTGGCACACGGTCATAAGCATCAGGAAGAATAAGACCCCCCAAGAGATACGATCCACCTGCCGGGTGAAAAAATAGAGGCCCTTCTCGAACTTCGAGACAAGTTTTTTCATACTCTCGTCTCCCGGAAAGATTCAAACCGAGGGCTGGTGCCTCCCGCGGAGACATCAGCCCCGATCAAAATAGTTCTCTAATTTGCCTTGGCCGCGGCGAGGGTGGCATCCAGAATCTTCTGGGCGGGGAATCGGCCAGCATTCTTCTTGACCCACTTCTCCCAGATATGGCTCAGCTTCTTGCGCATAACCTCTTTGTCCGTCTCCGAAAGCTTAAAGACCTTAATCCCTTTGGCCTTACCCGCCGCCACGTTCTCCGCGTCTTCCTCATCGAAGGCCTTGGCCGCCATGATTCCAAAGTCCTTGTTCGCCACCTGGTCGATGGCCTTCTTTGCAAAATCGGGAAGGGAGTTCCACTTCTTCTTGTTCATCAAGACGCACATCAAGGCACCGTTGTAATTAAACTCCGTCATATACTTCACGATATCGATGAGCTTGTGGGCCTTGAGGGCAGCAAACGGGGTGAAGACCCCCTCGATCACACCCTTCTGAAGGGAAATAGACACCTCCGAAATAGGCATTCCGATGGGATTTGCTCCCAGGAGCTTCAACCCCTCCGTTTCCGTAGCGCTGGCGGAACGGATCCGAAGCCCCTTCATGTCGGCGAGGGATTTCACCGGCTTCTTCACCGTCATCAACTGGGTCAACGGTGCCGAGAGGAACCAGAGGACCTTGAAGTCTTTATAATCGGGGGCGAGGTAATCCTTGTAAATAGCATACGTTACCTTGGTCACGTGGGTGGCACTGTGAAAGATGAAGGGGAGCTCAAAGACGCTACTACGCTTGAATCGACCGGGAACATATTCAGGTAAGACAAAACCGATATCGGTAATACCCGTTCGAATGGCGTCCACCATCGTCTTGGGATTCCCCAAGGTCCCTCCCGGATAGATCTTGATCTTGACACGGCCATTCGTCAACTTCGCCACCTTCTCCGCAAAGGGAACGAAGGCCTTCCGATGCTGGACATGCATCGTGGACATGAAATGGGCCAGCTTCAACTCAATGACCTTCTCCGCCCGGCATGTCTGGTTCGTCGCACCCAAAAAGAAAGCCGCGACCAGAATTCCTACCAATACTGCGTAAAAATGCTTCTTCATCTTCCTCCCTCCTTTGGGACATACCCCATGAAAATGTTGCCGTTCTCTCCTAAACTTTCTCCCGACTCACAAACATATTATGTTTAATACATCATACCTATCATCATATTATCGTGCTGTCAAGCGACAAAAAGGCGGGAAAGGGGGATCTACTTTTGTCCTGATATGGGTGATATGGTATGATAAATTTTATGAAAGAAGCGGTCGTTCTCAAAGAGGGGAAGGAAAAATCCCTGACCATTCGACATCCGTGGGTCCTTTCGGGAGCCGTCAAGGGGGTGAGGGGACAGCCCAGGAGAGGTGATCTTGTCCGGGTCGTTGACCACAAGGGGAATACACAGGGGTGGGGGTTCTACAATCCTATCTCCCCCATTCCTGTCCGTCTCGTTTCCTGGGGGAATGCGCCCGTGTTACCCGATTTCTGGAAAGAGGCGTTAGAAAAGGCCATCTTTTCCCGTGAACTCCTGGAAAAAGACCCTTCCACAAACGCCTATCGCCTCGTCTATTCCGAATCCGATGGTCTCCCAGGCCTTATCGTGGACCGCTTCAATGATTTCCTCGTCCTCCAGACCTTGAATCCCGGCATGGACCGCCTCAAGATCCAGATCGCCGAATACCTGATGGAGAGGCTCCCGATCAAGGGGATCTTAGAAAAGAACGACAGCGATGTCCGTCAACGGGAGGGCCTCCCCATTCAAACAGCCCACCTCACCGGCAGCCCAACTCCGGATTCCATCGAAATTATGGAAAACGGATATCTTTTCAATGTGGATCTCGCAAAGGGACAGAAGACGGGCTTCTACCTCGACCAACGGGAAAACCGGGCAGCCGTGGCTCGTTACGCGGAGGGAAAAGAGGTCATGGACGCCTTTTCCTACACAGGCGCCTTTTCCGTCTACACCGCGGGTCAAGGCGCCGCCGCCCTGATTCGCGTGGACACCTCCCAGGACGCACTGGATCGGGGACGGCAGAACCTTTCTCTAAACAAATTATCCCATCTCCCCGACGAACCAATTCGTGGAAACGTCTTCCAAGTCCTCCGGAAATTCCGCGACACGGGACGATACTTCGATATGATTATCCTTGACCCCCCGAAACTGGCCGCGACCAAGGCCCAGCGAGACAAGGCCACACGGGGTTACAAGGACATCAACCTCCTCGCCCTGAAACTCCTAAACCCCGGCGGTATCCTCGCCACCTTTTCATGCTCTGGCGGTATAGACGCGGCTACCTTCGAGCGGATTCTCTCCTGGGCGGCCAAGGACGCTCGTCGTAAGGTCCAGGTCCTTCACCGCCTTTCCCAAGGCCCCGACCATCCCGTCCTCTTGTCTTTTCCCGAGTCGGCCTATCTGAAGGGCCTTCTCTGCCAGGTCGATTAGCACATGGATTCCCTGAACCGGCGCTCCTTCCTGAAACTGGTGGCTACCGCGCTTGGCGCCGGTATGCTCTCCCCCACACCTGGCTCCTCGAAAACCACGGATCCTATCTCCCTGGACGAAATGATCGGACAGATGGTCATCGGGGGATTCCGGGGGTTCACGATTACGCCCGATACGCCCATCGGGCAAGACATCCAAAAGCGTCATCTTGGGGGAGTGGTTCTCTACGATTACGATGTCCCTACCCACACGCCTCGACGCAACATTCAATCTCCTTCCCAGGTAAAAACACTCGGTATCCAGCTTCAAAAAATCTCTCCCACTCCACTGACCATCGCCATTGACGAGGAAGGAGGCAAGATCACACGGTTGAAACAGAGATACGGCTTCCCGCCAACTGTCTCAGCCCAGGCCTTGGGAAAGAAAAATGACATCACCTACACGTACCAACGGGCCCTTGGCATTGCGCAAACTCTAAAGTCGGTTGGTATCACCCTGAACTTCGCCCCCGTCGTGGATCTCAACATCAACCCTGACAACCCCGTCATCGGGAAGCTGGAACGAAGCTTTTCCGCCGATCCGCAGGTGGTAACCCGTATGGCCCTGGCCTTCATCCGGGCCCATCACACGGAGGGGATTCGCTGCACGCTCAAACACTTCCCCGGGCATGGAAGCTCAAGCACAGACTCCCACCTGGGGTTCGTTGATGTGACCAAAACCTGGTCGCCCGTGGAGTTAGAACCTTATAAAAACATCATCGGGGCCGGAATGGCCGACGCCATTATGACCGCCCACGTCTTCAACGCGAACCTGGATGATAAATACCCTGCCACGCTCTCGAAAAGGGTAATCACGGGACTCCTCCGGGAAAAGCTGGGGTACGACGGTGTCATCATCTCCGACGACATGCAGATGGGGGCCATCCGGAAATACTACGGATTCGAACAAGCTATCCGTCTCGCCATCGATGCCGGCGTCGATATCCTGATTGTCGCGAACAACACCATTTTCGACAAAACAGCCATTCCCCGGGCTATCTCCATCATCAGGACTCTCGTCAAACAGGGAAAAATCTCCGTCCCTCGTATTGAGGCCTCTTATCGGCGGATCCGCACCTTTAAACAACCAATATCTTAACACCTCCAGAGGCCCCTCCAAAGAACCTTGGCCCTTTATCTTATCCGATTCTGGTAAGGCTTATCCCTTTTAACTTATAAAGCATGCCGCCAACGCCGAGCGGTACGAGTGTGATCCCGGCCATGAGGACACAAAGGGCGGCGATAAGTTCCGGGGAACCGTTGGCCATGAGGGTAAAGATACGGACGGGGAAGGTATCATGCCCTGGGGGATAGACCAACATGGTGATCCCCATGTCACGAAGGCAGAAGATATAGCTTATCAACCATCCCGCCACGAGTCCCCGCTTCGCCAAGGGGATCACGACCAGACCCACACGCTGAAGCCAACTCGCCCCAGCCACCTTAGCGGCCTCTTCCATGGAAGGGGGGATCTGGCCCAGGATCGAGACGGTCACACGGTGAGGGATAACGATATACCGGGCGAGGTAGCCCAGAATAATGATGATGGGGGTTCCGTAGACGAAATTGGTGATCGGACGATTCCACAGGCTGATTAACCCGATCCCCATCACCGCCCCGGAGAGGGCGAAGAGGAAGATGGTCAGGGAATCGATGGCACGCCAGAAACGAAACGCGCGGGTTTGAACCAGGTATCCAAGGAAAAAACCAAGTATTATCAAGGCCGAAGCGCCAATGGCGGCATAGAGGATACTCCGCAGGAGACTGTCTCCCGCCCGTAAGAAGGCCTCTTTATAGACATTTATGGAGAGGGAACGGAGAAGAAGAACCAAGAAGGGTAAGACAACCACGAGGAGACAGAGCAATCCCGTCAGCGCCGCAAACCACTTCCCCATGGCCCCCAGCCTTATCACCAAGGCGTATTTGCTCCCGGGCCCGGGTTCTATGTGAAGTGTTTTTTCATGAAGGAAGAACCTTTCCAAAACAAGAGCGAAGAAGGTAACTCCCAGAAGGGGCGTAGCGGCCGCCGTGGCGGCATTGAAGTCGTAGAAGGCCGAGAATTGGGTAAAACTCTCCACGGCAAACACGTGGTACCGGAGGAAGGACGGAACCCCGTATTCCCCCAGCGTGAGCAGAAACACCAGGAGGGTGGCAAAGAGGATTCCCGGGAGGAGAAGGGGCAGGGTAATCTTCATAAGAACTTGGGGCCATCCGAAAACAAGCCTCCCCGCCTCCTCAACGGACGGGTCGATAGTTTTCAAATACGCCATAGTCAACAGGATAATGATGGGAAGAAAAGCTGAAAAGAGCACCATCACGCAGCCGGGCAAGCCGAAGAGCCAAGCAGAAACGACTTTCGCCGCATCCGGGGTTAAAGTCCGGGATAAAAATCCATCTCTTCCGAGGAGGCTAACCCAGGAAACGGCCGTGACATAAGGGGGAATCAACAGGGGAAATGTAAAAAGCACGGGGAAGAGTCTCCGAAACGGCATGTCTGTCCTCCCGAAGAGGATCCCCAACGGCAACCCCACGAGTGTGGCAAACATAGCTGTCAAAAAAGAGAGGGCAAAGCTGTGACCAAGGAGCCGCCATTCCCTCCCCGAGTTCAGTAACTCCCGGTAAGCGGCGAGACTCACATGCCCCTCGACCATGATGCTTCGAACGAGCATCACGACAAGGGGCAGAAAACCAACGATGATTAAGATGAAAACAGCCAGAAATAGGATGACACGTTTGGCCATTACGCACTATTCGCCGGGCCTTATCTAATACCCAACCCACTGCTTCAGAAAGGGCTGGATTTCCTGAAGTTTGCGGGCAACTTTGGCATAGGAAATGGCCATTGCTTTGATCTGCTCGATACGTTTGACTTCCGAAGGCGTTTCCACGGCCGAATGCAGAGGAATCTGGGCGCAGGCGGCTATGGCCAACTTCCGCTCCGTTTCCTTCGAGAGCAAAAAGTCGATAAGCTTCTTCCCGTTATCGGGATGTGGGGCCCCTTTAATCAGCATAACGGCATTGGGCACGATCAGGCAACCGATTCCGTTCTCTCCCTGGTCGGGATAGACTATCTCGATGGGTCGACCCTGCCGGATGCGGTTGGCCGCGTCGTCACTGTCCACGAGACCGAAGACAAATTCCCCGGACGCCACCAGGTCAGCGCTCTCTCCGTTGCTGGTGGAAAGCTTGACTTTATTTAGCTTCATCGCTTCCATAAAGGCCTTCGCCCGATCTTCACCCCACAGGGTAAACAGGGCGGCAATATGAGTCGTGGTCGTGCCGAAGAGGGGATTGGCAATGACCGTCTTCCCCCTGAAGCGAGGATCGACATAGGCGCGGATAGAACGGGGCTTCGGTTTGAAGCCTTTGTGAACAACGAAAACGCGGGCGCGGGCGGAAAAACCCGTCCAGTATCCCTTGGGATCCTTGAAGATCTCCGGGATACCTTTCGCGTTGGGGGACACATACGGGACCGAAATCCCCTTTTGCTTCAGAACCTCCGCCCGGATAGGTTCGTTTGCCCAGTAGACATCGGCTTGGGGATTATCCTTCTCGGCAATGAGGCGGTTCATGACGCCCGTGCCTTTGGTCTCCTCCGTGTCATAGACCGCCTTCACCCTGATACCCGTGCCCTTTTCGAAATCTTTGAGAATCGGTTCGGAAAAGACCTGATCTTCCGAGACATAAACCACGACCGTCTTCGCCTTCGCATCCCTTTTCGGCGAGTCGCAGGAAACGGTGAGAATCCCCAAAGAAATGCTCACAAGAAATATAAGGGCTGCCTTTCTCGAAAAACCCCGTCCCCGGCACTCCATCACTTTTTGTCTCCCAAAGCGACTTTGAAGTCGTCAAACGAGGTAACGGCATCCGCCTTCGTCCAGAGCCCTACTCCGCCGGCCTTTTTGAAGTGTGCGTCCCGCCCCTCGAGATATTTCTTGCCGTCCAAAAAACACGCGTAACGCTCCCCTGTCACGACGATCTTCATCGTATGCCAGGTCCCAGCGGGAAGGGAAGCTCGAGCGGTACCGATCATCCTGCGCCTGCCACCCTTCACAGTATAGATCCGAAAGTTGTCTTCCAGGGGATTGAAGCGTGCCACATAATAATTGTTTCTATCCCGCACCCGCCACATGATCCCGCCGCCCTCATCAATCTTGCCGCTTACAGCCTTGAAGGCCACCTCAATCGCCCCATCGAGGAAAGAGACCTTGTCCGTCCAACAGAGGTTGAAGGTGCCCCCCGAATGATGATTGACCCGGACGAGGGCCAGAACCTGTTTGCCTGAAGGTGCGGTTGAATCCTTAATCACTTGCCAGGTGGCAAGGGGGCTTCCACGGCCCGTGGCCTCGATCTTCCAACCCGTCGGGAGGTGACCGATGGGGATATCCTCAAAACTCCAGCGAAACACCTCCTCAGAGGTTTCCACCTTAGAAGGTAGCGCCTTTTTCAGGCCCTGCGCGAGCGAAGAAGTCACCATGAAAAAAGAAATGACCACCAAAAATAATGCACGAATCCCGTATCTCACAAACATCTCTCCCACCACTCTTACATTGAATTTATGGAATATTTATCACGATACGATAAATTACACCACGCCTCTTTCGCCTAAAAGAAGAAAAAATCGCAGAAAGGATTTTATAGTCTAAACTCACTCCGGCCTAACTAAGCAAGTGAAACGCTATGCGACAATACATCTCCACGCCGGTGAGCAAAACCTGTTCATTGAAGGTAAACTTCGAATTGTGGAGTGGGAACCCCCCTTCCCGGCCCACGCCAAGAAAGTAGAAACAGCCCTTCGCCTTCTCTAAAAAGAAGGCCATATCCTCTCCCCCCATCGTCGGTTCGGGCTCCACGACCTTTTCCTCCCCAACCGTATCCACCGCGCACCTCCGAACAACCTCTGTCATCCACTCGTCGTTGACCAGCGGTGGATAGCCTTGGGAATACTTCAATTCGTAACCCGCTCCCATGGACTCACAGACGCCTCGGATAATTTTCTCCATCCGCTCAGGCCAGGATTGCCAGACGTCCCGGTCAAAGGTCCGTGTGGTCCCGCACATCTCCGCAACACCGGGAATGATATTGAAAGTTGTCCCCGCGTGGAAACTCCCTACCGTTACCACCGTGGGCGTCAGGGGATTCATCTGACGGCTGACAATACGCTGAAGGGCTCCCACCACCTGGGTTCCCACCTCGAGGGCATCCACGCAGAGGTGCGGCATGGCGCCATGTCCCCCTTTTCCAAGGATCTTAAGGTCAAAGCGATCCATCGCGGCCAGGAGCCTTCCGGCCCTCACCCCCACGGTCCCTTCTGGAATTGCCGGCCAGAGATGGCATCCTACGGCGTAATCCACGTGAGGATTCTCCATGACCCCCTCTTCAATCATAGGTTTTGCCCCGCCGGGACCCTCTTCCGCGGGCTGAAAGACAAACTTTATATTCCCCTTTAAGTCCTTCCCGATCTTTTTGAGAATCGTTGCGGCTCCCAGGACCATGGCCATATGGGCATCGTGCCCGCAGGCGTGCATCACCCCGGGATGCTCCGAGGCGAAGGGAAGTCCCGTCTCTTCCTCGACGGGAAGGGCGTCGATATCGGAGCGAACCAAAAGCGTCTTTCCGGGACCCGAAAGAGGCAGCAACGCTACGACCCCTGTTTTCGCAATTCCCTTGGTTACCTCAAATCCCTCTTTCTCCAAATAGTTCGCGATATACGCCGAGGTCTTCTCCTCCGTGTAGGCTACCTCCGGTATCTTATGGAGATCACGGCGAAAATGGATGATGAGGTCCTCGTGTTCCTTAACGATTTTGCTAAATTCCATCAGGTCAACTCCCGGGGCATCGTCCTTGCGATGGGATGTCCCTGCACGCGTTAATGGTTAAAAATAAGAGGGCCCGGCCGATAAGGCTACCGTCCGGACCCTGTTCGAATCACTCTTACAGTTCAGCAAATTTGCGGACGTGTTCCTTGTCCATCGGTTTCGTCAACAGAGAAACCACGATCATCACGATGAAGTTCAGGACAAGCCCCTGAATACCCGCGTGAATCCCCCACAATTTTGGGATATAATGGAGAACGATCCCGTAATTGTAAAACACCCCCACGAGAAGCCCGGCAATGGCTCCCGCCTTCGTGGCCCTGGGCCAGAAGAAGGTAGCCACCGCCAAGGGAAGGAACTGGACAATGGATCCATAAGCCCCCAACAGGAGGGAAACGAGGGTCTGACCACCGAAAATGGCCACGAAATACGACACGGCCCCAAAGACCACCACGGAGATCCGGATCCAGCCGAACTCCTCCTTATCCGACAGCTTCTCTTTCCGAAGCGGTTGCATGAAGTCCTGGGCGAAGATGGAACCGGCCGCGTGGGTGATGGTGTCCTGTGTGGACATGGCCGCGGCCAGAGCGGCGGCGAGAACCAGTCCCACGATGACTGAGGGGAAGTGCATGTGCATGAACATCCACGGCAGAATCCGGTCGGGCGCCCCCAGCTTGTCCGGCGTTACCTGCAGGAAACCGGCGAAGCCGATGAAGAGCACGGGAACCAGGAAGATGGCGAAGGTCGGATACATGACAATCGTCTTCTTCAATACCTTCTCACTCTCCGCTGTGTAGGCCTTCATGAAGAGGTGGGGCCACATGGCGAACCCCAGGACCGAAACCAGCAGCGCGCTGCTGTAGGCAGCGAAACTCATCTTCGTACCCGGGCCTACCAAGAGATGGGTCGGGTTGGCCTGGTAGATCTTCATGAACATGTTGCCGGGTCCGCCGTAGAGCTTGAAAGCGAAGTAGAGCCCCAAAACCCACGCGATGGTAATCATGAAGGCACCTTGGAAAACATTGGTCCATGCCACACCCCTGACCCCGCCGAAGAAGACGTAGATCACCACCACGGCGTAGGCGATCAAGGCTCCCGCCCAGAAGGGGATGCGGCCGCCCGAGCCAATCTGGAAGATATAGGCACAGCCTTTCATTTGAAGGGTGATATACTGGATGAAGGCCAGAATCGATACGATGGCGATAATAACCGACAGCGTCTTGGACTGGAATCTGTCGGCGAAGAGTTCGGCCTGTGTCACATAGTTGAATTTCTTTCCCGCCCGCAGGGCCCGGGGTCCCCACAGCCACCACGGAACCAGTCCGAGCGCACAGTATCCGAGGATGTAAAACGAAGCGGCTCCCTTGGAATAGGCCCATCCCGGCCCACCCAGATAGGCGAAGGCGCTGAAGATGGCCCCTCCGAGCAGGAAATACATGACGAGAAACCCCAGGTTTCGGCTGGCTGCGATATACTCCACGACGGAATTCTCACGACCACGGCCGGCAAACGTCCCGAGAAACAGGACGAAGAACAGATAGATAAACATAATAACAATCACGACGATCCAGGACATTAGATACTCCCTCCTTCCGAGTCTTCACTCGATTCAAGGAAATAGAGGATCACCAAAGCCACAAACTCAATAGCGATGAAAAGGACAATAAAGAACATGCCAAAGGGCATGCCCAGGACGATAGGCAGAACCTTGTTGGCAAAAACCCAATAGAAGGCCTGCACGAGAATGATTACGCAAAAGACAATGAAGAAAAATATTCCCCTTGTCTTTGCACTCTTTGGGGTACCGGGTTTAAAGACGGTAATACCATAGTCCCCGTTTTCGTTGGATCCACCCATAGCCAACCTCCCTTGTTAAAAGGTTAACGGTTCCGGACGATTATACACATCCGGCGCATCCAAAAAATTTTACTGGGTTACTCGCTTACCAATCTACCAAGGTTCGTCCTTCAGATGTCTTTTATTTTTATATGCTCACGTGAAAAAATGCAACCCTGTCAGCCTTTTTGCAGTAACTTATTACTTGAGAAAGAGAGCGTATTTTAAAACCACCCGTGTCCCTCTGGTCAAGATAGCACCATCTTTAAAGGGCATCACAAATTCATCAAGCACGGGCTCTTGTACCGAACAATCAAAATCCTGCTGTGTCCCCGGACAGTCAACCTTGCAAACACTCCGGGTTCGTTGAATATAAAAGTGCAACATCTTTTTTGCGCCAACTTTCTCAACCCGTCCCCATACCTTATTGATAAACAGCATTCCCGACACCTTGCAGGCACCACAAACGAATGAGAAATCGATATGCTGCAAAGGACCTATAGGGTGAGGCACTAAGTCCTTCGGGGGAATCTCGTCTTTCCCCACCTCGTACTCTCCGACGATTTTATTGCCGGACACATGGAATGGAACCCGACACGAATTCACGTCCAATGTCCCACAATTCGGGAGAAGTTTCCAATAATACATTACTTGGAGAAAACAGGTGGCCCTTTTCTGTTCGGGGTAACCGACCGTTGAAAAACCAATCGCAACGAGAAATACTAAACAGACACACATCTTTTTTCTCATGGCGATTCTCCTTCTATTTTTCAACTAGTTCTACTCGCCTGTTCTTTGCGCGTCCTTCCTCCGATTTGTTGGACGCAACAGGTGCGAGCGGCCCCACGCCATAAGGGGCAAGCCTCTGAGAGGCAACATGGTAAGTATCCACCAACGTGCGAACCACGGCCTCCGCCCGCGCCCTGGAAAGCTTCATGTTGTAGGCAAACTTCCCTACATTATCGGTGTGCCCTACAACATAGAGTTTTAGCCCCGGGTTCTGTCGAAGGAGTTTTCCAATCTCTTTGAGAGCCTTGCTTGACTCGGGTTTTATCTCAGTCTTGTTGAAATCGAAATAGATCCCGTAAACCGAGGCGTGGCCTGTCATTAGAATCTTGTCCATAAGACTATTGGCATCCGCGACAACCTCCTGGGCCATGTCCGCCTTTTCCACAATGGTAAGTTCATAGTGTTCCCCGGAATTGCTCGTATCAACGATTACCCAAAAAACCTTCCCCGATTTTTTTAGCTTCAGATAAACATTGCCTCTCTCCTCTTTCACCACCATGCCCCCGATCTCCTTGATGGCATTTGAAAAATTCCTCAAGATCTTGAGCTCACCTGGAGATCTGAACCCCTCTTTTAACCAATAATCTGCTCGGTAAACCTTCCCCTCAACCTCAATATCATTACCCTTCTCATTTACGAAATCCACCTTGCCAAATTCCTTGAACTCGCATCCTTTGAGGCAGAAGTTTGGCATCCTTGTAAACAAGGGATGGTCCTTGCAGTTTTTTGCATCACTCTGTGGATGTGCAACACCGACAAGCAAAAGGATAAAACACCCTGCAAATAAAATTCTCCCTTTTTGTTTTTTCATGACATTTCTCCCAAAAGGTTACAAAATGCATAAACAGGCAATTCCCGGACGAGTTGCCTGCCCCTCTTAAAAAACGCGTAGTCTTTTTCTATAGAAACAATAAAAAGTAGGAAAATCTCTTTTAGGAAGAAAGACATTACCTTTCTGCCTCATAAAAGCTCCCTCTGCTCGGCAAACTAAACTAATAGGAACTTTCATAAAATCAAAATTTTTCTCTATATAAAGAATATTACAATTACTCAATTTGTCAAACAACAATAACCCGATCCGCGCTCATCTGAAAACAAGGATCCATTTGCAAAAAATTCTCGACACTGCCCATTATAGGATAACCAAACCTACATAGAGGCTTACTCGCAATAAAAAACCTCCAAGGCCAACAAAAGCCCTGCCAGCACGTCAAGTTATGGGGTGACCCTGTAAATCCTAAACGACGTGGAGTCTCTTCCGTTCGAGAACCTTACCATCCAGTGCTTAGAGCTGATATTGACCCACCCAAAAAAACATGGCATAAGCAAAAAACAATCGTTCACCCTGTAACCGAATGGAGTCATCATGAAAAGGAAATGGTTCATTTTTTTGCCTGTAATCGCGGCTTTTGTCTTTTGCACCCTTCTCCCGGCAATGGCGCAAACGACCGTGTCGCCGGAAAAGAGGACCGAGATCCTCAAGCTGATGAAGCTGACCAACGGAGCCAAACTGGCCAATGAGATGAAGGCCCGCATCATCAAGGCCTTGAAGGAATCCTTCCCGGACGCACCGGCTGAATATTGGAAGAAACTCGACAAACGCATTGATGTGCGGGAACTTCTCGATTCCTTCGTCACCATTTACGCGGAAAACCTCTCTCTCGAAGACCTGAAACAGCTCGTAGCCTTCTACAAAACCCCCGCCGGTCAACATTACCTTGCCGCCAAGGAGCGCATGGTGGCGGCCTCGGCGGAGAGGGGGAAAAAGTGGGCTATGGGTTGGATCATCCAGGTTTTCAAGGAGTTGAAGGCCCAAGGCTACAAGCCTAAAAGCGGGAAAGCACCTGGAAAAACCGCGCCGAAGGGTAAAAAGGGCATTGACAAGTCCCCAAATTCGTGATTTACACCTGTTTTCTAAAAATAGAGGGGAAACACGACAATGGCCACAAGCGGATGGCATGGGAAGAGCCTTCAAAAAAACATAAGGATAAAGGTTTCGCTTGAGGTCCAACCTTGCCCTCTAGGGAAAACCCTCTCGCCTCTAACCTATCACCTATCACCTATCGAAATATGACCTGGAAAGAGATTCTCATCGCCTTGAATTCTATCGACGGCCTCCAACCCGCACAGTTGGAGGCTATAAAGACCCTTTTTGAAAGGCATGGTACCTTTCCAAGCCGTGAGGACCTGATCCAGACAGCGGGTGTGCGTCCAAAGGTAGCAAAGCGAATATCCCAGATCGATTTCCCCGCGGTCGTCCGGGCGGAACGTGAGGCCGCCGAGAGTCAACAGCTTCGGATTGTCACCCATGACGATCCTGAATATCCTCATCCTTTAAGGGACATTTACGCCCCTCCCTCCATTCTTTACATAAAGGGCTCCTATCTTCCCGAGGATCAAACCGCGATCGCCATTGTGGGTTCCCGCCAGGCCGATTACCGAGGAAAAAGCCTGGCGAAGACTCTCGCCGCCAGTTTGGCGCGACGGGGCATCACGATCGTAAGCGGTCTGGCTCGCGGGATCGATACCGCGGCCCATCAGGGCGCCCTCGAAGCCGGTGGCCGAACCATCGGCGTGCTGGGTTCCGGATTCAACCACTTTTACCCAGCGGAAAACAAGGACTTGGCCGATGAAATCGCCTCACGGGGCTGCGTGTTCTCTGAGTTTCCCTGTCAGCGCCCCCCTGAACCGAGAAATTTCCCGCGGCGGAACCGGATCATCAGCGGCCTTTCACGGGGCGTGGTCGTTGTTCAGGCCACGAAGCGGAGCGGATCTCTCATCACGGCCCGCCTGGCCCTGGAACAAGGACGAGAGGTCTTCGCCCTGCCCGGTCCGCCCGAGTCCCCCCTCAGCCGGGGATGCCACGCCCTGATCAAGCAGGGAGCCAAATTGGTGGAAGATGTGAACGATATCCTGGAAGAATTGGCCCTGCCGGTTCATTCCGGGGAAACACCCCCCGCCCCGTCACAACCCAAGTTGAAAGGACTGGCCGCCCGTCTATATCAACACCTCGGTAGCGAACCCGTTCAAATTGACCAACTCTGTCAAATCAGTGAAACAGACCCCAAAGACGCACTTCCCACTCTCCTCTCCATGGAAATCACCGGGCTGATCGTCCGGCTTCCGGGTCAATGTTTCGCGCGTAAAGAGATACCCTTAGGAGAAAACAGATGAAAAAAGCCCTGGTGGTCGTGGAATCCCCCACAAAGGCCAAGACGCTCGGCCGTTTCCTCGGTAAAGATTTCAAGATCCTCGCCACATACGGCCACGTCCGGGCCTTACCCAGTAAACAGGGATCGGTGGACGTAAGCAATGATTTTGAGCCGAAATACGAGGTAATTCCTGAAAAGAAGAAACACATCGACCGGATCAAAAAGGCCATCTCCGGTGTTAACACCCTCTATCTCGCCAGCGACATGGACCGGGAGGGCGAGGCCATCTCTTACCACCTCCTGAAGGCCTTAGGCCTGAATGGGAACGGGAAAAAGAGGGAACTCGCCATCCACAGGATCGTGTTCCATGAGATTACAAAAGAGGCGATTCAATCGGCCATCAAAGAGCCCAGGGACATCCTGATCCCCCTGGTGGACGCACAGCAGGCGAGGGTCGTCCTTGACTATCTCTACGGATTTACACTCAGCCCCCTGTTGTGGAAGAAGGTGCGCACGGGACTCTCCGCAGGTCGTGTCCAGTCGGTAGCCCTCCGCCTCATCTGTGATCGGGAAAAGGAGATCCAGGCCTTTACGCCAAAGGAATACTGGTCGATCCAGGCCAAGTTTTCCGGGCAGAAGGAAAAAACACCGTTCGAGGCCGAACTTGTGGTTTATGACAGTACGAAGCTGAAGAAATTCGACATCAAGAAAGGGGAAAAGGCCGAAGAGATGGTCTCCCTCTTGAAGGAGAAGGGATACACGGTCAGCGCCATTACTCACAAAAGCAGCCGGAAGACCCCGCCGCCGCCCTTCATCACCAGCACCCTTCAGCAGGAGGCGTCCCGCAAGCTGAATCTCTCTCCGTCTCGAACCATGCGCTTGGCCCAACAGCTCTACGAGGGGATCGACATCGGGCAAGGGCCCGTGGGGCTCATCACCTACATGCGAACCGACAGCGTTCATCTGGCAAAACAGGCCCTGCACGAGGCAAAACAGATTATCCTCGAACACTTTGGGGAACCCTATGCCCTCCCGAGGGCACGCGTTTATAAGAATAAGGTAAAAAACGCCCAGGAGGCCCATGAGGCAATCCGCCCCACAGACTTGAGGCGCACGCCGGAGCAGCTCAAATCGGTGCTTTCCCCCCAGCTCCTCGACCTCTACCGGCTCATCTGGAACCGAACCATCGCCTCCCAGATGGCCCCCGCGGAGTGGGACACCCAAACGGTTCTCATCGACTCACAGGACAAAACAGCCCAATTTAAGGCTACGGGTAGTGTTCTCGTCTTCCCAGGATATCTAAGGGTCTTAAACGAAACGGCGAAGGAAACCCTGCTTCCACCCCTTGAGGAGGGAGAGGCCCTTGCCCTGGAGGAGATAAAGCCAATTCAACACTTCACACAACCCCCGCCCCGCTACACGGAGGCCTCCCTCATCAAGACCCTGGAGAGTTACGGGATCGGGCGACCTTCCACCTACGCGACGGTCCTCCAGACCCTTCGGAACCGGGATTACGCCCGCCTGATCCGCAAGGCCTTCGTGCCTCAGGAGATTGGGATGATTGTGAGTGATCTTTTGGTTACCCACTTTTCTCACTATGTGGACACCCAGTTCACCGCCCGGATGGAGGAGCAGCTGGACCAGATCGCTCAGGGGAAGATGGCGTGGAAACCGATGGTCCGCACATTCTGGGAAGACTTTTATCCCCTGGTGAAGAAAAAAGAAGAGGAACTGAAACGCTCCGATATCCTGACGGAAAAGACGGATGAAACCTGCCCCGAGTGCGGGAAACCACTGGTCATCCGCTACGGAAAGTATGGGAAATTTATCGCTTGCTCCGGTTTCCCGGAGTGCCGTTACCGCCGTCCCATGGAGGGAAAGGAGAAGGAACCACCCCAGGAAACCGACGAGAAATGCGAGAAGTGTGGTCGCCCCATGGTCATTAAACGGGGGCGTTACGGGCCGTTCCTCGCGTGTTCTGGTTTCCCTGAATGCAAGAACACCAAGCCCCTCAAGAAACGCCAGACCACGGGTGTTCCCTGTCCGGAATGTCACAAGGGGGAGCTGGTGGAACGCCGGAGCAAACGGGGCCGAACCTTCTACAGTTGCAGCAGATATCCCACCTGCAAGTTCTCCCTATGGAGCCGCCCCATCGCCGAGGAATGCCCAGATTGTCATAGCCCTTACCTAATTGTCAAAAAGATTGGGGGCAAGGTTTACAAATGCTGCCCCGTGAAGGAATGTGGATTTCGCGCGCCCCTTGAAACGGAAGAAAACACCGGCACATCCACATAACTTGACACTTTTCCGTAGATATGATTAACTTCGCTCGCTAAAAAGGAGGAAATCGATGAAACGCACGTATCAACCGAGCAACACAAAGAGAAAAAGAACCCATGGGTTTCTCGTCAGGATGCGGACCCGGTCTGGGCGCGCCGTGATCAACCGTCGCCGGGCAAAGGGGAGAAAACGTCTCGCCGTCTAATTCCATGATGATCCATCGAGAAACCTTTAAAAAAAAGGAACGCATCACCAAGAGGTCGGATTTCACGAAACGGCATTCCGAGGATGTGGTCGTACACACCCCCGGATATCAATTTGTTTTCAAACCAACCTCTCTACCCTACAGCCGTCTGGGTATCGTCGTGACACGAAAAGACGGCAACGCCGTTTTCAGAAATCGGGTTAAGCGGGTCCTTCGAGAAGCCTTTCGAAAGAACAAAACCCTGATCCACCCCCCGAGGGATGTGATCATCATCCGCAAAAGACGCCCCATAAAACCGACCTTTCAGGAAGCGGAAAAACACTTCACGGACGCCGTCCATAAACTGACGCGTCATTCCCGCGGGAGAACCGGCCCAACCAAATGATTAAAAAGATTGTCATCTGGGGACTCACACTCTATCACGAGCTCATTTCGCCCTTCCTGCCGCCTTCCTGCAGGTACACGCCGACCTGTTCCCAGTATGCCAAAGAAGCCATTCAGCGCCACGGACTGTTTCATGGGGGATACCTCGCAATCCGCCGGGTCCTGCGCTGTCACCCATTCCATCCAGGCGGGTATGACCCCGTTCCATAAATTCATGATGAGGGACACACGTGGAAAAACGATTGATTATTTTTATCGCTCTAACATTCATTGTCTTACTACTCTATAACCAGATCTTCCCACCCCCCAAACCGAAGCAGGTAAAACCGAAACAAGCCAAGCAACAAGCGGTCAAACAAGAAAAGGCTGCTTCAAAACCACCCTCCAAAGCCGAGGTCAAACCTGCCAAACCTGCTGTTCAGGCCACGGAAACGGTCAATGTGGATCTCAAGAACCTCCGGCTCATCACGATTCAAACCCCTCTCTATCATGCGGTTTTCACACCACTCGGCGGACGATTGGTCTCTTGGAAACTGAACAAGTACAAGGATGTCATGGGGCCCAAGGGGAAACCGATTGAACTAATTCGGGCCACGATTCCGGAGCTTCCCTACAAAGGAACCTTTTATCGCACCAGCAAAGCTGTTACCGACGCCATCCCCATGAAGGCCAACGTGGAAACCATTACCCTCCACAAGGGGGACTCCCCCGCCCAGCTCACCTTCACGGGGATCAAGGATGGCATCCGCTTTTCCAAGCGCTACACCTTCTATCCCGATAAATATGAAGCGGATCTGGAGTGGATCATCGAAAACAGTACGGAGGAAAAGCTGGTGGGGAACACAATCCTATCCCTCATCAACAAGCCCTCCAAGATAAAGGAAAAGAGTAAATACGGGCAGCAGGATTACAGCGCGGATATCCTGAAAGGGAGCAGCGTCTACCGGAAAAAGCTGAAGAAAATCAAAGAGCCCGTAACGGTCGAAGGAAAGATTGGCTGGGTCGCCTTGAGCGAGAAATACTTCGTCACCCTGGCCGCACCGGAAAGCAATGCCTTCAACCAGGTAGTCCTCCTCAACAAGGCCAACGCCCTGGACGCCGATATCACGGCCACGGCGGTTGTCATCGATCCCGGCCAGACCCAACACTTCAAATTCAGGCTCTACAATGGTCCCAAACTCCTCGCCAACCTGAAGCAGTTCGGGAAAGACGCGGAAAAGGCCATTGATTATGGGTGGTTTGGAATCATCGCCCGCCCCCTCATGCAGTTTCTGAATTTCACCAACAAATACACCCATAACTACGGCATCGACATTATCCTGTTGACCATTCTCATCAAGATTATCTTCTGGCCATTGACCCACAAAAGCTACAAATCGATGGCCGATATGCAGAAGATTCAGCCCCTCATGCAAAAGCTGAGGGAAAAATACAAAGATGACAAAGAACGCCTGAACCAGGAGATGATGCGCCTCTATAAACAGCACAAAGTGAATCCCCTCGGGGGATGCCTGCCCATGCTCTTACAGATCCCCGTCTTCTTCGCCCTGTACAAGGCCTTGCTCGACTCCGTCGAGCTTCGACACGCGCCCTTTTTCTGGTGGATCCAGGACCTTTCCGCCAAGGACCCCTATTACATCACCCCCATTATCATGGGGTTGACCATGCTGATTCAGCAAAAGATGACCCCCTCGACGGGGGATCCCAAGATGGCAAAGATGATGCTCATCATGCCCATCGTCTTTACCTTCATGTTTCTCAACTTCCCTTCGGGATTGGTCATCTATTGGTTGGTGAATAACGTTCTTTCCATTGGACAACAGTTCTATACAAATCGTAAGCTGGCTCACGGGAGATAGGAACAAATGACTGATGTAATCGAAAAAGAAGGAAAATCTGTAGAAAACGCCCTCGAAAAAGCCTCCAACGAATTAGGTGTCGCCAAGGAAGACCTCGTTTACGAGGTCCTGGAAGAAACAGATCGGAGTTTCATCGGTATCGGCATGGGGAAGAAGGTCAAGATCCGCGCCATGGTCAAAACCCCCGAGGCGGTCGCTGATACCGCTAAAAAGGCTTTAAGCACAATCCTCGAATACATGGGTGTTGACGCCGTGGTGGAAGTCAAGGACAAGATGCTTACGGAAGACGACGTCATTCATGTGTACCTGGAAATCATTGGGGACGGATCCGGTCTCTTGATCGGCAAACATGGGGCGACCCTGGACGCCTTCCAGCACCTCGTCAATAAGATCACGAACCGCAAGTTTTCCGGAAACTGCAATATCCACGTAGACACCGAAAACTATCGAAAGAAGCGGGAGGAAAACTTGACACAGCTCGCTATGAGGTTGAGCGAAAAGGCCAAGAAGACCCGGAAGCCCGTCTCTCTGGTCCCTCTCAGCGCCAAGGATCGAAAAACCGTCCATATGGCCCTGAAAGAAGACAAAGAGATCCAGACAAAGAGTACCGGGAACGGCCTCCTCAAGCGGGTGGTTATCATCCCTTCCAAGCACGCCACGCAGGACGGACCGAACTAAAGGAGAGTCTTCTCCATGACCCTTTTTGAAGGGTTGGACCTCACCCAAACCATCGCCGCCATCAGCACGCCGGTCGGCATGGGGGGTATTGGGGTCATCAGGCTCTCGGGCCTTAAAGCCCATATTATTACCAGAGAAATCTTCTCACCCAAGTCTCCTGCCGCCTCCCTCAAACACAGGGAGATGGTCCTTGGAGATGTGGTGGATCCCGAGTCACACGAGATTATCGACGAAGTCTTCACCGTCCTCATGTTCGCGCCGCACACCTACACGCGGGAGGACATGGCAGAAATTCAGTGCCACAGCGGGCGGGTTGTCCTCGAACGAATCCTGAAGCTCCTCTTAAAACATGGGGCCAGACTGGCGGGACCGGGAGAATTCACCCTCCGGGCCTTCCTGAACGGTCGGATCGATTTAACTGAGGCGGAGGGGGTCATTGAAGTTATTCAGGCCCAGTCCGAGGCCTCCCTTAAAATGGCCCAGAAACAGCTCCACGGGGGGATCCGTGAGGCGATCGAACCCCTTCTCAAGGAGATCAATCAGATTCTTACCTATATGGAGGCAGACCTGGACTTCTCAGAAGATTTGGGCATGGATTTTACCCCGACCTGGTCAGCCCTATGGGAAAAATCGGCTCCCAGTCTCTTTCACGCGCTCGACCGGCTCATGGAGGGGTTCACCACCTGCCAGATGATTCGAGAAGGGTTCGAGGTGGTCATTGTGGGAACTCCCAACGTGGGGAAGTCGAGCATCCTCAACCGCTTTTTAGGGAAGGAACGCGCCATCGTCACCGAATTCCCGGGAACCACACGCGACTTTATCGAGGAAGGAACCCTTATCCAGGGGATCCCTTTCCGTATCGTGGATACGGCGGGACTGCGGGAATCCCAAGATCCCGTTGAAAAAATAGGCACCGCCCAATCTCTCCACAAAAAACGCCAGGCGGACATCGTTCTCCTGGTAATCGACGCCGCCAGGCCCCTTGACGAAGAGGAAATATCCCTGCTTAGAGATGCAGAAAAGGGAAAAACCATCATCGCCCTCAATAAATACGATCTACCCCGCAAGGTTTCCCTTCAAGAAGTGGAAGAATACCTTTCAGGATCAGTCCCCATCGTGGAAATCTCTGCAAAAACGGGCCTGAACTGGGAAAAGTTAACCCACCTCCTCGTAGAAAAGATCCATGCCAATGAATTCAACCAGGATATACAATCCCTCATTCCTATCAATCAACGGCACTTTCAACTCCTTGAAACGGCTAAAGACGCCTTGTCACGCTTTGATGCGGGGATAAAACAGAATCTGGAAGAGGTCTTCCTCTCTCAGGACCTCTGGGAGGCCAAACGTGCCCTCGAATCCATCACGGGCAAAACCCCAGACGACGATATCCTCTCCCAAATCTTCCACAATTTCTGCGTCGGAAAATAGAAATTGTTTCACGTGAAACAATCCGACCGTCCGCATATCCTCCTCGTCAACCCTTGGATCTACGATTTCGCCGCCTACAACCTCTGGTCACGCCCCCTGGGGCTCCTCGAGATCGGGGGGATGCTGAGAGATGCCGGATTCCGAGTCTCTCTCGTCGACTGCGTGGATGCGGAAAACTTTTCCCTCTTGACACCGTTTCATCCCAAAACATCCCCCTTCGGTGCGGGAAAGCTCAGACGAACACCGATTAAGAAACCGAAGGTCCTCGACGCGGTTCCCCGAAGGTATTGCCGCTACGGAATTTCCCCGGAAGACCTGCGCCAACACCTTGAAACCCTGCCCAAGCCTGATCTTATCTTTGTTACCTCTATCATGACCTACTGGTACCCAGGGGTTAAAACGGTCATTGAACACTTAAGGGAACACTTCCCGGACACCCCTATCTGGCTTGGAGGGGTCTACGCCACCCTCCTCCCAGGACATGCCCGTTCAGTGTGCCAGCCCGACCGGGTCATTGAAGGCCCTTTTACACCTTTACATCTGAAGGAAGTCTTCGATCTCTTAGGAAACCCAATCGCTTCTACCCCACAGGCCAGCGAAATGCGAGGATTGCCTTATTGGGAGGGATACAACACCCAGCATTTCCTTTGCATACGCTCGAGTCACGGATGTCCATTCCGTTGCCCTTACTGCGCCTCCAACCTCCTCAATCCACGGTTTATTGAACAACCGATCGATCGACTCGCAGACGACATCACCAGGTTACACCATTTGTTTGGGGTCCAAGATTTTGCCTTCTACGACGACGCCCTGTTGGTCAACGCTCCCACGAGATTCATTCCCCTCCTTAAAAACCTCTTGAATCAAGGGCTCTCCCTCCGGTTCCACACCCCCAACGGTATCCACGTCCGCCTGATCACCCGGGAAATCGCGGAACTCATGAAGGCAAGCGGGTTCCATACCCTTCGGCTCAGCCTTGAGACGATTCACCCGGAAATGCAACGCCGCCTGGGTTCCAAGGTCACGTTGAAAGAATTCGATCACGCACTCTCCCACCTCTTCAACGCAGGTTTCACGCATGAAGACATCAAGGTCTATCTCCTCGTCGGCCTCCCTGGCCAGACCTTCGAGGAGGTGAAGGCCAGTGTGGCCGCCGTCCTGGAGCGGGGTGTCCGTCCCTCGCTCGCGGAATACTCCCCCATCCCTGGAACATCACTCTGGGAAGAGGCCGTCAGGATCTCGCCCTATCCGTTAACGGAAGAACCTTTAACCCACAACAATGTTCTTCTTCCCTGCGGGGGAACCGAAATCACGAAGGAAAAATTGGACGATCTAAAACGATGGGGTCAGGAATCCCCCGCCTCACACCTTCCTGAAGACGGAACCGTGGAAACGGAACCTCTTTCTCAGGAAGAAGCGGACGAGGAACATCCCTGACAAGAATCCGCCGATGTGGGCAAACCAGGCCACGTTGCTCTTGCTGAACACGCTGAGAAGTTGAAACACAAACCAGAACCCCAAAATGACCATCGCGGGGACCTGGATAACCGTCACGAAAAAGAAGAGGAAGATGAGGGTATGGACCCTCGCCCAGGGATACAGAACAAAATAGGCCCCGAGAACCCCTGAAATAGCCCCGCTGGCCCCGATCATGGGCACCGTGGTATTGGGCATCAGGATGATATGGACCGCGCTCGCCATGACCCCCGTGAGGAGATAAAAGATGATAAAACGGACGTGCCCCATGGCATCTTCCACGTTGTTCCCAAAGATCCAAAGATAGAGCATATTCCCCAAAAGGTGAAAGATCCCTCCATGCATGAACATGGCGGCGAACAGATTGAAAATAAGCGGATGAGACACGTAGGGGGGAATATCGACGGCATGAGTAAATTCATACGGGATGATCCCCATCCTTAAAACGAGCGCCTGGTTTCCCTGAGGCCCAAGGGCAAGTTGATAGATAAAGACTATCACATTCAACGCGATCAGGGTAATCGTCACGTAAGGCGTCAGTTCAGTCGGATTATCATCTCTAATCGGGATCACTTCCTGTCTCCTCCTGTTCTTTAATATACATTAGACAATGGTGGAAAAACAACACGCACGCCCCCTAAAGGCCCCAATAATCTCTCCAAAAGGTCTTTACCGAAACAATAAAGGTGGTTTCTAAGCCTATAATGGGGGCGCAACTTGACAACACCCGGAAAATGTGCCATAAAAACGGCCGCTATCGACCTCTTTTCAGGCAAGAAACCAAACCGAGGCCGATAAGTTATGGGAAATCAGGAGGAATCTGTCCCCGGCCTTATACAGCATCACCCGATCCAACAGAACCACGATGTTGTTGTCCCTTTAAAACATTATCATGTATCTCACTAAGACATCAGAGGGCCTTTCCAAAAAGGCGAATATCACCGCCACCTTGGGGGATCCTCAACCCTGGAAAATATACACCACATAGGGGGAATCAATGGCAAAAGTAGCCAAACAAGCCAAAGAAGGAAAAACCACAAAGACGACCAAACGCCGGAAAACCGTCGCGATCGATGTCTACAAGGCGTGGTGCAAGGGCTGCGGTATCTGCGTGGCCTTCTGCCCGAAAGGGGTCCTGGCACAGGACGAAGAGGGGCATGCGTATGCCAAGAACCTCGAAGCCTGCATAGCCTGCATGCAGTGCGAATTGAGATGTCCGGATTTCGCCATTACGGTCATCACGGAAGATCGCCTGAATGCAGGGAAAGGAGGATCCGCCCATGGGTAATACAAACCAACCACTTCTTCTTCAAGGAAACGAAGCCATCGTCGAAGGGGCAATCGCCGCCGGATGCCGTTTTTTCGCAGGCTACCCCATCACGCCCGCCACGGAAATCGCGGAAGGGATGTCCGTGAAAATGCCCATGGTGGACGGAACCTTCGTCCAGATGGAAGATGAAATCGGAAGCATGGGCGCTATTATCGGGGCCTCCCTCACAGGCGTCAAATCGATGACGGCGACAAGCGGGCCTGGATTTTCCCTCATGCAGGAAAACATTGGATTCGCCTGTATCACAGAGGTTCCCTGTGTGGTGGTCAACATCATGCGGGGCGGTCCCAGCACCGGTCTCCCAACGAATCCGGCCCAGGGAGATATCATGCAGTCCCGCTGGGGCACCCACGGAGACCACCCCATTATCGTTCTCTGCCCCCATTCCGTCGAGGAGTGCTTTTACGCCACCATCAAGGCCTTCAACCTCTCGGAGCGCTACCGTGTCCCCGTAATTTTGACCACGGACGAAGTCATCGCCCACATGCGCGAAAAGATCACACTACCTCCCGCGGAGTCCCTTGAAATCATCGAGCGCGTCCGGCCCAACGTCCCTCCGGACTGGTATATCCCCTATGAAGATAACAGCATCGGGGTTCCCCCCATGTCCGCTTTTGGTGACGGATATCGCTACCATGTTACCGGTTTGGTTCATGACGTTCGGGGCTTCCCCACATCGAGGCCGGACGAAGTGGACGCCTTCATACACAGACTTCACAGGAAAATCGACAAAGGACTCCCCTATATTCAGGAGGGGGAATATTTCCTGATGGACGATGCCGAGGTCGCCATTATTTCTTATGGCTCCGTGGCACGATCCGCGAAGCAGGCCGCGATCCTCGCCCGCGAGAAAGGTCAAAAGGTTGGGGTTTTTCGCCCCATCACCATCTGGCCCTTCATGCGGGGGGCGGTTGAAGAGATCCTCAAAAACGTCCGCGCCGTTATCATTCCTGAAATGAATATGGGGCAATACTCCCGTGAGGTAAAACGCGTGGACCAAGGCTATGCCCGGATTATCACCCTCAACCGCGTGGATGGACAGGTCATTACACCGGATGACATCTTACGAAAACTCAAGGAGGTCTATTGATGCCTGAGTATACGAGACTCATTCATAACTATCTTCGACACGACAAGAAATTCCCGCACGTCTGGTGTCCAGGCTGCGGCAACGGGATCCTGCTGGGATCGCTCATCCGCGCCATCGACAAGACGGGACTTTCAAAAGATGATATCGTTCTCGTTTCCGGGATCGGGTGTTCCGGCCGGCTCCCCGTTTACGTGGATTTCAACACCCTTCATACCACTCATGGCCGCGCCTTGACCTACGCTACGGGCGTCAAGCTGGCAAAACCATCGCTCAACGTGATCACCATCATGGGAGACGGTGACAGCATGGCGATCGGGGGGAATCATTTTATCCATGCCGCCCGCCGGAACATCGATATCACAGCCATCATCCTCAATAACAGTATCTACGGGATGACGGGTGGACAATACTCCCCTACCACACCCTATGGAATGCGGGCCTCCACGGCCGTTTACAACAGTATCGAGCAGGCTTTCAAGATTTCCGAGTTGGCCGTAACTGCGGGGGCCGTCTTTGTCGGCAGGCAAACGGTATACAACGCCAAGCTGCTGGACAATCTCATCGAAAAGGCGATCCTCAAAAAGGGCTTCAGCGTCGTGGAGGTTGTCACGCACTGCCATGTCCAGTATGGACGCCAGAACAAGTTGGGATCGGCCGTCGACATGTTGAAATGGCAGCGGGACAACTCCATCCCAGTTGAAAAGGCCGCCAAGATGTCTCCCGAAGAGTTGAAGGATAAAATCATCACGGGGATCCTCGTCGACAAAGACCTGCCCGTTTACGAGGAAGAATACGAAAAGGTAAGAGAAAGAGCCAAGGGACTGGCGTAAAGGAGAAAACAGATGCGTTACGAAGTAAGATTATCCGGTTCAGGTGGCCAGGGACTGATCCTCATTGGAATCATCCTCGCGGAGGCCGCCGGGATTTACGACGGGAAAAATGTTGTCCAGACACAGAGTTACGGTCCCGAGGCCCGAGGCGGCGCGAGCAAATCCGAGGTCATCATCAGCGACGAGACCATCTACTACCCTAAGGCCAATCGTCTCGACCTTCTCCTCTGCATGAACCAGAAATCGTGTGATGAATACTATCTCGACCTGAAAAAAGATGGGCTCCTCATCGTGGATAGCTCTCTGGTCCACCAGGTTCCCACGAACCAGGCCTATCAGATCCCTTTCACACGACTGGCTAAGGAAGAACTGGGAAAGGCCTTTGTGGCTAATATCATCGCCATCGGGGCCATCGCAGAGATCTCCAAGATCGTAAAGGTCTCCTCCCTCACAGAGGCCGTTTTGAAACGGGTTCCCCCCTGGAGCGCGGATCTGAACAAAAAAGCGCTGAGTATCGGGATAGAGGAAGGCAAAAAGGCGGCGGAAAGGGTAAAACGTTTATCCGTTTAGATCCAGCGTCGTCCGAACCGCCCTCAGAAGGCTGCTTGTCTTGAAGGGTTTTTGGATATAACCGGGGACCCCTGACTGAAGGAGGTCTCGCACATCCCCGTCCAAGGCAAACCCGGTCATCAAGACCACCGTCACATCGGGGTCAATTCGCTTGAGCTCCCAAAAGGTCTCCTCCCCACCCATGACAGGCATGGACATATCGAGGAGAACGAGATGAAAGGTGGTAAAGGGAAAGGCCTCTCTATAGAGCCTGACGGCCTCTTCCCCATTTTCTGCGAGACGCACATGATACCCATGGCTCGCCAGGATCTCTCTCAACCTATTTCGGAACTCTTCATCGTCATCCACCACAAGAATCCATTCCCCCTTCCCTAAAAAGGCGGGATCAAAGTCCTGATCCTCAGGTAACTCGGACGCCCCCTCGTAAAGGGGGAAACAAATCTTGAAAAGGCTCCCCTTCCCGGGAGTGCTCTCCACCTCAATGAATCCACCGTGACTCTTGACAATCCCATATGTCATGGACAGGCCCAGACCGACACCGTTGCCCACCTCTTTGGTCGTAAAAAAGGGATCGAATATCTTTTCCAAGACCCCCTTATGCATGCCGCATCCCGTGTCTTCAATGGTTACCTGGGCATAGACACCAGGGAACAGCTTCTGGTTCAAAGAGGTCTTTGCCGCAGGGATCCACCGTTTTGAGAGGCCGAGTTTGAGGACACCCCCTTCCGGCATGGCATCCTTGGCGTTCAAACAAACATTCAACAGCGATTGGTGAACCTGATCCATATCCCCAAGGATCATCAGGGGCTCCCGCGCCATTTGAAGGACAATCTCTATGGACGGATCCACCATGTTTTCGAGGATTTCCTTTAGATCCTGGAGGGTTCCCTGTAACACAAAGGGGATTTCCTTGTATCGTCCTTTGAAGGAAAATCCCAAAAGCTGCTGAATCAGCTTGGCGGCCCGGTTGGAAGACTGTTCGATACCATCCGCATAGTGATAGAGTTTCTCGCCCGTGGAGACCTCACGCTTGATCAGGGAGGCGTACCCAAGGATGCTTCCCAAGATATTGTTAAAATCGTGGGCCATACCTCCCGCCAGGGTCCCAATGGCCTCCTTCTTCTTCGCCTCGTACAGACCGTTCCAGATATTCTTAAGCCCCGTAACGTCCTTTAGGGTCCCTAAGATAACGGGCTCTTTCGTAGAGGGCATCCTACGAAGGGTCAGGAGACATTGTCGAGTTTCCCCCTCTTTGTTCCTGAACCTGATCTCATAGTCCTGGGGAAAGGGCTCGCCATACAGCAGACGCTTCCACCTGAGTTTAAAAGCCTCCACATCATCAGGATATATCCATTCCTGAAGGGACTTCCCGAGGATTTCCGACTCCGGGGAGGCAAAAAGCGCGCTCAAGGAGGGATTGACATAGACAAGGCGATCGTTCTCCGCCACAAAGACGGCATCATCCAGATGGCGAACCAAATCCCGGAAACGTATCTCTGATGCGATGAGATCCTGTTCCTGCATCTCCGACTGCGCAAAGACCCCCAGCATAAACCCGATAAGTGCGGCAAGGTGGATAACCGTCTTCCTCTGAAGCGTCATGAAACCGTTCCAGTCATAGGTTCCCACCCAGAAAAGGCCTATCTGGCGACCATTGTAGGAGATGGGCGCCGTGATATCGTATTTCACGTTGACCGAGGAAACAGAAAAATCAGGAACGAGATCCCGACGATACACGGGGGCTGACATATCCTTAGGGAGTTTCGGGAGGAGATACGTTGTCATCTTGTCGGTCAAAAAGTTCTCTTCAAAAGGAAACGACAGGAAAATCCTATGGGTCTCTCTGACGCCTATTTGAGAAAAGAGGAGAATAAACCAAGGTTCAGACGGAAAAACCGCCTGGATCAGGGCCCGCAGGTAGTTCCTAAAAATTTTTATGCGACTTTCCACAACCCTCTCAACCGGACAACCTCACATAAGCGCACCATCTCGGTGGGAAGCGGTCTCTTTCCTCTTCAACGTGCGAACCGGCAACCGCACGTAGAAGGTTGTCCCTTTACCTTTCTCCGAATCAAGCCAGATCTTCCCATGATGGGTTTCAATAATCCGCTTGATGATGCTCAATCCGATTCCTGTTCCTTCAATCTCCTCCGGAGCTTCTCCCCTTTCAAAGACATCAAATATCTTATCTTGCAGGGTTGGGTCAATGCCGATGCCATTGTCCTTTACCGAAAATACCACAGAACCGTCCTCAATCCAACAGTCGATGGTCACAACCGATGAGGGCGACTGCCGACTATATTTGATGGCATTGTCGATAAGGTTCGACATGATCTGCCTGAAGCTCCCGGGGTGAAAAAGAATCTCCGGCAGCCCCTCACTCACATTAAATGTAACAGGATGTCCCTCCCATTTCAACTTCAACTCCTCAATGATGGACTGGACGACCTGATACGTATCGATAAATTCAAACTCTCCCACGGCATCTTTCTCTGCCTTTGAATAGGCAAGAAGATCCATAATCATCTTCTCTATTCGCTTAGAAATTCCCATAATCCGTTCTAAAAGTTCCACGCCTTTCTTGTCCAGCACGTCTCGATAGCGTCTCATCAAAAGACGGGAAAAGCCCTGTATGGCAATGACGGGGGACTTTAAGTCGTGGGAGACGGTATACACATACGATTCCAACTGTGCATTCTTGCGCTTGAGCTCTTCCTCGATCTGCTTCTGACGGGTTAGGTCTCGGAAGATTCCCTCATATCCCAGGACCTTTCGCTCCTCATCATAAACGGCGATATTCGACATGGAGACAAAGAGAGGGGTCTTGTCTTTCTTCTTGAACACAACCTCATAATCCCTCACATACCCCTGCCTCGCGATGATTTCCTGGTATTTCAAACGATCCTCGGGATAGTAGTATAAATCCGTCAGGATGTTTAATTTCAACACCTCTTCCTTCGAGCTATAGCCCAGCATCTCCACGCCGGCAGGATTGATATCGATAAATCTCCCCTCGACGGTACTGGCAAACACGGCATCTTTGAGGTTTTCGAACAGGCGACGATAGCGTTGTTCGAATCCCACGATTGGTTTTCCCGTCGGATGGCTCGTTTTGTCCACCACCAACCAAAAATATCGATCCTTGTCGGTTGTAGACCGAAAGGTAGACACCGTGTACCTCTCACCCCGCCTTTCCACTTCGAAATACAGGGCCGGCGACGCAGGTTCAGAAAAAACCTGCAACAGCATCTTCGTATGTTCGGGGTTAAAGACCTCTTCAAGTTTCACGGGATAGGAAGGTTTCCCCAAAAGGCTCAGAAACGTCTCGTCGCCATCGACAAACGTCCCATCCCCAAATAGGCCTAACGCCATGTCTCGCTTGTCGAAGTGGAAGGCATTCTCCTGGGCTTCACGCTTGACGGGCGTCTGAACGAGCACCCAAAATGACCCTGAAGACATTTAAAATCCCTTTATACCTCTAATGATTACACCAATTCGCACATTATGATAAAATAAAGTGAAAGATTTTTCAATCAAAGTCCAAATCGCTTGATTTGGCACAAAATCATGACCATCCCATATTGACAAAAGCGTTTAATTGCGTATATTTGTTGCAAAATAGAATTTTGACCTTGTTTCCAAACAAAAAATGGGTAAAGGTAAAGATATCAAAACGAACAGGATAAAAGGATTGGCTTGTGCCGGCCTCTTCGCAATCATGGTTTTCTTGCCCCTCCCGGTCCTTTCTGGGATCTACGTCATGGTAGACGCCAACGGAGTCTATCACTTCACCAACGTTCCAACCAGTAACAAATACAAACTGTACATACGGGATAGAGAGTCCAGCGCCAGGACCGTGCTCCGGGCCTATACGAGGAACCCCGCCAAGTATGAGCCCCTCATCAACAGATATGCAAAAAAATACGGGGTAAGCAAGGCCCTTATCAAGGCGGTCATCCACGCAGAGTCCGATTTCAACCCCTACGCCGTATCCAAGAAGGGGGCTCAGGGGTTGATGCAACTTATGCCTGAAACGGCCCGAGACCTCTCCGTTCAAGACGTCTTCGATCCTGAAGAGAATATCCGGGCCGGTGTACAATATCTCAAAATGCTCCTTAAGAAGTTCAACGGTGATCTTTCCCTTTCCCTCGCCGCCTATAACGCCGGCCCAAACCGCGTGGACCAGTATGGGAAGGTCCCCCCCTACAGAGAGACGAAAGACTATATCAAGAAAGTCCTGACCTATTACCGGATGTATCGGTAGATCCCTTGAAAACGTATCCACCTGAAAAACTTTGGAACCTTGCCAATCGCCTCACACTCGCGAGGATCGCCGTCATCCCCGTGATCGTGGTTCTCCTCTTCTTTCCCGCAAAACTACCCAGCTTCTTCGCGGCCCTTCTTTACCTACTCGCTTCCTTAACGGACATCGTGGACGGATACCTCGCGCGACGGATGAAAATCGTCACCCGCCTGGGGCGTTTTCTCGATCCTCTGGCGGACAAGCTCCTGCTAACCTCCGCCCTGATCATGCTCATCGGCCTGAACCGCGCGCCAACCTGGATCGTGACGATCATCATCGGCCGAGAGATCGCCGTGACCGGCCTTAGAGGGATCGCGGCCACGGAAAATATCATCATCTCGGCCAGTCGGCTCGGGAAATATAAGGCCCTGAGCCAATCCATCGCTACGAATCTCCTCATCCTCCACTACGACTACCTCTCCCTTCCCATCGAACGGCTGGGCATGATCTTCCTTTGGATCGCCCTTATCATGACGGTCTGGTCCGGCGCCGACTACTTCGTCCGCTTCTTCAAAGAGGCCCTTTCTCAAAATCCCGAACCCTGATCTCCATCATGACCCCCGAATCCCCCCTTGAGCACATCCCCCTTGCAGAGCGGATGCGGCCACGCTCTTTTTCGGAAATGGTCGGTCAGGAACATATCCTTGCCCCCAATGCCGCCTTCCGGAAACAGCTCACGGCGGGTCAAATCCGCTCCATGATCCTTTGGGGACCCCCGGGGAGCGGGAAAACGACTCTCGCCTTTCTCATCGTGGAGCATCTCAAGGGTCATTTCATCACCCTGAGCGCGGTATTCTCAGGAGTGAAAGACATCCGCAACGCGGCAAAAGAGGCGAAGGATCTCTGGGCGTCACAAAAAAAGAAGACCCTCCTCTTCGTGGACGAGATCCATCGTTTCTCTAAATCCCAGCAAGACGCCTTTCTCCCTTACGTGGAGGATGGAACCTTTATCCTCATCGGCGCGACGACGGAAAATCCCTCCTTTGAGGTCATCCCTCCTTTGAGATCTCGAGCCAAGATCGTTGTACTGAAGCCGCTCAAGCCCGAGCAGATCAAGCAACTCCTCGAACGGGCCCTCTCTGACGAAGAAAGAGGCCTGGCGGCGTATCAACCCCACGTTGACGACACCATTTTGACTCATATCAGCGAGATTTGTGACGGGGACGCGCGGATCGCCCTGAATCTGCTGGAAGGCCTGGTTCTGTCCACCCCTCCTGATGAAGAGGGGAACCGCGTGATCGACACGGAGGCTGCGAAAGAGGCCATCCGCCGCGAAACCCTTCTATACGACAAGGCAGGGGAGGAACACTACAACCTCATCTCCGCCCTCCACAAAAGCCTTCGCGGAAGCGACCCCGATGCGGCCCTTTACTGGCTTGCGCGAATGCTGGCCGCTGGAGAGGATCCCCTCTACATCGCCCGCCGCATGATCCGCTTCGCCACGGAGGACATCGGGAATGCCGACCCCATGGCCCTGCTCATCGCCACCCAGGCGATGGAATCCTACCGTTTCCTCGGTTCCCCAGAGGGAGAACTGGCCCTTGCGCAGGCCGCTATCTATCTGGCCTGTGCCCCAAAGAGCAACGCCATCTACAAGGCCTACGGAGAAGTTCTCCGTGAAATCCAGACAACCGGCGCCCTTCCTGTCCCTTTTCACCTGAGAAACGCCCCGACCCGCTTGATGAAGGCCCTGGGATACGGGAAGGAATACCTCTACCCCCACGATGACCCCGACGGTGTCGTGGATCAAACCTATCTCCCGGAAGGCCTTGCGAAAAAATCCTTCTACCGCCCCAAAAAAGCAGGCTACGAGGAGAAGATTCGGAAACGCCTCGAGCACTGGAAGAGCCTGCGCACAGCCAAGAAAAAAAAGTAATCCTGCCCCCTGGTTTCCCTTTACATTTCCGCCTATTAAAGTATAATTTCTGCAAAATTCTAAAAAAGGAACGATATGGAACATCTCTTTTT
>JAOZMY010000112.1 GCA_029934085.1 bacterium | reverse complement strand
TATTGGGTGCGGGCCCTGGAGGATATGTGGCGGCCATAAGGGCTGCGCAGTTGGGGGCTGAAGTTACATTGGTTGAGGCGGATAGCGTTGGAGGAACCTGTTTAAACCGAGGTTGCATCCCCTCCAAAGTGATGATTACTACTGCGGAATTGCTAAATAAATTGAGAAAAGCCGATACATTTGGGATTACAATCGACGGGAATGTGCGGGTAGACATGTCCCGCTTGTTGGAGAGAAAGGAAAAGGTTGTTCAGGATCAGTGCAGAGGGGTTTTAAATCTGTTGAAACACCATCGTATTCGTGTCCTGGAAGGGACAGGCTACCTGAAGGAAAGTGGCATGATTCGGGTTCGGCTGAATGAGGGAGGAAAAGAGGATATCGTTTGGGACAGACTTATTCTGGCAACAGGCAGCCGCCCTCTCAGTTTGCCGGGTTTCCCCTTCGACGGAGAAAAGATTCTCTCCAGCGATCATGCCCTTGAATTGCGAGAGGTCCCTGAGTCTATCCTGATTGTAGGCGGTGGGGTGATCGGATGCGAGTTTGCCTTTTTGTTCTCCTCCTTGGGGACCAGGGTCATTGTGGTAGAGGCCTTGTCCCGCATGTTACCCCTGCCTTCGGTGGATGAGGATTGCTCCAAGGTGCTTCAGCGTGAGATGAAGAAGAGAAAAATCGTCTTCATGGTAAACAGAAGCGTCGAGGCCGTCTCAGAACAGGAAGGGAAGTTGCGCGTGAAGATAGGCCCTTCCCCTTTTCTTGAGTCTCCTACGGAGAGGGACAAAAAGCCCTCCTTCGAATTGGTGGATAAGGTTCTTGTTTGTGTGGGGCGTTTACCCAACACGGCGGATCTCGGTGACCTTGAGGCCCTTGGTGCCCAGATGGAGAGGAGAGGATGGATTAAAGTCGATGAGCGTATGGAGACCGGTGCGCCAAACGTTTATGCTATTGGAGATGTCCTGGGACCCTCCAAGGTCATGTTGGCCCATGTTGCTTCTATGGAAGGGCGTATCGCGGCAGAAAACGCGATGGGAAATGCCAGAAAAATGGATTATTCAGCCGTTCCAGGTGCCATTTTCACGGCCCCGGAGGTGGCTAATGTTGGGTTGACGGAGGCCCAGGCCCAGACCTTGGGAGTCGATGCGCGCTCGGATGTTGTTTTGTTCCGAATCCTTGGTAAGGCGCACGCGCTTGGCGATATCGCTGGTCAGGCCAAGATCGTATCAGAAAAGGGAAGTGGCAAGATTTTGGGAGTTCATCTCATCGGACCCCACGCGACAGAGTTGCTGGGTGAGGCCACCTTGGCTGTCAAAACAGGGTGTACGGTAGCGGAACTGGCTGAAACCATCCATGCCCATCCCACGCTTTCGGAGATTATGCTGGAAACTTCCTTGAAGGCGCTGGATCGATCCCTGCATGGATGAAAATCCGAAAAAGGAGGGAGGAGGCCTGCTTCAGGGGGTCTGAAGCAGGCCTTATGAGGGGAGAAAGGAGGAGAAGAAAGATAGCGTTTTTATAACCTACCTGCCTTCAAGTGATTTGATCAAATGTCCTTGGGAGGTAGGTTCCCACTCCACGATAACTTTGTCACCTACTTTAAAATCCTTCAAGGTGAGATTGGTATTATCTCCCTTCTTGAGAGTTGCGTCTTTTGCCAACGGCCCGCCCACCTTGAAGATTTTTTTCTCCGTCAATGGGACATTCACGACCACCGTGTTGAATTTTAAGTCTATAGCCGAGATGGTTCCTTCCATCTTGTAAATCTTCGGCGCGTTTGCTGCTTTCACGGGTCGTATCGTAAGGATTAGAAAGCTCGTCAGGACAAACCCCGCAAGGATGATTCCAACAATCCATCTTTCCTTTTTCATTTTCATGACCCCCTTTCCTGTCACAAACCAGGATTTAGTTTGTCTTCTTTTTGAGAACCACATAGAGGTTTCCCCGCCCTCGTTTAATCAGGACCAGAAGCCCGTTTTCACCCCGAGCATTTCGGAGGGCGGTTTCATAGTCCTTAATGCCCCGGATCTTCTTCCTGTCGATCTCCAGGATGACATCCCCCGGCCGGAGGCCCGCATTGGCGGCGGGACTGTCTGCGCGCACCTCTGTGATGACCACGCCCTTTTGGGAGGGGGCAAGGCCCAGACGTTCTGCGAGTTCCGGCGTGATCTTTTGAACCTGCATTCCCCACGTGTCTCCTGTTGTCGGGACCAACTGGCCGCTCTCCGGCATGGTTCCGATGGTAACTTGTAGTTCCTTTTCCTCACCGTTCCGGATTATCTTGATGGTCGCTTTCGTATTTGGTGCCGTCGCGGCGACCATGCGGGAGACATCATAGGCATTTTTAATCTTTTTCCCATTGAAGGCGATGATGACGTCACCCTGCTTTAGCCCAGCTTTTTCCGCGGGAGTGTCGGGGAAGACATAGGAGATTACAACGCCCTGATCCTTTTTCAACTTGAAGGACTTGGCGAGTTCCGGGGTGACATCCTGTATCTGGACACCAAGCCATCCGCGAATGACCTTCCCTTTCTCAAGCTGGGGAAGGAGTTTTTTCGCTAAATTGATCGGGATGGCGAATCCGATGCCCTGCCCGCCTTTGATGATGGCGGTGTTGATTCCAACGACCTCTCCCTTCATGTTGAAGAGGGGACCCCCGCTGTTGCCCGGGTTGATGGCCGCGTCGGTCTGAAGGAAGTCGTCGTAGGGACCGGCCCCGATAACCCGGCCCTTCGCGCTGATAATGCCGGCCGTGACGGTGTGTCCTAGGCCAAAGGGGTTTCCCACGGCGACGACCCAGTCTCCAACCTGGATGGCGTCCGAATCACCCAGCTTGACGGGCCTGGGAAAATCCTTCCCGGGTTTTACTTTAATAAGGGCGAGGTCTGTTTTCGGGTCACGTCCGACAACCTTGGCGTCGTATACTTTGCCGTTAGCCAGTTTTATCTTGATGCTGCTCGCCTTTGCAACCACGTGGTTGTTGGTCAGGATCAGTCCGTCCTTGTCGATAACGAAACCCGACCCAAGGGCGTGAACCTTCATTTTCCTTTCGGGCATGGGCCCTTGAAACCTCCCAAAAGGACCGTTGGGCATGAAAAACGGAAGCATGGGAGATTCCTTGATGATCTGGGTGGTTGAGATGTTGACGACAGAGTTTTTGACCTTTGCTACCAGGGTTGCAAAGGATTTGGGGGGCGTCCCGGCAAACACGGGGTTGGCTATCAAAACAGCCTGGCTTACCATGAGGAACCCCACGATCAGAACGACCGCAAGAAATTTTAACGAAAAAAGTTTTGGTTTGAGATGTATCTTTTTCTTCATCTTTTCTCTCCTTTCCTTTTCCGCCTTCTTGTGAAGAGCGGTTTGAGTATGAGCGTCACGGACAGTGGGAGTACATTGATTGCTTTGATCTCCTCTCAGAAAAACGATATCTCCGTTTCATGTCCTGCGGAGTTGACGTGTTTTTCCATTTCCTCGAATGTTTTTTCAAGTTTGGCCCAGTCGATTTTCAGTTGCCGGAGCTTATCGGAGTGGGGGTAGGACTGTTCCAATTCTTCCTTGACCGTTTTCAGATCTTGAAAGAGGTCGTTCATGATCCGGAAGGCGTTGAAATCACCCATAGCCTGGGATATGTTGGTTCCCAGTTCCTTGATGAGGGTCGTGATGTTTTCCAGATCGTCCTTCTCCCGTTCCCTGTTCCATGCCTTTGAATCCTTTTCCAGGGAAGCCAACTGCTCCCGGAGCTTCAGGTTGTTTTCCAGAAGGTCCAAGAGATCTTTTTCCGGCGATTGAGTTTCCATCCTTTACTCCTTTGGTTTGAGATTCCTTCTCTCCTTTTCCTGGTGAGAAACTAATCCACGAATATTTCATGAATCTTACGGATGGATTACAAATTTGTAATAAAGTGGAAAAAGCTATCGCGTGCGGATCTGGACGTATCCCATACGCCCGGTCCGGTGATCGACGGCGTGGAAGAGGAGGTAACCCCCCAGGTTTAAGGAATTTAGGACTTGTTCTATGTCCTTCCCCGTTTTTATGGGTTTCCCGTTGATCTCAAGGATGATGTCATGAGGTTCGAATCCCGCGCGTCCCATCGGGCCGTTGGGATCTACCCATGTAATGATAACACCGCCTTGTTTTTTGGGGGAATTCCTGCCAAGGGGAATGACAAAAATTCCCAGTCTTTCTTTCAGATCCGAAGAAGGCAATGTCTCTTCACGTTTCCCTACTGTGACCGATAGGGTCATTTCTCTTCCGTGGCGGGAGATTTTCATCTTGACCTTGCTCCCCACGGGGCTTCTGGATACGAGACGTTTAAGTTGCGTCACGTTTTGAATAGGGGTTTTCCCGTAGGATTTGATGATATCTCCAACCCTTATCCCCGCCCTGTTCGCAGGGCTGTCTTTGATGACGTGCAGGACCATGACGCTTTTGATGAATCCGAGGCGGCCCTTCTTGGAGCGGAAGATGACATCCTGAACCTGGAGGCCGAGCCATCCGTGTTCGATCGAACCGCTTTCGATGAGCTGCTGTGCGACATGGCTGGCGATCGTCCAGGGAATGGCGAAACCGATTCCACTTAAGGGAGCAATACGTGATAGGAGAGCATCGTTGACCCCTACCACGGTCCCTTTAAGGTCGATGAGAGGGCCCCCCGTGTTAACGAGGTTGATTTGTGTATCCGTTTGCAGGAAATCCTGAGGAGTTTCCGGCTCCAGAACCGATGATCGGTGTTCTGCGCTGATGATTCCTGTGGCAATGGTGGGTTTGTTAGGTTCGAAGTGTCCGAGGGCCACGATCCACTGACCGGTGGAGAGATGTTTGGGATCCCCTTCCGCGATGGCTGGGTAGGATCCTCTCTTAGTGATTTTCAAGATTCCGATGTCGGTTTTGGGATCCATTCCGACGCATTTCGTGTCGAACCATCTCCCGTCGAGAAGGAGGCAACGAACCTTTCGGGTCCCTTCGATTAAAAAGGCGTTGGTGAGGATGTAGCCCTGAGGATTTATGATGATTCCCGTTCCGAAGCGCGCCTTGATCAAATCTCCAACCTTTGCCTTCGGGGGAGTGAGAAGAGGGAAGTAGCGGGACAAATGGAGGTCCGAAGGGGATTCCTTCTGGATGTCGAGGTGAACGACGGAGGGGAGGGCGCGTTTGGCCGCGCTCTGGACCATGCTGGCCGGAGGAAAGGTCGATTCCGCTGTCTTTGCGTAGGCTTGGGAGATGTGGCCAAAGACAAAGAAAAGGGAGAGGCCTACTATTCCGAGGAAACGGAGATAGAAATTCCTTCTTCTCCCTCTGTCCATCGATTTTATTACCCATTTCATCGTCTTTCCTAATAGCCCTAAAACCTTTCGAGTCCCTTTCACCAAGATTAAATTTTTGTAATGGTTGTTAGTTCGAAGGGTTTGGTTCCCTTCGCGGAGGGGAGCACGATTGTGAACGTGGTTCCCGCGCCCGGCCGGCTTTGCACCGTGACCTCTCCCCTATGGAGGGTCACGATGGCCTTGACCAGGCTTAAGCCCAATCCAAGCCCTTTTTTCGAACGGCTCTCGTCTCCCCGATAGAGCCGTTCCCAGATCCGGGGCAGATCCTTTTCAGGGATTCCCACCCCCGTGTCCCGAATCTCGATGGCCACGTTCCCGTTTTGTTCGAAGGCCCTGATTGTGACCTGCCCCTCGGGGGGGGTGAATTTTATCGCATTGTCGACCAGGTTGGCAAAGGCCTGCCCCAAACGGGTCGGGTCCGCCATCACGAAGAGGTCGTCGGGCACGGATGCCTCGAGAGAAATCCCCTTTTCCTCTGCCACAAGGCCGTATAGATCTATTATCTTTTTTATCAGTTGTTTCACGGAAAGGGATTGGAGGTCGAGCTTGAGAACGCCGGTTTCCGCCTCGGAGATATCCATCAGCATAGTCAAAAGCTTTTGGATCTCGAGGGATTCTTCGAGACATTCCGCGAGGGCGTCCTGACACTCCTCCGAGAGGGATTCTTTCTGCAGGGCCAACTCCGCGACCCCCCGCAGCCTTGTGACCGGCGTTCGCAGGTCGTGGGCCACATTGTCGAGGGAGTGTTTCATCGCCCGAATCAGGGTGTCAATTTTCTCTCTCATTTCGTTGAAGAGTGAAATGAGCTCCTCCAATTCGTCTCCCGTGTGGGGATTGGGAACCC
>JAOZMY010000111.1 GCA_029934085.1 bacterium | reverse complement strand
CGGTACTTGATCCATCCCGGTGTCATCCACCAGACGCTTTCACCGCCCGCCACCTCTTCCGCGATGCGTTTGCGTTCCTCCTCTTCGGCCACCATGTCCATGCAGTGAGTGGCATTGATCCGCACCACCCCCGGCTGGAGTTCGTTAATGAGAATCTTCATGGTCCGAGCCGGATCCTTGACGTTGACGTAGCAGAACTTGCCCCCGTAGACCACGATGACCTTGTCCGTTTGTTCTTTCGCCTTCTTCACCTGAGCAAAGAGTTGTCGCTCAAGTTCATCTGGGTCCTGATGAAGTCCTGGCGTCGTATAAAGAATGTTTGGACTGTCTAAAAATCCCTCGTCCTGAAGGGCGCGGATTTCCAGGCTCATCACGCCACACGAAACGATGGTAATATGTGAAAATGACGACATGGCTTGTCCTCCTGTATCCATCGAAATATTATCAGCTTTATTCGACTCTTTCCAAATATGATCTACTCAACCGTTATGTCAAGGGAAATTGAAAATGGTCAAAAGAAACCTGGGAAGACGACGCTGAGTGCTCAAGGGTTTTGCCACCACCGAATCGATGATAAGGCTTGCACAAAAAGCGGAGAAGGGAGAAATCGGAAGATGTCATGTGCCCGGTGTCACGCACAGAAGCTTTGGATAGTCTTCTCATACTTGGGTCTTTTCTGCCTTGCTTCCTGCGGATTGATCCTAAGGGTTCGGAAGGCAAGGCGGTTAATATGGATAAGTATGGACTTTAAAAAATGATTTCCCCGAGCACCCTTTCCGCGAAGACACGGACCAGATGTTTTCTGTAGCGGGGCGGTAAAGGCATGTTGTCAATGGGTTTCATGTCTTCGAAGGCTTTACGGGGGATATCAGCCGCCTCTTCCGGGGTGGAAAATCCGTACTTCAGGGGGCGGGGTCCGCACGCGCCCAGAACCAGGTATCCCCGCCCAGCATCGTCAACGGATAGGGCGATGCCGAGGATGGGATAGTCGATGGTCTCTCTCAGCCTGAATTTCTTGTAACGCCCCCTCGTTTTGCGAAGGGGAATCTTTAGCATTTTAACTAAATCGGTTTTGTTTAACGAGAAGGGGCTCGTGCCATTCCCTGTAAAGATTTCGTTCAGGGGGATCTCCCGTTCGCCCTGCGTAGTTGCCACGACGACGGAAGCGTCGAGGGAAAGGAGGGCGGGAGCGAGGTCCCCGCAATAGACGGACCGACACGTTCGCGCGCCTTTTATCACGTTACACGCTTTTCCTCCCGTCTTGAGGCAGGGAGGAAAAGCGTGTCTCCACGTTTCCGATTTGTTGTACCGGTTGCACCGGGTTTCCTGGAGAAGATTCCCTCCAATGGTTCCCCGTATCTGGATAATCTCACTCGCCGTTGCGACCGCGGCTTCGTGAAGGGTGGGAAAATAGGTTTTAATCAGGGTGTTTTTTGCCACCGTGTGGACGGAGGTAAGGGTTCCTATGGTTAGGTTTTCTCCCTCGATCGTTATGAAGCGGAGATTTTCGACGTCCTTGATATCGATTATCCACCCCGGCTGTTCCAATCCAAGTTTCATCCTGGGGATCAGATCGGTGCCGCCGGCAAGCAGAACGGCTTTTCCCTGGCTTTCTTCGAGAGCCGAAAGGACTCCCGACAGGCTCTTCGGCCTTCTGTATTCGAAATCAGGTAATAGGTTCATGACTTTCTCTTTTCTCGCGCGACAAGGGCTTTTTTGATCCTGTCGGTCGTGAAAGGCAGAGAGAATATTCTTCCTCCGACGGCGTCACAGACCGCGTTGGCGACGGCGGCAATGGCCGCGGCCCGCGAGGTTTCCCCCACTTCCTTCGCGCCGAACGGACCGTTGGGTTCATAACTGTCCACGATGATCGAGTCTATTTTCGGGATGTCAGAAGCGGTGGGAATCGGATATTCTAAAAAGTTTGGATTCAGAACAGCTCCCTTTTCGAATCTGACTTCTTCGAATAAGACGTCTCCTATTCCCATCACGGCTTGACTTACGATCTGGCCCTCCACCGATTTTATGTTAATGGGGGTGCCGCAATCATCTGCCACCACGAGGTGGATTACCCTTACTTTTCCCGTTTCCTGGTCTACCTCAACCTCTGCCATGGCAGCCGCCAGTCCGTAGGCTTCCGTGAATCTCCCTTTCCCCGAAGTGAGGGACGCTGTCTTATTGTATCTTCCTTTCCAGAAATAAACCTCCGGAACGCATTTAGTAAAGCCTTTCCCGATAAGAGGATCACCTCCGGCCATCTGAATGCCGTATCTGGAAATATCCGAAAAGGAGCATTTCCGGGAATCGTCGGACTTCGAGATAATCCACCCATTTTCGAATTCAAGATCGCTGTCGGGAATGCCAAGCCCTTCGGATGCGTATCGTAGCATCTGGGTTTTCAGGTCCACGGCGGCGCGTTTCACGGCCTCACCGGAAACGAACATTCCGGCGCTGAGCCAGTTACCGATATCGTGTGGGCTTATCTCCGAATCACCGGCGTTCACAATGATATCTTTTAGAGGACAGCGGAGCACTTCGGCGACGATCTGTGCCATGACCGTTTCCACCCCGATTCCGAACTCGGTCTGGCCCGTATAGAGTATCACGCGCCCGTCGTGGTTCAGTCGCACCGTGGCCGCGCTGGCGAAAGGAAAGTTATGCGCGCCGGAGAACATGGACGCGGTTCCTATTCCCAGCCCCCGGTTGGGTTTTTTGTGCGACGTCTTTCTACGCCAATCGATTCTTTCCGCCGCGGTCTTCAGACATGCCGGTAAGGCGTAGCTTCGTAGCGTGTCGCCGTTCGGGAGGACGTCCCCCTTTTTTCTGAGGTTTTTCAATCGTATTTCCAGCCGGTCGAGCTCCAGGGCGTCGCAGATCATGTCGAGTTGGGATTCGACGGCGAAAATCATCTGCTGAAGGCCGTGCCCTCGTTTCGCCGTTGTGAAAATCTTGTTTGTATAGACCCCATACCCCTCGTGACGAATGTTGGGAATATCGTAGATGGGATTCCTGAACACATGAGTCAGGTAGAGCGCGGTTGGGGAGCTTCGCCTGTAAGCCCCCACATCGTCGATGATCCTCACGTGTTGGGCCGTAATCTTTCCGTCTTTTTTAACACCGGTTTTCAGAGTGACAATCATTCTTCGTGCGGAAGGGCAGGTTGTGAAAACCTCTTCTCTCGTCAGAATCGTTTTCACGGGTCGCCGGGTCAGCATCGAGAGATAGGCGGCGAGAAATTCATAGGCGAAAAGGCTGATCTTGCCGCCGAATGCCCCGCCCACGTAGGTCTTGTGGATCCGGACATTGCTTAGGGGAATTCCCAGGAGTTTTGCGAGCCAAAATCTTTTGTGTTCGAATCCCATGTGGCTAAGCCAAACATCGAGCTTCCCGGTAGGTTGAAAGTCCGCGACCGCTGCGTGGGGCTCGAGCGCCGCGTGCGCTGTGGAAGGGATCACAAACCGGTCTTCTCTCACATAATCGGCCTCGCGGAATCCTTTATCTATGTCACCGTGTTCGATGAATACTCTGTTGGAAATATTGTGGTGTGCCTTATAAGGCCGCGACTTCGCGCGGGGAATCCCGAAATCTTCCCACGCCGTTGTTGTGTTGGGTGTTATCTCCTCATGGATGATCGGGGCCCCTTCTTTCATCGCTTCTTCCGGGTCGAAGACGGCCGGGAGCTCCTCGTAGTCCACCTCGATGAGGCTCAAGGCCTTTTCGGCCGCCTTTTCGCTTTCCGCCGCAACCGCCGCCACTCCTTCCCCGATGAACCGGACCTTATCCACGGCAAGGGGAGTCTGATCGGCAGGGTAGGCGGGCGTGTCGATAAAGGAAAATCGTCTGTTTCCGATATCCCTTCCCGTTACAACCGCCTTAGCACCTTCCAGTTCCTCCGCCTTCCCGGTATTGATGCTACGAATTCTCGCGTGTGCGTGGGGGCTTTTAAGGATCTTTGCGTAGAGCATCCCGGGAAGATCGATATCCACCGTGTATCGGGCCCTTCCCGTAACGATCAGTTCCCCATCGGTTCGCCGGGGGCTTTTCCGGATATAATGGAAATTATTCATGTTCATCATCGTTTACCTTGTTTCTCAGCGCGTCACCCGCCCGCATAACCGCCTCGATGATATCCTTGTAACCGGTGCATCGGCAGAGGTTCCCGGAGATGAGTCGGGTAACCTCCCTTCTCGACGGTTCGGGGTTTCGATCCAGAAGCGCTTTGGCCGTCAGGATCATGGCGGGTGTGCAGAAACCACATTGAAAAGCGTGGTGTTCCATGAACGTTTTTTGAAGGGGATGTAAGTCCCGTCCTTGTGCCAGACCCTCGATCGTAAGAATTTTTTTCCCTTCCGCTTCCATTGCCAAAATCAAGCAGGATTTCACGGGATCTCCGTCCAACAGGACGGTGCACGCACCGCATTCTCCCAACCCGCATCCTTCCTTTACACCTGTCAGATGAAGCTGGTTTCTCAGCACGTCAAGGAGGGTTTGGTTGGGGGAGACGAGGACTTCCCGCTTGTTCCCGTTGACATCAAAAACCATTGAGCGTTTCATTCCCATTCCTATTCTTCCCAGAGTTTTTCATCCGTGACGAGGCCCATCATGACATGTCGTTTCACCACGTCCTCCGCTGCCGCCGGATTCCCCTTTTTCAGTGCCTCTACGATTTCGCTATGGCTGTCCACGGCGGCATTAATGTTGTGTTTGAAGTAGAAGGACGTGACCCTCGGGCGGACATATCTCTGTCTCAAGCTACCGATGAGGGTGGCGAGAACCTTGTTCCCGCACCTCGAGACAAAGATTTCATGGAATTTTTTATGTGTTTCGGTGTATTTATCGATGGCGTATTTTTTAACCTCTCGCTCCATGTCTTGAAGGAGCCGCTCCATTATTTTAAAGTCCGCTTCCGTCAGCCTGGAGACGGCGGATCTTGCGGCCAGGCCCTCGAGAACCGCCACCACGGCCGTCGTGTCATTCAATTCTTCGAGTGTGATTCTATTGACAAAAGCGCCCTTCCTGGGGATGCGGACGACAAGCCCTTCCTGTTCCAGAACACCCAGGGCCTCCCGTATCGGGGACCGGCTTGTTCGAAACATCTCCTGAAGACGAGGCTCGCTCAGTTTCTCTCCATCTTTTAGCCTGCCTCCCACGATGGCTTTTCGGAGAAAATCGAGGATTTCCTCCGTTACCAGGCGAGGACTAACGAAATTTGCTCCCTCGTTCTGCATATTGTCGACAGTAGACAAGTTTAAACAGGATGTCAAGAGAAATCTATTTTGTTACAAACGGTAGTGCTGACAATTGTTTTAGATTGTTGACTGACCTGAGGGTTTTCGGTACGACCGGACTTTTGCCCACTATCCAGGCGAAAAGACTATGGGGTTTGTTTGGGACTTCGTGCTCTTGCCTTGACCTGTGCCCTCTTTTTCTTAAAGCGTCAGGCGTGAAGGGTCAAACACCTGATTCACGCCTGAAGGGATTCCCCCCTTTCCCCTGTTTATCCGTCACGCTTCCGGTGTTCTTCCTGTCGCATTTCGCGGCGGAGCATCTTGCCCGCTTTTCCGTCCGGCACCCCCACGACGCAGGCGGTCGTGACGGCGTGGTGCTTTTAGAGGATGCGCTCGATCTCCGCGGCGGTGATCCGGTAGCATTGAATGTGGTCGAAAAGGAAATCGAGGTTTTGTCCATTCCGCATTGATGATATGCTGCCAGGGAATTGTATTGATGTGTTTTAGGAATTACATTGGGAAGGGGAATAGAAGTGAATACGAGACGGGGTATTCAGGCCGTTTTCGGAAGTGCCCTTTGCATCTTCTGGCCGGGGGCGCTGATCTTCGGATACCCGGGCGTGATGGCCGCCTATTGGCAGGGGGTCTTTCACGTGGGCCGGGGCGCCATCGGGAACATTCTCTTCTTCGTCCTTTCCGCAGTGGGGCTTCTCATGTTCTTCGTGGGGCACTGGCAGGAACGGTTCGGGATCCGCCGGATGATGGTGGTAGGGACGCTCCTCTGCGGCCTTTCCCTCCTCCTGCTCGTCCTTACCTCCAGCCTCTGGACGCTCTACCTCTGGGCCTTTCTCGTCGGCGCCTCCTCCTGTTTCATCTATATCCCCGCCTTGACCATCGTGCAGAGCTGGTATCCGGAAAAACGCGGGCTCGTGACGGGGATCGTTAACTTCGTCTTCGCCGCCTCAGCCGCCGGGATGGCTCCCCTCTTCAACCGGATGTTTCAGGCCGGGGGCTACCGCC
>JAOZMY010000036.1 GCA_029934085.1 bacterium | reverse complement strand
CCCGTAGGTCCATTCCTCTGCTTCCCGATAATGACCTCAGCGATCCCGCGGTTGGGATTCGCCTCATCCCGGTTATAGACCTCATCCCGATAGATAAACAGGATCAGGTCTGCATCCTGCTCAATCGCTCCAGACTCCCTCAGGTCCGCCAGTTCAGGCCTTCGATCTCTCCGATCCTCCACTCTCCGATTGAGCTGAGAAATGGCAATGATGGGGACATTCAATTCCTTGGCCAAGATCTTCAAGGACCTGGATATTTCAGAGATTTCCTGCTCTCTCCTCTCCGCACCCACGCGCCCCTTCATGAGCTGCAGGTAATCGACGATAATCAATCCTATTCCGTTCTCTGCCATCATTCTGCGCGCCGTCGCTCGTATTTCTAAAACAGTCGTCGCTGACTCATCGATAAAAATAGGGGTCTCCGCCAGCTTCCCCGCCGCCTGGATCAGGCGCTGCATCTCCGGAAGATCAATGTATCCCCTTCTCAATCTCTGGGAATCGACCTGTGCTTCCGAGCACAGCATTCGGGTCACCAACTGGTTCTTGGACATTTCAAGGGAGAAGATCCCCACGCCGATTCCATGCTGGCTGGCACAATGCTGCGCGATATTGAGGGCGAAGGCCGTCTTCCCCATGCCGGGACGACCCGCCACGATAATTAGGTCAGAGGGCTGAAAGCCGGCGGTATACCTATCCAAGTCATCAAACCCCGTGGGAACCCCTGTAATGAACTCCTTGGCCTGGGTTAGCTTTTCGATCCTTTCGAAACTTTCCTTAACGACCTCACGGATGGGGTAGTAATCGGGATGTATCTTGTTTTCCGCGATGGTGAAAATCTGTTTTTCGACCTCATCCAGAAACGAATCCACCTCCGTGTCCAATTCAAAGCATCTCGAAAAAATGTCGCTTGTCACCTGAATCAGCTTCCGGAGCGTTGCCTTTTCCTTGACGATCTTCGCGTAGTGTATGATGTTTGCCGAAGTAACCACCAGGTCCGTCAACCCGGTAATATACTGCGCGCCTCCACAACGTTCGAGAAGCTGCCGAGTCTGGAGGCTCTCCGTCAGCGTAATAATATCTATGGGCTCGCCACGCTCAAAAAGGCTGAGGATCTGCTGATAAATGGCTTGATGCGCCTCATGATAAAAATCCTTGGGTTCGATAATTTCGATAACGTTTCCCAAGGCATCGGGATCCAGGAGGATTCCTCCCAGAATGGCCTGCTCCGCCTCTACATTGTGAGGCGGGACACGTTCAGCCGGGGGATTGGACAACGGAAGTGTCATTTTTCCTCCGCCTCAACCTCCACCTTCAATGTGGCTGTGACCCCACCCATCAGTCGAATGGGAACCTCGAAGGAACCTATCGATTTTATGGGTTCCTCCAAATGGATCTGTTTCTTCTCCACCGGAATTCCATGATCGTTCAGAAAGGCCTCTATATCCATACTGGTTACAGACCCAAACAGTTTTCCAGTCTCACCAGCGGCTTTCTTTATCGTGCAAACCATGCCCGAGATCTTTTCCTTCAACGCCTCCGCTCCCTGTTGAACCTTCTGGATGCGATGCTGCGCGAGCTGTTTCTCATGCTGCAACTTCTTAAGGTTGCGGGTCGTTGCCCTGATCGCCTTGTTCTTCGGAATCAGAAAATTCCTGGCATATCCATCTTTGACTTTAACCACATCACCAATCTTTCCAAGCTCTGGAATATCTTCCATCAAAATAACTTCCATCGATTCCTCCTTATCCTCATAAGTGACCTTAAAATGCCACAGCCAGGTCTAAAATTCAAGTTTGAAATGTCCCTTTTCAGCCTCCAACAAGCTCATCTGGGAGTCGCGTCCGGCAATCCTCCATCGATGGGCAACGTGGCTCCTGTGGTTGGGGTCTGCCGGGTTACAAAGAAGACGACACCGTTGGCCACATGGTCTGCCCGGACTTGGATCTTCAAAAGATTCCTATTCTTGTAGTATTCTTCCAGCCCCTGTTCATCGAGACCTCTTGCTTTCATCCTCTCCGGTCCACAAACCTCCCACAACCCAGATTTTCTTCCCTCACCCTTAAAGACGGCATCCGGGGCCAGATTATTCACACGAATTCCAAAGGGAGCCAGTTCCAGGCTGGCCACACGGGCCAATTGATGCGCCGCGGCCTTCGTGGCGCTATAGGCCCCAAAACTGGCTCCAGGAGACGGAACATTCTTCGTGGAGATGTGGACCACGTCGCCACCTGTTCCCTGAGCCTTCAAAACTTTAATGCCCCACTTCAAAAACAGAAGTGCTCCCTCCACGTTAACACGCTGTACCCTTTGAAAATCTTCGATTTCCAATTCATCCAGGGGTTTGACAAAGGCAATCCCGGCATTGGAGATCAGAATGTCCACGCCGCCGTACCTAAGATTGATCGCCTCAAAAGCCTTTCGGACCGACGTTTCATCCGTCACGTCCATGGGTAAAGCCCAGAAATTCTCTCCAAATCTCCCGGTGAGATCCGCTTCTAAAGCGGACAGACGTTCTCCCGCCAGATCCGTCCCAACGACGACGCACCCTTCCTCTAAGAGCCGCTTACAGATGGCCGATCCGATGGCCCCCGCCGCTCCGGTTATTACGGCGATTCTGCCGGCGAGAAGCGCATTCGTAATCTTAGCAAGTTTGGCAAGCTGGGGTCCCCAATACTCCATCTCGAAAAGCTTATCCTCGTCGATCCCGCGATATGTAGCTCCCATGGCCACGATATCCCGCTTGACTTTCAGGGTAACCCTCGACAAATCGGCCGTAATGGTCGCCTCTTTCAAGGTGGTGCCAGAGCAGAAGACTCCCAGCCCCGGAATAACGAGAATCCTTGGGCGGGGATTGAACATGGGGAAATCACGTCCCGTCCGCTGAACACCCTGGTCGTAATAGATCCGGTAGCGTTCCGCAAAATCGAGAACCGTCTCCTCGATCTGCCGTGACAGGGTTTCCATGTCATTCAGTTCGGGGGACTCGATCCACGCCATCCATGGCTTGGTCCGGATGAGGAAGTCGGCGGTCAGGACCGATCCCTCAAGGATCCGCCTCGAGTCCGGATGGCCTATCATCCGCAAGGTCTCCTCATCCCGGAGGATCTGAAGAATGACCGGGCGGAAAGGGCGGTTGGGATCCTTCGCCCGTTCCGCTAATGCCCCCCTCACAATCGGGGCCACCCTCGTAATGGCGGAGTCCGGTGCCTTTTCGAACTCAACTGTAAAGAAACTCCTCGAGGCCTTTTTATCGATATACTGTCTCGCCCGAGCCACGAGCTCGAGATGCGTTTCATAAGACACCCTCGGATCGTCGTCAAAGGTGAAAAGGCCGTGATGCATCAAGACAATTCCCCGTATGTTCGGCGAGGTATCAAGGGCATCCGCCAGGTCCTTGCTCAGGTAAAATCCCGGATGGATATAAGGACGAATAATCACATCATCCCCGAGAGCCTCTTTAACGATATCTTCCCCATTTTCTTGGTTGGTCAAAGTTAGAATGGCGTTGGCGTGCGTATGATCCACGTAGGCTTTGCCTATCCAGGCATGGGCCAGGGCCTCGATGGAGGGATTGAAAGGGAAAGGATGCAGCATGGCCAGACGCAACTGATCAAACATGGCCGTGTCTTCAAGTTGGTCGAGTTTCCGGAGTTTCTCAAGGGCGTTCAAATCCAGCGGCACGAAACCATCCGGTCCCGTGGTCGCCATGTCCCACCCGGAGCCCTTGACAAAAACCGCGGGGATGCTCTCCCCCATCAGGGTGACAAAAGAGGCCTTTACAGAGGTATTACCCCCGCCATGTAAAACCAGATCCGGGTCTTGCCCGAGCAACTGCGAGGTATAAACCCGAATCGCAAGGGCCTCACCAAATTCATGGGCATATCGGTCTATGTACTTTTTTAGCTCCCTGTTCGACCAACGCTTCATTCTCTTAAACTCCCCTTCTTACAGATGTTCTGCATTCTCTCAAGGCATGAAACGCCAAAGGGCAACAATACATCTTAATGTTCGGAAATATACCAGAAAAAAAAAGAAAAATATATGGAATGCGGCCCTGTTTAAGCAGGACCACTCCCCACAGGGGCTGAGAAATTTAATTAAAAGGTTTCAGGTCCGGTAAAGGGCTTTCAGGTACTCGGAACGGGAGATTTGTTGGATATAGATGATCCCTCTCCGTCGCTCCTTCTTCTTAACCCGTGGAAACGTATGGGCCTTTTCAAAGACGGAAAGGATGTCGTCACCCTCACAGTACTTCACCTTTTCGACACTCTTACCGGCGCCCAAATGTCCCGTTTCCATAATTAGTTTGTAGTACACTTTACCTCTCCATCTACCTTTCATAAACAGTATAGCAAATGAAGATTAAAATACGATTAAAACAGGATTAAAATTAACTAATAAAACTCTATACGTTCAGAAATATCAGGCGTCAGGTTCATGCTTTGGGATCCACACGGTAAAACAACTCCCAGTCCCCGGCTCGCTTTCAACCGTGATCTTCCCCTGATGGGCCTCGGCAATCCACTTACAGATGGAAAGGCCCAACCCCGTTCCTCCCGCTTCTCGGGACCGCGACTTGTCCACCCGATAAAACCGATCAAATATATAGGGGATATCCTCCTTGGAAATCCCAAGCCCCTCATCCCTGATCGAAACATTGGCGTATTGCCCGTTACTGCCCGTCGTAATCTCGACAGTTCCCCCGTTATTGGAGTATTTGATGGCGTTTTCAATCAAGTTGTAAAATAGCTGTTTCAGGCGGTAAGGATCACCCATGACCCAAACTCCCGCCTCCTGGGAATGATTAAAAACCAACTGGATGTTTTTCCCCTCTCCAAGAAACTTGCACTGCTCACAACACGCATCCGTCAAGGCGACCAAATTCAAAGGCTCTTTTTGAAGGGTCAATCGCCCCATATCCGCCTTCGACAAAATAAGCAAATCCTGAACGAGGCGGCTGAGTCGATTTACTTCCTCCAGACTGCTCTCAAGATACTGGCGATATTCTTCGGGCCTACGTTCCTTTCTCAACGCCAACTCCGCCTCCCCCTTGAGGATGGTCAAAGGGGTCTTCAGTTCATGCGAGGCATCCGCCGTGAACTGTTGGATCTGCTTGAAAGACTTTTCCAGGCGTTCGATCATCCCGTTGATGGTTTCCACGAGCTGGCCCAACTCATCATGCGTCGCTGGCTGGGGAACACGCAAGCCGAGATTCTTGGATGTAATCTCCTTGGTAATACGGTTGATCTCGTTGACGGGTTTCAAGGCCTTATTCGCCAGGAAGATGCCGCCGATACTGGCGATAATGAGGGCGAGTGGCACAATGGATGCGAGGATAAAAATCAATCTTCTCAGGGTATCTCTCACCTCCGCGAGGGAAGTCGCCACCTGAACGATGCTTCGTACCTCAGAGCCTTTTTGCTTGACGGGATAGGTTATAATCCGCAGGGGCTCCCCAAAGACTTCCTTCGTCTCATATGTGACGATCCCGTTTGCCGCGTTTTTCAAGGCCTCATAGCTTACAGGAAGCCGCTTGTTTTTCAGATTCAGAGACTTGCTCCCTATATTACCCGAACGGTCCATAAGCTGGATGAATTTCGCGGCGGGCTGGCGGCCCACCTCCTTGGCAAGCTTTTTCTCGATATCCGAAAAAACACTCGGGCTGTGGGGAGCCAGGGAAGAAGCAACCACCTCAGAAATGGTAAGGATCTTTCGATCCACACTCTTATAGAGGCTCCGTGACATCTGGTAATAGACCAAGGCGCTGAAAAGAACCAGTGTGCACCCTAAAATAATCATGTACCAGAGGGTCAGACGTGCCCGAATGGACTTTACAAATTTCATTTACGGCTCTTTTAAGATATAACCAACCCCCCGAACGGTATGGATTAATTTCGTTTCACTCGGCTGATCTATCTTTTTCCTAAGATAATTCACGTAGACATCTACCACATTGGTAAGGGGGTCAAACTCATAATTCCAAACATGCTCCGAAATCAAGGTCCGCGTTAAAACCTTGTTCACGTTCCTCATAAAATATTCAAGGAGGGCGTATTCCTTACTGGTCAGCTCAATTTTTCTGTCCCCGCGTTTTACCTCTCGTGTCAAGGGATTGAGGGTTAAATCACCCGCCTTAAGGGTGGTAATCTTCTGTTCCTGGCTCCTCCGAAGAAGGGCCCGAATTCGCGCAAGGAGTTCTGCGAAGGCAAAGGGCTTCGTTAGGTAGTCGTCACTCCCGCCCTCGAGCCCCGCAACGATATCTTCCACGGAATCCTTCGCCGTGAGGATCAAAACGGGGACATCCTTTCCGGAACCCCGGATCTTTCTAAGTATCTCCATTCCGTCAAGTTTGGGAAGCATCAGGTCAAGTACGATCAAATCATAATCGTTCTCGAGGGCCATAAAGACCCCCTCCTCCCCGTCGTAGGCCACATCCACCGCATAGCTCTCTTCCGTCAGGCCCTTTGCGATAAAAGAAGCAACCTTCTTTTCATCTTCTACGACAAGGATTCTCATGTTTGCCATTATAAAATCTCTCATAAAAAAACACAAGTTTCGCAAAACAGTGATTGACAATTTCTCGACAGAAATGTATAAAAGCACCAAAAGTTGTTTGGAGTTGAAAAATAGAAAAGATCCTTAAGTTAAACCGCCTCCGTATCCTTCTCGTTACAACACTTTTCACCCTTGCCATTCTACTTTCGTTTGTCCCCGTCGCACAAACGAAGGTCTATCTTGACATCTACTCGCCAAACATCCGGAAGATTAATTTGGCGGTCCTCCCTCCGCGCTGGCAGGGACACATCATCCCCAAAAAAGTAACCCCGTCTCTTTTTGAGAACCGCATCACACGGGATTTATGGATCACGGGCTTTTTCAATATTATCTCCGGCAAAGAGATCCCAGCTCCCATGGCGGCGGCATTTAAGTTTCACAATCACATCGACCTCAAAAAATACAAAACCTTGGGGGCGGAATTCGTACTCGCCACGACGGTGGGTATCAACCAGGGTGCCCTGTCCATTGAATATCACCTCTATGACGTGGCACTCTCCAAAGAGATCGCCGGTGCAAGGCTCAAAGGCCCATCGCAAGCCATCGATAAGGTCTTTCATGCATTCGAGAACAAGATCATCTACTACATCACGGGCAGTGAAGGCCTTTTTGACACGAAAATCGCATTCGTCTCTACCAAGACTGGCAACAAAGAGGTTTACACCATCGATTTCGACGGCCGAAACCTCAAGAGGATCACCCGAAACGGATCTATCAATCTCTCCCCGCGATGGTCCCCAGACGGAACCAGAATCGCTTTTACCTCTTACATCCGCCGCAACCCTGACCTCTACATCATCGATTTTAAGCTTGGGAAGATTTTCCTCTTCTCCCACCGGACAGGTCTCAACACGGCACCGGCATGGTCTCCGGACGGTCGTTATCTTGCGGTCACCATGCGAACATCTTCGGGATCAGAAATCTTCCTCCTCGACAGGCGTGGGAAAAAGGTTAAACAACTCACGAAGGGATGGGGAGACAATCTCTCAGCCTCCTGGTCTCCCGACGGGAAGAAAATCGCCTTTGTCTCCAACCGGACGGGAAGACCCCAGATCTATACCATGAACGTGGACGGAACGAACGTCAAACGGCTCACCTTTAGAGGCACCTACAATGTCTCTCCCGTATGGTCTCCCAGGGGCGATCGCATCGCCTACAGCGGCATCATCGACGGGAAATTTCAAATATGTACGATTACCCTTGACGGAAGCACAATCCATGTGCTAACTTCCATAGGCAACAATCAGTCACCAAGTTGGTCGCCAGATGGAAGGTATATCGCTTACAGTCAGGCAACGAGGCGGGGAGTCGACATTTATATCATGAATTTTGACGGGAATTTTAAACGGAGACTCACGCGTGGTGGAGGCAAAAATACCATGCCGTCGTGGTCCCCGCATCTGGAAAAACCCTAACAATGAAAGGAGGTGAACCAATGAAAAAGAAAAGTTTAGCAATTCTCATCGCCCTCTTAATTCTTCCCTTGTTTATCACGGTCAGCTGCTGCAGCAAAAAGGCAGTAAAACCCACCAAGGCAGGGGCAGAAGAAGGAAAACAGGTTGCTGCGGAAAAGCAAGGTGTTCAAGAAGAGGGTTTGGAAAAGAAAAAGTATCCCGGCATTCAGGGCGAGTTCATGGAGAGCAAGTACCTGAAAGACATCCACTTTGACTTCGACAAGTACAACATCAGGCCCGATGCCGCGGCAGTACTGAAAAAGAACGCGGAATTCCTGCTGGCCCATCCGACCTACAAGATTCAGATCGAAGGGCACTGTGACGAGCGGGGATCCGTCGAATACAACCTCGTTTTAGGGGAGAGAAGGGCTGAAAGCGCAAAGAAATACCTCGTTAATCTGGGGGTGGATGCGAACCGTCTTTCCACCATCAGTTACGGGGAGGAAATGCCTTTAGACCCCCGTCATAACGAAGAGGCATGGGCGAAGAACCGGCGATGCCACTTTATTATACTTGAAAAATAAACATCCTTTCTTGCGGGTGCTGGGCTTAAGCCCAGCACCCGTTTGCATCTTTTTTGAAGTGAAACCTAAATTCAAAAGAAACCTTTCTCCGCTTATCTTTATCGCCTTCATTACAATCCTATCTCTTTCCTTCGTCGGGTGCGCCTCAAACGACGAAACCATCATAATCCGTCAAGACATCCTCAGAATGGACGGTGAAATCAACCGGTTAAAATCTGAAGTAAAAGAGGTAAAAAAACAATCCGAGGGTTTCAGTGAACAAAAATACGCCGATCTTCAAACGCAAATCGATACCATCACCAGCGAATTGAAAGCCCTGGATGCAAAGACCGATGACGTCCTTCAGCGTATCAACGAAACGGATCAGGAAATTGCCCGGCTGAAGAAAGAGATACAATCTCAAAACGAGCGAATAACCGAGATTGAAAAAAAGGTTTCTTCTCCCAGAAAGGAGAAAAGGGTCGCCCCCATATCCAGCGATATCACCGGCGCCTCTTCTCCTGTTGAAACAATGTATGACGACGCCTACCTAAGCTTTACAAGAGGAAACTTTCAGGAGGCAAGGGAAAAATTCCGGGCGTTTTTGAGAAAATACCCCAAAACAGCTTACTCCGACAACGCCCGCTTTTGGATTGGGGAAACCTATTATTCCGAAGGAGACTTCGAAAGCGCAATCCTTGAGTACGAGAAGGTTATTCGCTCCTACCCGAGAGGCGACAAGGTACCCTCCGCCCTCCTAAAGGAAGGGCTGGCTTTTATTAAGCTGGGAGACAAGACGGACGGGAGGCTTGTTCTCAAAAAACTCATCAAGAAGTATCCCCGAACCGACCAGGCCAGGATCGCAAAACAGATTCTCCGAAAGATTAGGTAAACCATGAAAACACACAAAAAGGGGAGCCAATTTGGCTCCCCTTTTTTATTACTCATGCTTTTCACCCTCAACGAAATTCTATGGGCGTAATACTGTCTGTACCATCCCCACCTCCCGGCGTGTGTGTGGGGGGTGTGGCCACAAAGGCATCAAAGGCCTCCAATTCCCTTGTCCCATCAAACCGGGGGCCAAACTCTCGCTCGCCGGTCTCCGTCACCACCTCGAGATCCTGGTATTTGCGGAAACCCGTTCCCGCCGGGATCAAACGGCCCACAACAACATTCTCCTTTAGGCCTCTCAGGTAATCTATCTTCCCGGCGATACTCGCCCCTGTCAACACCTTGGTAGTCTCCTGAAAAGAGGCGGCGGAAATGAAGCTGTCGGTGATCAAAGCGGCCTTTGTAATTCCCATCAAGAGGGGCTCCGCGACGGCCGGCTGTCCGCCCTCTTGCAGAACTCGCTCATTCTCCTCTTCAAAAACGCTCTTCTCCACGATGTCATCCAGGAGAAATTTGGTGTCTCCCGCCTCTTTAATCTTCACGCGTTTCAGCATCTGGCGCACGATGACCTCGATGTGTTTGTCGTTGATTTCGACGCCCTGGAGACGGTAAACCTCCTGAACCTCATCTACGAGATATTTGGCGAGTTCTTTTTCACCCTTAACCCGCAGGATGTCATGAGGATTGATGGGACCGTCCATCAGGGCTTCGCCTGCCTTGATGAAATCCCCGGAATGAACGCTGATATGTTTCCCCTTCGGGATCACATACTCCTTAGATTCTCCTACCTCGGGGGTCACGATGACGGTTCGTTTTCCCTTGACATCCTTTCCAATGGAAACGATCCCGTCGATTTCGCTGATAACCGCGCTTTCTTTTGGCTTCCGTGCCTCGAAGAGTTCCACGACCCGAGGCAAACCACCGGTAATGTCTTTGGTCTTGGTGGTTTCTCTGGGTATCTTGACAATCACATCCCCGGCCTTCACCTCGTCCCCTTCAGCCACCTGGATGATAGCCCCGACAGGTAGGAGATAACGGGCCATGCTGGCACTGCCCGGAAGTTTCTGGGTCCGTCCCTTCTCATCCTTGATAGAAATTCTCGGCCGCAACGAGGGATCTCGGGACTCCACGATAACCTTCGTGGAAAGACCCGTGATTTCATCCACCTGTTCCTGCATGGTAAATCCCTCAATGACATCCCCGAATTTGACCTTCCCGGAGACTTCTGAAACAACCGGCGTGTTGTAGGGATCCCACTCGGCGATCAACTGTTTCTCTTTGACCTTCTCTCCATCCGCCAACTTCACCCGAGTCCCGTAGATCAAGGGATACTTCTTACGTTCGCGACCCTCTTCATCCAGGATGGCAATCTCACCGTTTCGATTAAGAACAACATGCTCACCGTAGCGATTCTTAACGGTCTTCAGATTGACATACTTGATGGTTCCCTCAAGGGGAGACTCCAGGGTATTCTGCTCCACGCGCCGGCTCGCCGTCCCACCGATATGGAAGGTCCGCATGGTCAACTGGGTGCCCGGTTCCCCGATGGACTGGGCGGCGATGATACCAATCGCCTCTCCCACATTCACTAAACGGCCCCGGGCCAAGTCACGTCCATAACAGAGGACACAACAGCCCCGTTTCGATTTGCACGTCAAAACGGAACGAATCTTGACCGAGTTGATTCCACATTCGTTGATACGCTGGACCGCTTCTTCGTCGATCTCACGGTTCGCCTCGACGATCACCTCTCCGTTAAAGGGATCGATGATATCCTCCAGGGCCACACGTCCCAGAATTCTTGCCCCAACCGGCTCGATAATCTTTCCGCCTTCGATCAGGGAAGTCATTTCGATTCCATCCAGGGTGCCGCAATCATACTCCGTGACAACAGTATCCTGAGACACATCCACGAGGCGACGGGTTAGATACCCGGAATTCGCTGTCTTGAGGGCGGTGTCGGCCAACCCCTTCCGGGCCCCATGGGTTGAGATAAAGTACTGCAACACGGTCAATCCCTCACGGAAATTGGCGGTAATGGGAGTCTCGATGATCTCACCCGTCGGCTTCGCCATCAAACCACGCATCCCGGCTAACTGGCGAATCTGCTGCGCGCTTCCACGGGCCCCGGAATCCGCCATGATGAAAACGGGGTTTAGGCTCTTGGTCTTCGTCTTCTTCTCTCCCGTTTCATCTTCCACTTCCTCGTAGCGGAGTTCCTGCATCATCTCTTCTGCCACCTTCTCCGTCGTCTCCGCCCAGATGTCGATGACCTTGTTGTAACGTTCGCTCTCCGTGATGATTCCTTCCCGGTAATGTTTGTACACCTCGGCCACCGCCTCGTTCGCCTTGGTCAGGAGGTCATCCTTGCTTTTTGGAATCACAAGGTCGTCGATACAGATGGAGATCCCCGCCTTGGTGGCAAAGTAGTATCCAAGATTCTTCAATTTATCGGAGAGAATGACCGTCTTCTTATCGCCTGCCTTCCTAAAAGAGAGATCCACAAGGTTAGCGACCTCTTTCTTCGTCATCGGCTTGTTGATGAAATCGAAGGAAATCTCTTCCGGCATAACCTCGTATAGAAGTATCCTGCCCACACTCGTCTCAACGATTTTCCCGTTCATCCGGACCTTGATGGCGGCGTGGAGATCGGCCTCTCCTTGATCATAAGCGATTCGTACCTCTTCAGGATTCGCAAAGACCTTTCCCTCCCCCTTCACGAACGGTCGCGTGACCGTCATGTAATACAGTCCGAGGATGATATCCTGGGTCGGGACGATAATAGGCTTCCCGTTAGCCGGTGATAGAATGTTGTTCGTGGACATCATCAAAACCCGCGATTCCGTCATCGCCTCAATGGAGAGGGGAACATGAACGGCCATCTGGTCCCCATCGAAGTCGGCGTTGTAAGCGGTACAGACAAGCGGGTGAAGCTGAATCGCCTTCCCCTCGATGAGGATGGGCTCGAAGGCCTGGATCCCCAAACGGTGAAGCGTGGGAGCGCGGTTCAACATCACGGGATGCTCCCGGATAATCTCATCCAGGATGTCCCATACCTCCGGCCCTTCCTTCTCTACAATCTTTTTAGCGGCCTTGATGGTAATGGCCAAACCCTTCTCGCGAAGCTTGCCATAGATAAACGGCTTGAAAAGCTCCAGGGCCATTCGTTTAGGAAGTCCGCATTTTTGGAGTTTCAGCTCCGGGCCTACCACGATGACGGAACGTCCCGAATAGTCGACCCGTTTCCCCAACAGATTCTGGCGGAAACGTCCCTGTTTCCCCCTCAGCATATCGCTCAGGGACTTCAAAGGTTTTTTATTGGCTCCCACAATGGCCCTGCCCCGTTTCCCGTTGTCGAAGAGGGCATCCACCGCTTCCTGAAGCATTCGCTTCTCGTTGCGGATGATGATGTCCGGAGCATCCAGCTCCAACAGTCGTTTCAATCGGTTGTTCCTGTTGATCACGCGACGATAGAGGTCGTTCAGATCCGATGTGGCAAACCGCCCCCCATCCAATGGGACGAGGGGACGCAAATCCGGAGGGAGAACCGGAATGACCGTGAGGATCATCCACTCCGGCTTGTTACCGGAATCGATGAAGGCCTCCACGATCCGAAGACGTTTGACCAGCTTCTTCTTCTTCGTGTCTGAATTTGTATCGGCCAACTCTGCTCGTAAGCCCTTGGCGAGTGCCTCCAGATCCAACTCCTGGAGAAGCTCCCGGACGGCCTCCGCACCGATTCCGGCGCGGAAGTCCCAGCCTTCACCGTCATACAGATCCCGGTATCTTTCTTCCGAAAGGAGTTCTCCCTTTTTCAGGGAGGTCTCTTTCGGATCCAGGACCACGTAAGACTCAAAATAGAGAATACTCTCCAACTCACTGATGGACATGTCGAGCAGGGTCCCGATTTTACTGGGGATACTCTTCAAGAACCAGATGTGTGCGACAGGGCTTGCCAGTTTGATATGGCCCAATCGCTCCCGACGGACCTTGGACTGAATAACTTCCACACCGCACTTTTCACAGACGATCCCACGATGTTTCATCCGTTTATACTTTCCACAATTACACTCATAGTCCTTCACGGGCCCGAAGATCCTGGCGCAAAACAGGCCATCCTTTTCGGGCTTGAAGGTTCGGTAATTGATGGTTTCCGGTTTCTTAACCTCACCGTGGGAAAGAGATTCTATCTTTTCCGGTGAAGCAAGGCCAATACGAATAGCGTCAAATTCCAGGGTTTCCCTGTTATCGGAAAACCATGAAGAGGCGAAACTTTGCAAGGTTATCCCTCCTTATGTTTCATCTTGGATGTGTCGAGTAACTCGACATCAAGACAAAGACTCTGTAACTCTTTCACGAGGACATTAAACGACTCGGGAATTCCCGGCTGAAGCACGTCCTCACCCTTGACGATGGCTTCATACGCCCGGGTCCGTCCCCCGACGTCGTCAGATTTGATGGTTAAAAATTCCTGGAGCGAATAGGCAGCCCCGTATCCTTCCATGGCCCAGACCTCCATTTCCCCGAACCTCTGCCCGCCGAACTGGGCCTTTCCGCCCAGCGGCTGCTGGGTTACCAGGGAATAGGGGCCGATGGACCGGGCGTGAATCTTGTCATCCACGAGGTGATGGAGTTTCAGCATATACATGCTCCCCACCGTCACTTCGTGATCAAAGGGTTCACCCGTTTTCCCGTCAAAGAGGATGGTCTGACCCACCCGGGGAACCCCCGCCAAGTCCATATATTCCTTGACCTCTTCCTCAGAGGCCCCGTCAAACACGGGAACTGAGACATGGACACCATGACTCATACTCCGAGCCATCTCCAGAACCTCGTCATCCGAAGCCCCATCGATCATGGCGTTTATCTTCTCAGACTGGAAGATTTCCTTGAGCCGTTTTCGGATTCCGTCAACAGGGAAATGCTTATCGAGCATGGTTTGAATCTGCTCCCCCAGTTCCTTGGCCGCCCATCCCAGATGGGTCTCTAAAATCTGTCCCACGTTCATACGAGAGGGAACACCCAAAGGATTCAGAACAATATCAACCGGTGTGCCATCGGGCAGATAGGGCATGTCTTCTTCAGGGAGAATCCGGGAAATGATCCCCTTGTTTCCGTGGCGCCCGGACATCTTGTCCCCGATGGAGAGCTTCCGCTTCATCGCCAGATAGACCTTGACCGTTTTAAGAACACCCGGGGGCAACTCCTCGCCTCTGGATATCTTCGAAATACGAGTTTGATACAGGGTCCGGATTCCATCAATCTTTTCCTGCATCCGATCGAGCATGGCCCGAACCTGGACGAGATCGACCCCATCCGCCTGAATCTTTTCAAAATCTCTTACGTCGATCCCATTGATGACCTCGTCCGTTAAGGTCGTCCCGTTACCCAAAACCTCTCCCGAAGAGAGCGTCACATCCTCTTGGACCTGTTTCCCAGAGAAGAGGGGACGCAAGGCCTCTTTCGTGGCCTCCAGGACCACGCGGATTTCATCCGCCTGATCCCGTTCGAGATTTGATCGTTCCTCCTCCTCGATCGCCCGGGTCCGTTCGTCTACCTCCTGGCCACGGCGGGAAAGGACCTTGACGTCTACCACCACTCCCTCAACCCCGTGGGGGACCCGGAGAGAGGTGTCACGGACATCACCCGCCTTCTCACCAAAGATGGCCCGAAGCAACTTTTCTTCCGGAGAGAGTTGCGTCTCACCCTTCGGGGTGATCTTTCCAACGAGAATGTCTCCTGAAGACACGAGGGCCCCGAGGCGGATAATCCCACTTTCATCGAGATCCTTCAGAGCTTCTTCCCCAACGTTGGGAATGTCCCGCGTGATCTCTTCTTTTCCTAACTTGGTGTCCCGGGCGGATATTTCAAGTTCTTCGATATGGATAGAAGTATACACATCTTCTTTCAGAATTTTCTCGCTTACCAGGATAGAATCCTCGAAGTTGTACCCACCCCACGGGAGAAAAGCCACCAAGACGTTCCGCCCCAGGGCAAGCTCCCCGTGGTCGGTGGCAGGGCCATCCGCAATAATCTCCCCTTCGAAGACCTTCTGACCCTTCTTTACTATGGGCTTCTGGTTGATACAGGTGTTCTGATTGGAGCGCATAAACTTCGTTAGTGGATACACATCCAATTCGAACTCGCCGCTGCCGTTTTTCTCATGTTTGACGATAATCTTCGTGGAATCCACAAAAGAGACCACTCCATCACGTCTCGCCGCAATGACGACCCCCGAATCCCTTGCAACAATCTTTTCCATTCCCGTTCCCACGAGCGGCGCTTCCGCCTTCAGGAGCGGGACCGACTGACGCTGCATATTCGATCCCATCAGGGCCCGGTTGGCGTCATCGTGCTCTAAGAAGGGAATCAACGACGCGGCCACGGAAACGAGCTGTTTCGGTGAAACGTCCATGAAGTCGATCTCCTCCGGCGACACCATGACAAACTCCCCGCCTTTTCTCGCCGAGATCATATCGTTGATGAACCGACCGTCTTCATCCAGGGGGGCATTCGCCTGAGCGATGACATGATCCTGTTCATCCAGGGCGAAGAGATACTTAATCTCGCTGGTCGCCCGTCCGTCCTTGACCACCCGGTAAGGCGTCTCGATGAACCCGAAGGGATTGATTCGGGCATAGGTGCTAAGAGAGGAAATCAACCCGATGTTGGGACCTTCCGGGGTCTCAATGGGGCAGATCCGCCCGTAATGAGTGGGATGCACGTCACGAACCTCAAATCCCGCGCGTTCCCGCGTCAACCCGCCCGGTCCCAGGGCGCTCAGTCGCCGTTTATGGGTAATCTCCGACAAGGGGTTAACCTGATCCATAAACTGGGAAAGCTGACTACTCCCGAAAAATTCCTTTAGAATGGCCGTGAGGGGCTTGGAATTGATCAAGTCATGGGGCATGAGGGTCTCCACGTCCTGGAGGCTCATCTTCTCCTTGATGGCTCGTTCCAGGCGCACCATTCCGATATGGAACTGGTCTTCCACCAGCTCTCCTACCGTACGAACCCTCCGGTTACCCAGATGGTCGATATCGTCCTCCATGCCATATCCGTCCCGAAGGCGGAAGAGATATTTCACCACGGCGAGGATATCCTCCATCGTCAGGGTCATTACCTCTTCATCGACCTCGATTCCCAGTTTATAATTCAGTTTCATCCGGCCCACCTTAGAGAGGTCATACCGGTCCGGATTGAAGAAGAGATTCTTGAAGAAGATCCTGGCCGTTTCCAGGGTTGGGAGATCGCCCGGACGAAGGCGTTTGTAGATCTCGATCATCGCCTTGTCCCGCTCGTACTCCTTCATCCCTTTCTCAACCCCTTCCTCCTGAAGGGCTTCGATATCCTTTTCAGTAATCGTCAGTTTATCGATGAAAAAGGTCTGGTGGATGGAGGGATTCACATTGATGTTGTCGATAAAGAGGATGGGAAAACTCGAAACCTTGGCTTCCAAGATATTTTCGATATCCTCTTCCGTCAGCACGGTATTACACTCTACAATGACCTCCCCCGTCTCTTCGTCCACCACATCGCGGCCCACGGCCTTCCCAATCAGGGAAGCAGGATCGATGGGAATACGTTCAATCCCCGCCGCCTCGATCTTCTTCAGGGTCGTCCGAGTTACCTTTCTTCCCTTTCGTGCAATGATTTCACCGGTTTCTGGATGAACCACATCCTGATCGAGACGCTGCTTTAGAAGAATCTCCTCGTTCAACTGCTTATAAAAGACGCCGTCGGAAATCTCGATAATTTCAGTATCGTAAAATAAGTTCAGGATCTCCTCTTTGCCGTACCCCAGGGCCCGCAAAAGAATCGTGACCGGTAGTTTCCGTCGGCGATCGATTCGGACATACATATAGTCCTTGGAGTCAAATTCGAAATCGAGCCAAGAACCCCGATACGGAATGACGCGACAGAAATAGATCTTCTTGCCGCCCTGTGTCTCGGAGCTGAAAAAGACGCCAGGTGAACGATGAAGCTGGCTGACCACGACCCGTTCCGTGCCATTGATGATAAACGTGCCGTGATCCGTCATCAGGGGAATCTCCCCCAGATAGACATCCTGTTCCTTGATGGCCTTGATACCCTTTTTGTCTTCCCCCTCGGTATCCCATATAACCAAGCGGATGATGACCTTCATGGGGGCCTCATAGGTCAACCCCTTGAGGATACATTCCATAACCTCCGCCTTAGGCTTCCCTATATGGTACTCCACGAACTCCAGGGTCGCAGACTCATAGAAATCGTAGATGGGAAAGACCGTTTTGAAGACCTTTTGCAGGCCAATCTCTTTTCTCTCGTTTGGAGGCACATCCATCTGCAGAAAATCTTTATAAGATTTTGTTTGAATCTCAATCAAATTACCAACTTCGATGACCTCCCGAATCTTCGAGAAATCCTTGCGAATAATTTTACTCTTCATCGACACCCTACCTCTGAAACCAATTCAACGGGGGGGAGAATCGTTCCCCCCCGTTCATTAAATGATGTGAAAAACTTACTTGATCTCGGCAGATCCCCCTGCCTCTTCAATCTTTTTGAGTATGGCCTCGGCCTCGTCCTTGGGAATTCCTTCCTTGATGGGCTTCGGAACACCTTCTACCAATTCTTTCGCCTCTTTAAGGCCCAGACTCGTGACCTCACGCACCGCTTTGATGACCTGGATCTTCTTCTCTCCGTAGCTGGTCAAGATCACGTCAAATTCTGTCTTCTCCTCTGCTGCTTCGCCGCCAGCAGCCGCGCCAGGTGCCATTGCCGCCACGGCCACGGGTGCCGCCGCAGAAACCCCAAACTTTTCCTCGAGCTCCTTCACAAACTCCGATAGCTCGAGGACCGTCATGTTCTCGATAAATTTTACAACATCTTCCTTGGTTATATTAGCCATTGATTCCTCCTTAGTTTCTTCTCTTTTTACGCAGCCTTCTTATTATCCTCAACCGCGTGTAAAACGTTCAAAAATCCCCGGATCACGCCAGTAAGCACATTGACCAATCCGGTCTGTGAGGCATTGAACACGGACAGCAACTGTGCCAACAGCACATCCCTATCCGGCAGATTGGCAAGTCCTTCGATGTCCGCAACCGTCAGGGGCTTTCCTGATAGGATGCCACCCTTTATCTTCAAGGCCTCATGGTCTTTGGCAAACTCCTTCAAAACCTTCGCAGGTGCAACAGGGTCCTCTGTCGAAATGGCCATTGCCGTCGGCCCTGCGAAAAGGTCCTGTATCTGTTCCACATCCGTTCCTTCGCTCGCGATGCGCAACAGGGTATTCTTGACAACCCGGAAGGTTACTCCGCTTTCTCGGAGTTGCTTTCTCAGTGCGTTCATAGACGCCACATCCAAGCCTCGATAGTCGGCCAGCACCAATACCTTGTAATCTGAAAATGCCTCTTTAAGTTGTGAAACAATTGCAGCTTTTTCTTCTTTTCTAATCGTCTTCACCCCCTTCCTCCATAGAGATTTCCACGCCCATCAAAGTCAGAGGGTGATTCAGTCACGTCAACGGGAAGCTCTGTTCCCATTCCCTCATCCCGTCTCGAGAGGCGGCATAATGCTCATTAAGCCGAAGCACCATCTGTCTCTGACAGGGGGATATTTTTATATAAAACCTGCTACTTCAAGAGATTCCGCACCTGTAAAGGGTCGAGTTTTATGCCGGGACTCATGGTCGTCGACAAGGCAATCCCTCTCAGATAGGCCCCTTTGCTCGAAGCAGGTTTCATCCTGATCAAGGTATCCAACAGTGTTAGAAAGTTTTCCCGGAGTTTGTCTTTCCCAAAACTTTTCTTCCCGATAATCGTATGGACGATGCCGGTTTTTTCCGTCCGGAACTCTACCTTTCCGGTCTTCAGTTCCTTCACGGCCTTTCCCACATCAAATGTCACGGTTCCTACCTTGGGATTCGGCATCAGACCTCGAGGTCCGAGGATTCGACCGATCTTACTCACGGTACCCATCATGTCAGGGGTTGCAATGGCCTTATCGAAATCGAGCCATCCTCCCTTGATCTTCTCTATCAAATCCTCTGCTCCCACGTAGTCCGCACCGGCCTCCTGGGCCTCTTTCTCCTTCTCGCCCTTGGCAAAAACCAAGACTCTCACCGATTTTCCCGTCCCATGGGGCAGAATAACGGTGCCGCGAACCATCTGATCCGCATGGCGAGGGTCGACACCGAGACGAAAGGCCGCTTCCACACTCTCATCGAAATCCGCGTACGCTACCTTTTCCAAAAGATCTAAGCCTTCATCCAGGCTATAACGCTTCAATCGATCGATCAAAGCCAGTCTTTCTAAGTATTTCTTCCCTTTCTTCGGCATTTTTAAACTCCTAAGCGATTTCTATTCCCATGCTGCGGGCGGTCCCTTCGATAACACGAATGGCCCCCTCCAGATCCTTGCAGTTCAGGTCAGGCATCTTCTTTTCCGCGATCTCTTTGACCTGATCCTTGGTCACCTTCCCCACCTTGTTCCGATTAGGCTCCCCGGAGCCCTTGGCGATCTTGGCTGCCTGCTTGAGCAAAAAGGACGCCGGCGGGGTCTTGATGACGAAACTGAAAGACCGGTCCGCATAGACGGTAATCACGACCGGGATAATCACGCCCGCGTCATTCTGGGTCTTCGCGTTGAACGCCTTGCAAAACTCCATGATATTGACCCCGTGCTGCCCCAAGGCGGGACCCACAGGGGGTGATGGTGAGGCCTGCCCACCTGGAATCTGTAATTTTATCATTCCTATAACCTTTTTTGCCATTCCTTAACCCTTCCTTCCCGTTTTTTTATGCCTTTTCAACCTGTGAGAATTCCAACTCCACCGGGGTTGAGCGACCAAAGATGCTAACCAACACCCTTAATTTCCGCTTGTCCGGTTTGATCTCATCGATCGTGCCCGTAAAACCGCTGAATGGTCCATCGATGATCTTCAAGAGGTCCCCCTCAGAATAATCGATCTTGGGCTTGACCTTGCTGGCACCCTCGTGAATTTGACGCATCAAAGAAGCGACTTCCCTCTCCGACATGGGTTTGGGGTTTTTGCTGTTCCCGGCAAATCCCATAATCTTCGGGGTATCCTTCACCAGATGCCACGTTTCATCGTTCAGTTCCATGTGAACGATGATATACCCGGGATAAATCTTTCGCTGGGAGGTCTTCCGTTGGCCCTTAACCACCGCCACAACCGTCTCGGTCGGCACGAGAATCTCCTCGAAATACTCCTCCATCTTTTCCTGTTTGATCCGGCTTTCGAGTGCTTCCTTCGCTTTCAACTCATAGCCAGAATAGGTATGAACTACATACCACCCCTTTGCCATATATTTGATGCTCCCTGAAAGATTTATCTGTTCTATAGACTGAGAAACAACTTCACGAGTTTTGTCAAAACAATATCGACGAATCCCAGATAAAATGCCGTGATGAAAGTAACAATGAGAACCACCGTGGTCGCGGAAATCGTCTCCTTCCTCGAAGGCCAGGTTACTTTTTTCAATTCAACCTTGACTTCCCTCAAGAACTGCTTGATGTCCTTCGGCTTAATCATCTTATCCTCTTTGATGGCAGGCCAGGAGGGATTCGAACCCCCAACATCCGGATTTGGAGTCCGGCGCTCTATCCGTTAGAGCTACTGGCCTACTTAACCTCCTTGTGAAGGGTATGTTTCCGGCAAAACCGGCAGTATTTCATCATCTCCAGCTTTTCCGTCGTCGTGCGTTTGTTCTTCGTCGTGCTGTAATTCCGCCGTTTACATTCCGTGCAGCTTAAATGAACGGTAATCCTCATCTATATCTCTCCAAAACAGCCTGAAACTTCTGTCTGCTTAGTCTTATTCAATCACCTTACTGATGACGCCGGCACCCACCGTCCGACCACCTTCGC
>JAOZMY010000035.1:17252-21307 GCA_029934085.1 bacterium | reverse complement strand
TCATAAACGATCAAGGCGAAAGGTTTTCCTCCTGTTGGGTATGAGACGAAGTTCGGGAAGAGGTAGGTGTCCCCGCTTCCGGAAAAGAGGCTGAAGGGAAGGGGAATACCTACCTTCAAGCTGCCCTCAAGGATCTTTCTCGGAAATAGCGTGTGCAGTTTGGCCGTCACGTTCTTTGCGAGAATTTCTTCAGGAACGGCCTCTTTTTTTAGAAATCGGAAGAGGGTCAGGTAGATTTCATCGTCCGGGAGAAGGATGGGAAGGCGTTTTAGAACCTCGTAGACGTAAGCCCCGATTCCCGCCCGCCGCCCGAAGATAGGCTGCGCGTCTATAACGAGTTTCATAAATAATGTCCTGGTGTTATAAATGATTCTTCAATAATCTTCACGATTCTGTTCCAGGTATATTCGGAAAGAACTTTCTGTTTTCCATGGTGCCCCATCTCTTTACCGAGTTTGGGAGTCCCTAAAAGCTTCAACACAGCGGACTTGAATTCATTGATCGTCGCGCAGAGGAATCCATCTTTACCGTGCTGAATGAGGCTGGCCACGGCCGGGCAGCGCCGATTTCCGATAACCGGTTTTTCGTACATCCAGGCCTCGCAGAAGATGATCCCGAAGCTCTCGAATTCCGTTGGTTCCAGAAGGATATCGCAGGCTTGATAGGCCATGAGAAGATCCCTTCGTGACAAGCGGTTGAGGTAATAGACGCCTTTTCCTGTGACGGCCTGGCCGTCTTCTTCCGGTCCTGCCATGACAAGAAAAACATCGTGGCCTTCTTGACGCAGGAGCGCTGTGGTTTCCATGGCCAGGTCGTACCGTTTCGATTGCACTTTTCGGCCCACGAAAAGGAGCATGGTTCCCTTCTCGGGCAGCTTAAAACGGGCGCGAAACGTCGCCGCCCCCTCCGGATCGGTCGGGAAGTCTTTTGGGTCAAAGCCCACACCGAGGCGGGTGGCGTTGCATCCCATCTCTCTGAAAAGAGAAACGGAATAGTCGTTTAGAACGAAGAGATGGTTCGCCGCCTTGAAGGTGTTGTAGAAGTGTTTCCAGTGGTGATACCAGTCGAGATGGTGGAAAAGGGGAATGACCCCCACAGGCCGTGAGGCCTTCCTGGCGGCTTTCACCGCGTAGGCCATGGTATTGAAAGGAACCATCGTGGCGAGGATGGCGTCATAATCTTTTGTGTGACTGTCAAGAAACTGGAGGAACCCCGGGGAGATGGGCCCGCGGCAGAACTGGTAGAGGGCCTGGTAGATGGCGGGGCGCCGATTGGCCACGGAGACGAGGAACTGAATCCAAGATTCTGGCTTTTCTTCCAGATAGGTTCTTCCCTGCAGATCCTTCAAAACGCGCCGAAGAAGGATCCTGCTGGCAAGCTGTTGCAGACGATCGTGGTTTTTGACTGCGAAGCGGTGAACGGGGATTCCGTCTTCAAGGGTGCCTCCTGCGGGAAAGCCTCCTATCCAATGGATCCCGAAGGCGGAGGGTGCATGAAGGGATGAGGCGGTCGTGGTGGCTACCTCGACGGTGTGCCCGTGGTTTACGAGGGCGCGGGTCAGCCCCGTCATGAAGGTCTCGGCACCACCGACCAGGTCTTTGCCGTAGATGTAGGAAACGAGCAGAAACTTCATAAGGGATCGATCCTCGCGTCAGGAAATCGGGAGAAAATGTCGGAGAGAAATCTTTTTTTGAGGTAGGCCCGTCCGCCTTGGTGGGCCATACCCCGTATCATCCCTAACTGGAAACGGTAAGTGATGAGCCAGGAGGCGAAATAGTTCCGCACGCCTTCCCATTTTCCCTTCCGGTACTCGATGGCGAGCTTGAGGAGAAAGATAGGAAAACAGAGGAAGATGACCCCCTGCTTGACTGTATGACGAAAAGGGCGGCGGCAGTAGATGTCTAAGTTGTTTTTAACGACCGTCTGGCCGTAACCGAAGCCATGCCATCCCTGCTGCCGGAGGAGTTGTCCCAAAGTCTGTCGGTGAACATGCTTCACTTTGGCATCAGGGGCATAGACGATGTGTTGTCCCGCCCTCCTGAAGCGGGTGGCAAAGTCGTGATCTTCCCCCGCCCTCAGGTCATCGTCAAACCCGATGCTGCGGGCAATGTCCGTATAGACGGCGTAGTTTTTCGTGTCGAGGGTGAACATGTAACGGGTCCCCTCAATCTCGGCGCTGACGTAAAAGAGCCATCCTTCGTAGGCCTCCTGGAACCAGTCGCTGATCCATCCTTCCACGCCCGGAAGATTGTATCCCATGGCGGCCATAAACCCCTTTTCCCGGTCGAGGGGGGTAAGAATCTTTTCCAACCAGTTGGGTTCGGCCACGCAGTCGCAGTCGATGCCCACGATGACCTCTCCCCTGGCGTGATCCAGGGCGTCCTGGCGGGCGCCGCTCACGTTTTTTCGTGTTAGGGGAAAAATCAGAAGGATGTCCTTGAAAGTTTCATAAGTTTTCACGGGCCGGCTGGAAGAGTCGATAATGACGATTTCACAGTAAGGGAAGAGAGGTTGGTTTTGAAGGGAGCGAAGGCATTCAGCGAAAACCTGCTCATCAGGGTTGCGCACAGGAATGGCGATGGTGATAAGAGGGTGGTTCGGGTCTGGCTTTCGGGTCTGGATGGTTTCGAGAAATGCGCTCATAAGGCCTTCAGGTATCTGAAAAGGAGTTCATTGAATGTGAGGGAGTGGGGAACGGGGGTATGGAAGATTCGCTGCGCCATTAGAGGAATGGGAGTAAAGTCCTGGCATGCCGGACAGTCGTCCGTGAAGAGGTGAATCACCGCGTAGAGCCCCTTCATCTTTTTATATTTGGCGAGGGATAGATGGGAGAGTTGCTTATGCTTGCGGACGGGATAATCCCCGTGGTAGATATGGACCACCCAGGGAAATTCCGTAAGGGTGTCCAGGTAAGGTGTAATGGTCTCGTAACCAGTTTGACAGGGAACGATCCACGCGATGTTCATAACGGCGCCGTAAACCTTTCCACGACCTTGTCCCAGGATATGGCGAGGCTGTCCTCATACGCCTGTTCCCCCAGGGACCTGGCCAAGTCTTCCGAGTTTGCAAGTTCGTCGATCCGCTTCGCGATGACCTCCGGGTCGGGGGGAAGGACAAAGCCGTTCTTTCCGTCCTTGATGAGTTCTGTAGGCCCACCACTATCCGTGCAAGTGATAACAGGTTTCCGGCTGCGCATGGCCTCCACGGCAACCAGGCCATAATCTTCGTTTTTCGGGGCGAACAGAACAGCGCGACATCGTGCGATGTGGTCGAAGACCTCCTCGTCGGTCAGGGAGCCGGTTAAAGTCACCCGGTCGGTAAGGCCGTAGCGTTGAATCAATTCCTCGAGGCGCTGATATTCAGCCCCATGCCCCCCGATGACTGCGCGAATGGTTTTCGATTTCACGTGTCGCATGGCCTCTACGAGAAGCCCCATCCGTTTGGGAGCGATCAGCCGGGACACAGAAAATATATAGGGTTCATAGGCCTCCGTGCGAATCAGCTCCTCGCGGAGGGGCGGGGGATAAAGAACCTCGGCGGTATGGTTGCCCCAGTTTTTCAGGCGGCCTGCCACGTTTCCGGAGATGGCAAAGAGGTGTTTGACGTGGCGAGACAACAGGTAATTATCAACCCGATGAAGGATAGCCCGCTGGATTTTTCTCCTCCGACCCGCGCCGATCTTTTTCTGGTAGGCAATCCATTCGTCCCACAGGTCGTAGTATTCCCGCTGGCGGTGGGCAAACCAGCAGAGTTGAACCGGGTGTTTAACAGCAAAACTTGGGTATTTGATGGTGACGACCCGGTCGATCGGCTTTCCGTCTACCTCTTTGACGTCGGTCAGGTAGTTTGCGACATAGGCACTCATTAAACTCCGGAAGAGGTAATGCCGGTTTTGGGGGGTAAAGAGCCAATCCGCCTCGTGTCCCCGCTTTTTCAGCTCCCGCACCAGGGCGAGGGCAAGACGTTCGTTTCCCCCCATTTCGAACGGAACATAGGATGTGACGACGAGAAAGCGCATGTTAAATTAGGTAGTAGGTAGGAGGTTGAAGATTGAA
>JAOZMY010000035.1:0-17152 GCA_029934085.1 bacterium | reverse complement strand
CCTTAAGAATAGGCGCTACGGAGGTATCTGTAAAGTCCTTCAGACGTTTCTTCCCTTTAGCCACGAGGGAATTCCTTAAATTACGGTTATTCAGGCACGCCACCACTGCCTCCGCTATGGCCGGGTAGTTTTTCTGATCGAACAGGACGCCCGCGTCCGCCAGTGTTTCCGGGACCGCCGCTGCCTTGAAGGCGACCACGGGCAGGCCGAAATACATGGCCTCCGCAAGGGGAACACAGAACCCCTCATGTTCGCTCATGCAGAGATAGACCGAGGCGTGGGTGTAGATCTGGGTCAAGGCTGTGGTGGAGAGGTGGCCTGTGAGATAGACGTCTCGAAGATTGAGCCGAGTGATAAGCTCCTCGAGGGATTTTACATAAGTTTCCGTGTCGAAATGGCTTCCTACGAGCAAAAGCCGCAGGCTTGGAACGGATTTCTTACAGAAATAGAAGACCTTGATGATGTCTTCAATGCGTTTATTAGGTGCAATCCGGCCTACGTGGAGGAGGATTGGAAAATGGCTTTTTAAATAGGAAAATCGGGGAATCCTTCCCAGGCTCTTTTTGTAGAGAGAGACGTCTACAATGATAGGTAGCACACCCGTGTTCGGAAAACCCATCGTCTTGAGTTCCTCCGTGTTGAAAGTGGAATCACCCAGCGCCAGGTCGAACATCTCCGTCAGTCCGGCAAGCTTTTCTCGCCCCTCTTGGCAGCGTCGCGCCACCTTCCGGTTTACCTTTTCGAAGTATCGAGCGGGGGTGATGTTGTGGTAGATGAGGATTTTCCTCTCGGGAAAATCTCGCACAAAATCGATGAGTTCTGTTCCCGTGGAATAGTGGAAAATGAGGATGTTGTCGGGGTCGTGGTGGTATCGATAGTAAAGATAGAACTCGGCCTTGTTCCAGTACATGGGATGGATGACTTTACTGAAGATTTTCGATTCGATTCCCCAGCTCCTAAGAATACGTTGGATGCCGATGGCGTCGTTGCCAATGGCATCACCATAGCTAAAGTCGGGGACAAACTGGTGGATTTCCATCGTCAGTTTCTTCCCTTTACAAGGATCGCGGGCAGGAGAGACTGAAATCGTCTGGAGACGGCGTCAAAAGAAAATATTTGGGCCCGTTTTTTCCCTTCCGTCTTGAGCCGATTCTGCAATTCTTTTTTTGTCATGACGGTGTGAATCCCCTCTGCGATGGCAGGATAATCCTTCTTTTCGAAAAGGAGCCCTGCCTGATCAACCGTTTCCGGAACCGCCCCGGCCCGGTAGGCAACCACGGGGCAGAGTGCTGCCATGGCCTCGATCAAGGGCACACAGAACCCCTCATGTTCGCTCATGCTGAGGTAGATGTCACTGGCACGATACAAAGCGGCAAGGTCTCGTGGAGACAGGCTCGGGATGATTTTGATCTCTTCCTGGAGATGAAACCGCTTGATGAGATCGAGGACGCCCACGGTGTAGTTTTCCCACTCCCAATTTCTCCCCATGAGGATTAACCGGCTTTCGGGGTTAATTTTGTGATACCAATAGAAGACTTTAACGAGGTCTTCGATTTTTTTGTTGGGAGCCCATCTTCCTACATGGAGCAGGGTAATCTTTTCACTCAGATAGTAGAGGCTGCGGAACGTCTTCCCATCATCCACGTTGGTGGCGACCACGAGGGGAAGCACCCCGGTGTTTTCGTATCCCGCTTCCCTGAGAGCCACTTCATTGAAACGTGAAACCCCCAAAGCGAGGTGAAAGGTCCGCGTCGCTTCTTTGAGTTGCTGTGTGCCTTTCCGGCAGGCCTCCGCGGTTTTCCGGCTGATACCCTCGAAGAAATGGGCGGGAGTGATGTTGTGATAAATCATAATCTTTCTTCCCGGGAGGGATCTTAGATCTTCTATTAACGGCGTGTAGATGGAAAAGTGGAGGAGAATCACGTCATCCTCGCGGAGGTCCGGGAAGACCTCATCCACGTGAAGGACGGTTGCCCGGAGGGATTCGGGATAGACGCGCTGAGCGCAAATTCGAGAGGGGATTCCCGCGTCCGTCATCATCCGCTCGAGATTTCGTGCGTGCTGAGAAATTGCGTCGTATTGATAAAATTCCGGGACGATCTGGTAGAGCATGGATCAGGCCTCCCCGAAAATGTCATGGATGGCCTGGAGGTACCGCTCCACGATGACATCCCACTGGTAGTTTTCGAGAACGTAGGCCCTTCCGGCCCGACCCATGCGAGCTCTCAGAGAATCATCCTTTAGTAATCGAGTGAGGGTTTCCTCGAAAAATGGGTAATTGGAAAAATAGAGCCCGCCGTTGCTTCGAAGGCAATGCCCCCGTGTTACGGGACAATCCCCGTGGACAAGGACGGGGGTTTCTTGCAGCCACGCTTCCATAATGACGAGGGAAAAACTCTCGTTGACGGAAGGCTGGCAGAAGACCGTTGCGGCCTTGTAGGCGTCGATCTTGTCCTGAACAGGGATAAACCCAAGGGCATGAACCCTGTTCTGAATGGAATCGGGGACGTTGACCCCACCACTTCCTATGAGCACGAGTTTAAGGTCACCTTTGTAAGTTTGCAGAAAGCGGTGAAAGTAGCGGATCAGCAGAGGGGTGTTCTTTCCTTTGTCCTGTCGTCCCGCGTAGAGGATAAAGGGGCCGTCGATACCGTAAGTCGATCGAAACCGTTGGGCATTTCCCTCGAGCGTGGTATCGAGCCCGATCCCGACCACGTGTTGGGGTTTGCCGTCAAGTCGATAAAGCCGGTTTGCTAAATCCATTTCCTCTTGGACATTGAAGAAAACGCCCCGGCATGCCTCGAAGGTCTTTCGAATCGGGGTGAGCGTGGCGTATGGCTCGTCGTGAAGACAGGGTAGGAGAAAAGATCGTTCTGGATGAATAGCCGCGCCATAAACGGTGGTGGAGAAAAGGTAGGGGATGAAGATGAATACGTTCTCCCGATCGTTTTCGATGAAGGCAAGCAGGTCGTCCGACCGGAGCATCTCCTTGAAGAAATACTCCTCTTCCTCCGGGCGAATCTTTTCATCCCGTAGGAGACGGTCATTGATGTATCCGAAGATGTCGAAGTAGGTCGGCTGGACGGCAAACCGGTGGACGGGCACGCCTTCCTCATCGTAGGTGCCCGGTTCATAAGCGTTTTCCGACCAGTCAGACATGAAATCCCGGATGGTAGTCGTCAGGACCTCCACCTCGACCCCCGCCTGTCGAAGGTGGGTGGCCGCCCCCCGGCATTCCGCTTCCGCGCCGCCGGGGATATGGGTGCCATACCACGGAATGACGAAATACCATTTCATGAAAGCGGGGCCTCTCCTTTGATGGCGAGGACGGCGTAGTCCTGGGGCCCGTAAAGGAGTTCGTTCAACTGGATAACATTATTATTGAGAACATTGACGAGTTTATCCGAGATATCCCCCGTCCGCCTGAAGAAATCGACCTCTTGGAGCTTCATCTCATCCGGGAAAGGGGAAGTATAGAGGATATCGACGGTGGTGAATCCGATGGCCTTGCACGCGAACTGGAGCGTCAGGGGATGCACAGGTTTGGTATGGGTGGGATCGAGGTAAAAAGTACTGCTGAAGGTCGTAAGACACTGGGGGTTGATGGTTTCCATAAGGAGCCTTCCTCCCTCAGCAAGTTTTTCATAACTGAGCTTCATGAAGGCAAGGAGTGCCTCCCAGGAAAGGTGTTCGATGACCTGGGCGCAGAAGATCCCGTCGAAGGCACCCGTTTCCGTTTCGGACAGAAAACGGAGGGCGTCTGCCTCATCTGCTTCTAACCCCAGATTACGGCAGTGGTCAACCATCGTGGCATTGATGTCGATGCCTCTGGCCTGGATTCCCTCCTGTTTCAGGAGCTCGAGGAATTCACCCCGGCCACATCCCACGTCCAAGACGCTCCGGCAGCCCTTGAAGTGAGGGAGATACGTCTTCTGCCGCTCCATGATTTCCTTTCGGTCACCACGATGTAGGTCTTCGAAGGAAAGGTAGAGGGTATCCGCCATTGATTTATCCACATTTTCCCCGGTCTCGGTGGCTTGGGAAGTCGGTGCGACGAGAACACCTTTCGCTTCCCTCGTCATAGAAGATTCCTTCAAGAACCTCAGATCCTTTCGCAGGGATTTATGCTGGTTCATGGAGCGAAGCGTCAGTCGGAAGAGCCGCTGCTGGGTTTCCTGGATCTTTTCCATTTCCCTCTGAATCTTTGTGAGGTAATGACGATAGGCGAGGTTGGAGGTCAAATCGATGATGCGTGCCAGATACACCTTGAGGTCGTTGAAGGAACGCACGACTTGGGCATTGAATTCCATTTGGGTGGAGAAGAGTATCCGGGTGAGGGGAGAAAACAACTTCTGAATGAGAGTAATGACCTTACCCTTGATACCCGGCTGGGGAAGGGAAACGTGGGGGACCCATAGATCGTTGAGGGGGGCGAGCATGGTATCGAAGGTTTTTGCCAGCTCTTTGATCTCGTCGAGGAGATCTTCCACGTTGGGCTGAATGGAGAGTTCCAGTTCTTCGACGTTTTGAATCTCTTCTTCCGTGAACTCCCCTTTGGCAATGCGTTCTTGTACCCGCCTCTCGATTTCTTCCATCAGGGAACGGACATCAATGGTTTCATTTTCAGGCATATGGTTTCCTTTTAATTAAATTAAAAATGGTGAGAGAAGATCAGCTGAATTTGGATTCATGTTGAAGGACTGGGGTCCGTATGCCAGGAATTGTGCAGGAAAAATTCCACGCTTTATATATATTTCTCTGAGTGTTTTCCCCATAGCCTCTCGCCTCTTACCTAACGCCTTTTTTAATCCTTCGTCAGTCGCTGAAGGGCTTCTTCGTATTTCTGACGGGTCTTTTCAATAATCTCTTCTGGAATATCCGGTGGGGGAGGGGTTTTGTCCCAATCGAGGCTGTCTAAATAGTCCCGCAGGAACTGCTTATCGAAACTCAACTGGGCGTGCCCCGGTTCGTAACTGTCTGCGGGCCAGAATCGGGAGGAATCGGGGGTCAGCAGCTCATCGATGAGGATGATCTTATCGTCCAGAAAGCCGAACTCCATCTTGGTGTCCGCCAGGATGATCCCGCGTTCTTCCGCGATTCCGCGGGCCCGCTCGTAGATGGCGATACTCAAATCCCGGAGTTTTTCCGCCGTTTCCTTTCCTAAGGCGTTGATCATGGTGTCAATAGAGACGTTTTCATCGTGTTCTCCATGTTCCGCCTTTGTAGCGGGGGTGAAGATCGGCTCAGGCAGACGATCGGCCTCCCGAAGGCCCGAGGGGAGGGGAATCCCGCAGATCTTCCCGTTTTGACGATACTCCCGCCAACCCGATCCGGCCAGGTATCCCCGGACTACACACTCAAAAGGAATTGGCTTGGCCTTTTTTACCCAGAGGCTGCGTCCTTCCAGGATATCACGGTGAGGCCGGCATGCCCCGGGGAAGGTATCTACATCTGCCGAGATAAGATGTGTTTCCACCAAATCGCCGATCTGCCCGAACCAAAAGAGCGTCATACGGGTCAGGATCTTTCCCTTGCCCGGAATGGGCTGTTTCATCACCACGTCAAAGGCGGAAATACGATCTGTGGCGACCATGAGGAGGGAATCCCCCAGATCATAGTTATCCCTGACCTTTCCTCTTGAAAACAGGGTCAGGCCTTGAAGGTTCGTTTCATAAACGGCGTCGTTTTTCATGGTCTATCCCCTTTCTGTCAGGACGCGATCCGCAAAGATCGCATCCGGTTGATGGCCTGGGCCACGTCCAGCTTTCTGGGCATGGCCAAGTTACCGACCCGAATGGGTAGAAGGATATCCAAACCTCCCTGGGCAAGATCGTCGAATACCCGATCCAGTATTTCCGATAATGGCATTGTTCTATCGAGATAACGTTGGGACGCGTAATGGACGAGATACCCGATACTCCGCGTCTGGGAGATATCCACCAGCTGTTCCATGTCTTTGAGATCGATGGGTGTGTGTCCAAAAAGGATGGTATGGAGCCCCTTCGCGTCGATCTTGACGTCGCGTTTCCCACGGGAGGGGTCGAAGGAGGATTTCAAGGGGATCCGGTGGCGGAGAGTGCCGAAGGAATCTCCACCTTCTTTGGCGCGCCGGGTAGGGAAGTGCCGGATGATTTCACGGACCTCTGCCGTGACGTCGCGGGGTTCATAGGTATCCATCATGATAACAGTATCGGCCACGTCGAAATAGTCTCCCGACCCACCCATGACAAGGATGGTGGAGACACCATGCTCTGTGTAGAGCTGTCGGACTTTGTCCACGAGGGGTGTGATGGGTTCCTTTTCCCTGGGAACCAGGTGTTGCATCCGCTCATCGCGGATCATAAAATTGGTGGCTGAGGTGTCTTCGTCCATCAGGAGGAGGCGGCATCCCGCCTCAAGAGCCTCCATAATGCCCGCGGCCTGAGAGGTACTTCCACTGGCGTTGTCCGTGGAAAAGGCCCTCGTGTCTTTCCCAAACGGCAGGTCATGGATAAAGGGAGAGATGTCCACCTTTTCGATGTATCGTCCGTCCGCCGCCCGAACCTTCACCGCTTCCGGGAGTGTGACGACCCGTTCCCGTCCGTCTCCCGGGATATGATTGTAAATACCCATCTGCAGGGCGTTAAGCAGGGTCGATTTTCCGTGGAATCCTCCACCCACGATCAATGTGACGCCCTTTGGGATTCCCATCCCCGTAACCTCACCGCTATGGGGCGTGGAGAGGGTGACCCTCATGGAAGGTGGGGACTTGAATGGAAGGCCTTCCGTCAACGGTCGATCGTCCACGCCGCTCCGGCGTGGCAGAAGCGCGTCATCTGCGACAAAAGCGACGAGCCCCCGTTCCGAGAGGACCTCACGTAGAGTGGCTTGGTCTTTCACGGAATGGACGAACCGGGTCAGAGCCTCGCGGGGAATCTGCATAGTTCGTTGGACGATCTCGGTTATCTCAGTGGTAAACATGGCGGCGGCTTCTTTTCCCAGGATGGTGCGTCCCGCGGCCGGCAATCCCATCACAAAGCGAAATTCGACACGGTCACCGGTGATGACCACGGCATTGCGTTTAAGGACCTTCTGTGTGCCTGCGTCGATATCGATTATGCCACTCTTGCCAATCCCCCGTTTTCCTTTGACGAGGGACCTTTTGATCTCTTTGAAACGCCGACCGAGGAAGTCCTCCACCGCTGTCAGTTCCGGCTCGCTCCCAAGAAACTCTTCCGGAATCCGTCCCTTGACGGGAATGACGGTGCAAACGCGCGTCGGCGCCGCAAATGGATCTCCCTGCACATGGTCGATAAACAGGGTAAACCCTGGGAAGCGATAGGCGCCTTTGAGCTCCTTATAACGTTTGTAACCTTGACGGTCGATTTGCCGCAGTTTTCCGAGAAGTTCGGTATGTTCCTTGATTGCGGTCATGAAGCGTTCTTGACTGCCCTTCCAAAGGTGATTTTAAACCTGGGAGTGTCCAATGTGTTTATCATGAGGGTAAGCCGTCCCGAAGGCATCTATCCACTTGAGCATTATTCTTCATAACTTGTCAACAAGACTGAATATCCGTGTGATGTGAGTCTTTCGCCCTCCGCTAATGCCGATTCTCTCGAGTCGAAAACCCCGACCCTGACTCGGTAGTAGGTCGTTTCCCCAGTTTTGTATATCACAATGTAAACATTCTCCACAAGGGATTGGAGCTTCGCCGCCAGCTTGTCCGCGTTGTCCTTGTTGATGAAAGAGGCGACCTGGAGCGTAAAGGGACCCTTGGGAGCGGAGACAGCGGTGATCCCACCTGACCCGGGAGTTTTCAGGACCTCGATCATCACCTCCGCCGTGCCGGGACCGACCATCCCGATGGCCTTGGCGGCAGCGTAGCTGAGGTCGATAATGCGGTTTTTCACGAAGGGACCCCGGTCGTTGATCGTGACCTTAACGGACCGGTTGTTTTCCAGGTTCGTGACCATGACCTCGGTTCCCAAGGGCAGGGTCTTGTGGGCGGCCGTCATGTCGTACATGTTGTAGATTTCGCCGCTGGCCGTAGGTTTGCCGTGAAAATCCTTTCCATACCATGAGGCGACGCCGATCTGGCGGCTTCCCACGGTGGGTTGGATTGGTGGTACCCGTTTGGCGCACCCGAAAAGGAGAAGGATAAAGAGAATGAGGGCGAAAATCCTTTTAAAAGAGTGATGCTTACGAGAAAGGTTTAAAAGGTATTTGATATTCATAGATTTTATGACTCCGATTGTTTCGTGGCGATGATGATTTTGGATTTTCCCGTGGGGGAAACGACTTTTTGGACTTTTTCGAAATTCTCCTTGAACCGGCCCGTTTCATTCTCCAGGATTTCCTTCATGCGATCGGAGCCCATGGACATCAGGCGCAGATAATACAATCCGCGGATGAAACGGTTTTTCGGGACCTCGTGTTCCATCATGAAGAAAGAGCGGGTGTTTTTCAGGACGCGTTTGACCTCCTTCAGGCACGCATCAGCGGTTTCCCCCTTCAATTCGTAGAAGGCATGGGAACAGCTCATGGCATCGGCCGTTCCGGATCGAACCGGCAGGGCGGCCACATCCGCCAGAACGAGGGAAACGTTTTTCAGGTGGCGCGTTTTATTCCGAGCCACCTTCAGCATACCGATAGAAAAATCGATGCCGATTACCCGTCCATTGTCCCCGACCTTTGCCGCGTAGAGGGGAAGAAGGGATCCCGTTCCCGTGCAGATATCGATCACGGTCTCTCCAGGTTGGGGATCAACGGTGGTGATGAGGAAATCCCGCGCCTTCTGCTGCAGATCTTTGGAGTGCATGGCGATGAATTGGTCATAGACATGTGAGAAGGCGTTGTAGTATTTAACCCTGTTTTTCCGGAGCATAGAACACGTTTTCCTCTGAACGATTTTCTGTCGGAAAATACCATCTACAAGGTTTACGGTCAACCGGTGAGCCCAGGATGATGTGGCACACATAGGAGCGCGAGCCACGCGGAAAAGACATTACTTTTATGTTTGGGGCTTTTAACTATTGTATGTTTTCATTGACTTTGTGAAAAAAATGACTAATAATTCCATGAACGAAAATGAAGGAGTGAAAAGCAGTTATGAGTGAATCCGGAAACGTGAGACAGTTCGAGGGGGCGTCCAAATACGTCCTCGACCCCGATTTGAGACAAATCGTCAATGTCTCTATCGCCCTGGAGATGCCCCTCTTGTTGAAGGGAGAGCCCGGGACAGGAAAGACGATGCTGGCCTATGCCATTGCGGAGAGCCTGAAGATGCCACTCATCGTCCTGAACGTGAAGTCGAGCATGAAGCTGATCGATGCCCTTTACCAATACGATACGCTGACCCGTTTGAATGACAGCCGGTTCGGAGATTCCACGCGGGATGTGAGCAATATTGAGGACTATATCCGTATGGGAAAGATCGGCCAGGCCTTCGTGTCGGACGAGCGGGTCGTTCTGCTGATCGACGAGATCGATAAGGCGGATACGGACTTCCAGGACGACATGTTGGACATACTGGAGCAGATGCAGTTCGATATTATCGAGATAGACAAGACCATCAAGGCGAAACACCGGCCTGTTATCATCATCACCTCTAACGCAAAAAAGGACCTGTCCGACCCGTTCTTGGGACGGTGTAACTTCCATCACATCGCCTTTCCAGATCGGGAGATGATGCGGGAGATCATCCACGTGCACTTTCCCGATATCGAGGAACAGTTGGCGCAGATTTGTATTGATACCTTCTATAAGCTCCGGGATTTGCCGGGAATCGAAAAAAAGCCGGCCACGCGTGAATTGATTAACTGGATCCGTGCCCTCAAAATGGATCCCGGATTCCACGTGAAAAACCTGGAAAAGGGGCAGATCCCGTATCTGGGCGTCCTGTTCAAGAAGAGCGCGGACTACGCGGTGGCCCTGACACGGACCGCCCGCGCTCGGAGGATGTGATCCCCCTTGTTTGTCGAGTTTTTCTATCAACTAAAGGAAGCGGGGATTCCGGTTAGTCCCACGTCGTTTCTGCGTCTGCAGAAGGCGTTGTCAATGGGGCTCATCCGCAATCTGGACGACTTCTACACCACGGCTCGGGCCATCCTTATCAAGAGCGAGCGTTATTTCGACCTGTATGATCGTATCTTCGCCCATTACTTTGAGGGGGCCGACCTCCCGGACCCGGAGGGGGCCGATCTGGTGGAGGCGGCCAAGCTCCTTCTGGAAGAATGGCTAAAACGCCCCGAGTGGGTGGCAGAGGCCCTCGGCCTGAAGAAGGAAGACCTGAAGAAATACACCCCTGAGGAATTGGTCAAGTATTTCCTGGAACGGCTTAAAGAGCAGACGGGCCAGCACCATGGGGGACACAAGTGGATCGGAACGGGGGGGACTTCACCGGTGGGTCATTCGGGATATCATCCCGGTGGGATGCGTGTGGGAGGGCGTTCCCGGAACAAGAGCGCCATCAAGGTTGCCATGGAGCGCCGTTACCGAGACTATTCCACGGACGGACATCTCACCCAGGCCCAGATGGGAGAGGCCCTCAAGCGGCTGCGCCGCCTCATCCCCGTGGGGCCGAAAGACCAGGTCAACATCGACAAGACCATCTACGAGACCATGCGCAACGCGGGAGAGATCGAGATCGTCTTCGATCGAAGCCTGAAGGACAAGCTGAAGGTTATCCTGATGATCGACAACGGCGGATGGTCGATGGATCCCTACATCCCGGTGGTTCAGCTCCTCTTCAATCACGCCCGCTACCAGTTTAAGGATTTGAAAACCTACTTCTTTCACAACACGATCTACGACCAGGTGTGGGAGGACCCGACGCGCTATCACAAACCCGTGAAGATTGAAGATTTCGCACGAACGGATCCCGACGCCCGGCTCATCATTGTGGGGGACGCCAGTATGGCCAACTGGGAGCTGATGACCCCGGGCGGTGTGATCTATTTTAACGAATACAATCGGATTCCCAGCATCGAACGGCTCCGCTTCTTGGCTCAGACCTTCCGCCACAGCGTCTGGCTGAATCCTAAATTCGAGGAGGAGTGGCGATTTACCCGAAGCATCGGCCTCATCCGCCAGATCTTTCCCATGTTCGAGTTGACCCTTGAAGGGCTGGAGAAGGCGGTAGCCCACCTAATGAGCAAATGAGCCACGCGGCGTCCAAAAAGGTTATCTATGCCGCTCTGCTGGGAAACCTTTTCATCGCGATTACCAAGTTTATCGCCGCCTTTATGACGGGAAGCTCCGCCATGCTGTCGGAGGGTGTACATTCCACGGTAGATACGGGGAATCAGGTCCTCCTCCTCTATGGCATCCATCGCTCGAAGAAACCCCCTGACGACCAATTCCCGTTCGGATACGGCAAGGAGATCTACTTCTGGAGCTTCGTGGTGGCCATCCTCGTCTTCGCCCTCGGCGCGGGGGTTTCCATTTACGAAGGGCTTCATCGCTTGTCCCACCCGGGAAATATCAAAGATCCCATGGTCAGTTATATTGTTTTGGCGGTCTCCTTCGTTTTTGAGGGAGGTTCATGGCTGTTTGCGCTGAAGGAATTTGCCAAGATCAAGGGGCGCTGGGGCTTTCTGGAAGCGGTCCATCGGGGAAAAAACCCGCCCATGTTTATGGTTTTGTTCGAAGACTCCGCCGCGACGCTGGGACTGGTTGTCGCCTTTTTCGGTGTGTGGCTTGGGCACAAGACGGGGAACATGGCTTATGATGGCTGGGCTTCCATTCTCATCGGAGTCATTTTGGGTATCACGGCGTTCTGGCTGGCCTACGAGACCAAGAGCCTGCTCATCGGGGAGAGTGCGTTGCCTGAGGTGGTGCAGGGTATCCGAGATCTGGCCACCAAACACCCGGAGATTGAGCATGTAAACGAGGTCCTGACCCTGCACATGGGGCCGGAGAATGTTTTGGTAAATCTCAGTGTCGATTTTCGGAACGATATCACGGCGGAGCGGGTAGAGCAGGTAATCCAGGTGCTTGATGCGGAGATTAAGGAGTCTTTCCCCATTGTGAAGCGGGTTTTTGTGGAGGCGGAGGCGCGGGGAACCAGCGGATTTTTAACCCGATATTCTCTTGACAAGCCAGAAAAAAGTTGATACATGACTGCCTACCTATGGGTGATTGTAAAATGAAGGAACGATTGAACAAGACCAGTTTGCAGGCACGTAGCTCAGTGGGAGAGCGCTACCTTGACGCGGTAGAAGTCGGCGGTTCAATCCCGCCCGTGCCTACCATTTCCCTTTCTTTTTCAATTCTGATGAATTTTTAATCATAAAAACCGTGCGAAAGTCGAGGCGGGACACCGATAAAGGCAATGTGTGTGGGAACATGCGTTTGCAGGGAAAAGTGAATAAATGAGTGAAAAAGAGTCAATATCTTTAGATACTTTGAGGCACAGCACGGCGCATGTCATGGCGCAGGCCGTCAAAGATCTGTTCGGAGATGTGAAACTGGCTATCGGGCCGGCTATTGAGGACGGCTTCTATTACGATTTCGACGCCCCGGTCCGGTTTACCGAAGAGGATCTCGAGAAGATAGAGAAACGGATGCAGGAAATCATCGATGAGGACCTGCCTTTCGAACGTCAGAAGATGAACCGGGAGGAGGCCATCGAGTTCTTTAAGGAACTGGACGAGCCCTACAAGGTGGAACTTCTGGAAGAGATGGATGATGATACCGTGACACTCTACCGGCAGGGCTATTTCGTGGACCTCTGCCGGGGACCGCATATTCCTTCCACAGGGAAGATTGGAGCCTTCAAGCTGTTGAGTCTGGCGGGAGCTTATTGGCGCGGGGATGAAAGAAACAAGATGCTCCAGCGCATTTACGGCACGGCCTTTTTCGACAAGAAGTCTCTCCGGCAGTATCTCCGTCGCCTCGAAGAAGCGAAGAAGCGGGATCACCGTAAACTGGGCAAGGAATTGGATCTCTTCAGCGTCAGCGAGGACGTGGGGCCTGGGCTGGTGCATTGGCATCCCATGGGGGCCCGGATTCGTAACATCATCGAGACCTTTTGGCGTGATAGCCATTACGAGCACGGATACGAGTTGCTTTACACGCCGCATATCGGCCGTTCGGAGTTGTGGCAGCGAAGCGGACATCTCGATTTCTACAAAGAGGGGATGTATGCCCCCATGGAGATCGACGAGCAGGACTATTATGTCAAGCCGATGAACTGTCCCTTTCACATCCAGATTTACAACAGCCAGATTCGCTCGTATCGGGACCTTCCCCTTCGCTGGGCGGAACTGGGCACGGTCTATCGCTATGAGAAAAGCGGCGTGTTACACGGCCTGCTTCGGGTCCGGGGGTTCACTCAGGATGATGCCCATATTTTCTGCACCCCTGAGCAGATCGAAGACGAGATTCTGGAGGTCCTGCGGTTCAGCCTCTATCTCTGGCGGTGTTTCGGCTTCGAGGATATCACCGCTTATCTTGCCACACGACCGGAGAAATCTGTTGGGGAACCGAAACGCTGGGAACAAGCGCAGATTTCCCTGGAAAAAGCCGTGGCGGCCGAGGGGCTAGATTGCAAGATAGATATCGGAGGCGGTGCCTTCTATGGCCCCAAGATCGATTTGAAGATTCGGGATGCCATCGGACGTGAGTGGCAGACCACCACGATTCAGTTTGACTTTAACCTCCCCGAACGATTTGATATGACTTATATGGGGGCGGATGGGGAACGGCATCGTCCCTACATGGTGCATCGCGCCTTACTCGGATCCCTGGAGCGGTTTTTTGGCATCCTGGTGGAACATTACGCGGGGGCATTTCCTCTCTGGCTGGCCCCTGTTCAGGCGCGGGTCATGACCATCACGGACCGGCAGGTCCCGTTCGCGAAAGAGGTGGTAGACCAGCTGAAAAAGGCCCGGGTTCGGGCGGAGGCAGATTTCAGAAATGAGAAACTGGGATTCAAGATTCGCGAAGCCCAGGTGAAGAAAATCCCTTATGCCCTGGTGATTGGCGACCGAGAGGTGGAGAACCGCCAGGTAGCGCCGAGGGCGAGGGGGAACCGGACACTGCCGGCCATGGATGTGGAGGCGTTTATTTCCCTGGTGCGGGAGGAGTGTCAGGTTATGGGTAAAACCATCCTTTAGGAGGAAAATAAGATCGATAAAAGGGCAGCAGTTAACAAGGGGATTCGGGCGGAGAAGGTAAGGGTTATCGATGTCGACGGGACGCAACTGGGGATTTACATGTTAGATGCGGCACTCAAGCTTGCGGAAGAAAGGGGTTTGGATTTGGTGGAGGTTTCTTCCAAGTCTGATCCGCCCGTTTGTCGGATCATGGACTATGGTAAGTATAAGTATGAACAGAGCAAAAAGGCCCATGAGTCCAAGAAGAAACAGAGCGTGATCGTGGTTAAGGAGATGAAATTCCGTCCTAAAACGGAGGAACATGACCTGAATTTCAAGGTGAGGCACCTGGAGAAGTTCTTGAAAGATGGGAACAAGGTCAAGGTGACGGTGATGTTCCGTGGACGGGAAATGCACCGCACGGAACTGGGAGAGAGAATTTTGCAAATCGTTGCGGAAAAATTGAAAGATCTCGGTGTCATCGAGCAGCCTCCTAAGATGGAAGGAAGAAACATGTCGATGATGATGGCGCCGATCAAAACCGGAAAATAGAAGGAGGAAGAGGCGTGCCTAAGTTGAAAACCAATCGTGGAGCGGCTAAGCGGTTCCGGACGACGGGAAGTGGAAAGGTTGTGCGACAGAAGGCCTATCACAGCCATATATTGACCAAAAAGAGTCCGAAACGAAAAAGAAATTTGAGGCAGGGAACGCTGATCGACCCCGCCGATGTCAAAAGAATCAAACGCTTGATACCATTCAAGTAGTTCTGGAGGAAGGAAATGCCAAGGGTTAAGAGCAGCGTAGCATCGAGAAAAAGAAGAAAAAAGATTCTCAAAAATGCCAAAGGATACTGGGGCGGACGGGGAAATCTCATCCGCAGCGCCACGGAAGCGGTCCACCGGGCGTGGGCCTATTCATATCGTGATCGGAAAACGAGAAAACGGGAGTTCAGAAAACTCTGGATTGCCAGGATCAATGCCGCGACTCGCCAGGAGGGGCTTTCTTATAGCCGTTTCATGGACGGGTTGAGAAAGGCAAACGTGGAACTGGATCGGAAGACCCTTTCCGAGATGGCCATCTGGGACAAGGAGGCATTTTCGGAACTGGTGGCCCTGGCTAAACAGCACAGCGCGCAGTAAAATATGAATTTGCGTCAGGAAATTGATGCCCTCGAAAGGGAAATCAAGCGTTTCCTGGACTCGTGTGATACCCTCGAGGCCCTGGATCAGTTGCGTATCAATTTCCTCGGGAAAAAGGGGAAGATTACCCTTTTGACCAAACGGCTGGGGAGCCTTGCCAAAGAAGAACGTCCTGAGGCGGGAAAGGCGATCAACCGGCTCAAGGCCTGGGCGACGGAGGCCTTGGAGACTCGGAAAGAGGCCATTAAGACGGCGCTCAGAGAACGCCAGCTCCAGAAAGAATGGGTGGATGTGACCCTCCCGGGGCGGCGATTCGCCATTGGCCGGGAGCATCCCATTACATTGGTTTCCCGGGAAATCACCGGCATATTCACTGGGATGGGATTTGAAGTGGCTGAGGGGCCAGAAGTGGAACTGGACTACTACAATTTCGAAGCCCTCAATATTCCTAAAGACCATCCCGCGCGTGATATGCAGGATACCTTTTACGTGTCGGACAACGTGGTGCTTCGGACACATACCTCTCCCGTTCAAGTCCGAACCATGGAAAAACAACGCCCTCCTGTACGAATTATTACCTTGGGGGCGGTTTACCGGTGTGACTCGGATGTGACGCATACCCCCATGTTTCATCAGGTCGAAGGGCTTTTAGTGGATCGAAACATCACTATGGGGGATTTGAAGGGGGTTCTCACGCGTTTCGTTCATCTGATGTTTGGGAAGGATATCGGCGTGCGATTTCGCCCAAGTTTTTTTCCCTTTACGGAACCCAGTGCCGAGGTCGACATTCAGTGCGTGATCTGCAAGGGGAAGGGATGTCGGGTATGCGGGCAGACGGGGTGGTTGGAGATTCTGGGGTGCGGTATGGTGGATCCGGCGGTCTATGGGTTCGTTGGGTATGATCCGGAGATTTACTCGGGGTTCGCCTGGGGTCTTGGGGTGGAGAGGGTTGCCATGTTGAAGTATGGCATCAATGACCTTCGCTCCTTCTTCGAAAACGATATTCGATTTCTCTCGCAGTTTTAAAGACGATGAAGATTAGCCTAAACTGGTTGAAACAATGGGTCAACGTTTCGGATTCCCCGGAATCCATCGCGGATCGCATGACCATGGTGGGTCTCGAAGCGGCGAGTGTCGAGCCGTTTGGGGTGGGGTATGACGATATTGTCATTGGCAGAATTCTAAAAATCGAACAACACCCTAACGCAGAAAAACTTGCCCTTTGCGACGTGACCGTTGGCGGGGAGGAAAAACTTTCGATTATCTGCGGCGCGAAAAACATCTACGAGGGGGCGGTGGTTCCCGTGGCCCTGATCGGCTCCACCCTTCCTAACGGGATGAAGATCAAGCGCTCTAAGATCCGCGGGGTGGCCTCCGAAGGGATGATCTGCTCGGAAGAGGAGCTGGGACTCGAGGAACATTCCACGGGGATTATGCTCTTGCCGGAGGATTTGCCGCTCGGGAAGCCTTTTTTCGAGATTACGGGACTCAAGGATACCCTCATCGACTTTGAAATCACCCCCAATCGGGGAGACTGTCTGTCCATTTTGGGCATCGCCCGAGAGGTTGCCGCGGTTTACGACCTTCCCTTGAAAGAAAAGGAGATTCCTATTGAGGAGACGGGGGAAGCGGTAGCCGACGCCATCCAGATCGAGATTGAGAACACGCGGGACTGCCCTCGCTACTGCGCCCGGCTGGTGAGAAACGTGAAGATCGGACCGTCTCCTCTCTGGCTCAAGGAAAAGCTGATCAAACTCGGATTCCGTTCTATCAACAACGTGGTCGACATCACGAATTACGTACTCCTCGAACTGGGACAGCCTCTCCACGCCTTTGATTATGATACCCTCAGGGGGAAAAAGATTATTGTTCGTTCTGCTTCAGAAGGAGAAAAGTTCGTTACCTTGGATGAAAAAGAACGAACCTTGACCTCCCGTG
>JAOZMY010000034.1 GCA_029934085.1 bacterium | reverse complement strand
TCTTTGTCCGAGGATTTTTTCATGAAACACGCCTCTGGTGACCTCATGGCGAGGATGGTGAACGACCTCAACATGGTGCGGATGGCGGTGGGATTCGGGATGGTGGGGATGATGGACGCCTTCGTGATGGGATCGGCGACCCTCGTCTTCATGGTTTGGATCAGCCGCTCCCTGACGCTCTATGTCCTGATTCCCATGCCCCTGCTTGTCCTGACGACGGCCCTCATCAGCCGGAAGATCCACGCCCGGGCCCAGAGGGTGCAGCGCCAGTTCTCGGTGCTGACGGAGACGGTTCGGGAGGGGATTAGCGGGATCCGGGTGATCCGGGCCTACCGGGCCGAGGCCTTCCAGGGGCGGAAGGTGGAAGAGGAGGGTGAGAAGCTCCTTAAGGAAAATCTGGCCCTGGCGAAGGTGCGGGGGATCTTTTTTCCTATTCTCATGTTTCTCGTGAACCTGAGCATGGTCATCGTCCTCTATTTCGGTGGTCGGGATACCATCCTCACGCGGATCAGCCCGGGGGACTTCGTGGCCTTCACCAACTACCTGATGCTCCTGACCTGGCCCATGATGGCCATGGGGTGGGTGATCTCCCTCATCCAGCGGGGCGCGGCATCGCTGACACGGATCAACGAGGTCTTGCACAGCCGATCCACCCTCGTATCGACCGGACGGGCCTTTTTGGAGGCGATAGGGGAACTGCGGGCGGAACGAGTGATCTTTTCCTACGACGCCCGGCAACGGGTCCTTGAGGACTGTTCCCTTTCCATTGAACAGGGGAAGATGACGGCACTCGTGGGGGAGATCGGATGTGGTAAGACGACCCTGTTGCTTCTTCTGATGCGGGTTTTCGATCCGGAAGAGGGGAGGGTAACCTTGGGCGACCGGGACGCCCGCGCCTTCGCGCTGGCGGATTACCGGCGGCTCTTCGCCTACGTCTCCCAGGAGCCGGTCATCTTTTCCCAGAGTATTTACGAGAATGTCGCCTTCGGTCGGGAGGACGTCACGGAGCGCGAGGTGGAGGTGGTCCTGGAGGTGGTCCAGCTCCGGGACGAGGTCATGGGCTTTCCCGAAGGACTGGCGACCGTCGTTGGAGAGAAGGGGGTAACCCTCTCCGGCGGACAGCGGCAGCGCCTCGCGCTGGCGCGGGCCCTGATCTCGCGGCGGCCCTACCTGATCTTGGATGCACCCTTTTCCTCCGTGGACGTGGCCACAGAACAGAGAATCCTAGATGCCATTCGCTCGGAATACGGGGATGTCACCCTGGTGATGACTTCTCAGCGGGTTGCCTCCTTCATGAAGGCGGACCGCATCTACGTGATGGAAGCGGGGGCAGTCCGCGCAAGCGGTTCCCACGAGGAGCTCCTGAAGGAGAGCGCGGATTACCGAACCCTCATCCAGGAATTTTCCCTGGGGATAGGACGGCCGTAGGATGCACGCGGATTTCGGATACTACGAAGAGGGACACCTGGGAAAGCCTTACGATCTCAGGCTCCTGAGGCGACTCTACCGGTTCATCCGTCCCTATCGCAAATGGTTCGTTCTCTCCATCCTCCTGGCACTTTTGACGGCCGCCGTGGATCTCTCATTTCCCTATCTTGTTAAGGAGGCCATCGACCGGTATATCGTGCGGATGGTTTATCCCGTCCATGTCGGGAACAAGGCGTCCGGCGGGACGGGGCCGTTTGCCTCCGCTTCTCTCGAAGCGACGAGCGATCCCACTGTCAAGATGTTGCCCGGCAAGGATTTCAAAGGGATGGATCCCCGTCAGCGGCGGCGCTTGATTCGGTCCGGGGTGATCGTGGAGACCCCCTTCGTGGCCCTCCCGGAAGACCCGGAGGTGGTCCGTCTTCTCAGGAAGAAAAAGGCGGTGTTCTACGAGGGCCAGGGGAAAATCTATCTTCCTTACGGGGCCTTGAAGTTGATTCCCACCCGGCGGCTGGTGCGGCTCCAGGCCGCCAACCTGCGGGGCGTGGCCGGGATCACTCTGATCTATCTCATCCTTTTGGCGATGGGATTCGCCTTCCAGTTCTTCCAGGTGGTGGCATTGGAAACGATGGGGCAACGGGTCATGCAGGATCTCCGCGTCGCTCTTACACGACATCTCCTGCGCGTGGAGGTTGCCTTTTTCGACCGGACGCCCGTGGGACGGCTTGTCACCCGGGCCACCAACGACATCGAGAACCTCCACGACCTCTTTACAGCGATCCTGGTCAACCAGTTCAAGGACCTGTTTATCCTCCTGGGGATCCTTGGCATCCTCTTCAAGATCCAGTGGCGGCTTGCCCTCTACGTGGTGGCCCTTCTGCCGGGGGTGATCCTCGTTAGCTTCCTTTTCAGCCGGTGGGCCCGCGATGTCTTCCGGGATATCCGAACCCTCATCGGACGGATCAACGCCATGCTCCAAGAGACCCTTTCGGGGCTCCGCGTCATCCAGATCTTCCAGCAGGAGACCCGGTTTGGCCGGAGGTTCGCCGAGATCAATCATCAGACGTACTTGGCTAATATCCGGCAGATCAAGATCTTTGCCTTCTTCATGCCGCTGATTGAGCTGATCTCCGTGTTCGCCATGGCCCTCATCCTCTGGCGCGGCGGCGTGGGGATCATGTCGGGGGCCTTGTCCCTGGGGGCTCTGGTGGCCTTTCTCTCCTATATCCGGATGTTTTTCCGACCCATCCGTGACATTTCGGAGAAATATAACATTATGCAGTCGGCCATGGCCTCCACGGAACGCATTTTCCAGCTCATGGACCGCCCGGTGGAGGAAGGGAATGGGGAAAAACCGGCGCGGCGGAAGATCCCCGAGGATGCCTTCACGGGCGACGTGGTTTTTTCACACGTGTGGTTCGCCTACGAGGGCGAAAAGTGGGTGCTCAAAGACTTGAACGTCACCTTTCCCGCCATGAAAACGACGGCCGTCATCGGTCCGACGGGGGCGGGGAAGACCTCCATGATGGTCCTCCTGGAACGCTTCTATACCCCGCAAAAGGGAGAGATAAGAATTGGGGGTATAGATCTTTCTTCCGTTCCGTTGGAGGTGTTGCGGCGGAACGTGGGACTCGTGCAACAGGAGGTTCAGCTCTTTTCCGGAACGCTATGGGAGAACATCCTCCTTGGGGTTGAGAATCCGACGCGCGAAAAGGCGCGGAAGGTTCTGGAACGTCTGGGCGTGACCGCCTTTCTGGAGCGCCTGCCCGACGGGCTCGACACGCAGCTCCAGGAAGAAGGACGGGGGATTTCAAGCGGACAGCGGCAGCTCGTTTCCTTGGCGCGGGCCTTCGCGCGGGATCCGCGAATCCTTATTCTCGACGAGGCTACGGCGAGCATGGATCCGTTCACGGAGCAGTTGATTCAAAAGGCCTTGAAGGTCCTCCTTCACGGACGGACCGTGATCGTTGTCGCGCATCGGCTGTCCACCATCCGGCAGGCGGATCTAATCCTTGTCCTGGAAGACGGAAGGATTCTCGAGTCCGGCACCCATGAGGCGTTGATGGCCCGTGAAGGGCGGTACCATTTCTATTTCAGAATGCAAAATGGAGGGTGAAGACTGACTGCCGTGTTCCGGGACCCTATATTTCTTCTCAATCTTTCTCGATGGCATTGATAATCTTGTTAATGAAGGTTTCCACGTCGCACGACTTGTGAATAAAGGCCTTGGCGCCCAGCCTCAGGCTCGTTTGGAGCGACCGGTTGTTATAGTCAGTGATGATGATAACATCAGTTCCCGGGTGGAATTTCCGGACCTCCTTGAGGAGGCTGATGCCGTCCATCCTTGGCATCTTAATGTCCGTAATAACCACGTCGAAGTCCTTTTCCGCCAGTTTTTCGATGGCTTCGACACCGTCCCGCGCCTCATCGATACGATACCCTTCACTTTCGAGAAAACCTGACAGGACATCCCGAACGATATCCGTGTCTTCCACTAAAAGAATCCTTTTTTCCCTATCCATAGGCAGGCAACGTCGTGAGACTAAATCCTGTTTCTCTATAAATTTTCAAAGGTTACGGAAGAATATATCGCGGCTTTCTGCCCCGCACACTTAAAGTATACAACGACATTGACGTTTGTCAATTTTTGAATTTAGAAAAATGAGGGCGGGAATTAAGGGAGAATCCTGGTTTCCGCCCCTTGGATGGGATGGCTATTGGAGTTTGTGCAAAACCTCCGCGCAGCGCCCGCAGACTGTGGGAAAATCCGCATCTTTTCCCACATCCGTCTTGTAGTGCCAGCAGCGTTCGCACTTTTCCCCGGGAGCAGGGGCGACGGTCACGGAGAGGTTAGACCCGTCTCCTTTCTCGAGTACGACCCCGGAGACGATGAAGATGTCATCCAGTTCGCCTTCGTAGTCTTTGAGGAAGTTATACGTCTTTTCGTTGACCGAAAGAGTGACCTGGGCATCGAGGGAGTGTCCGATTTCCTTGTTTTTTCTCGCCTCCTCCAAAACCTTAGAAACCTCCTGGCGGATGTCGAGGAGCCGTTCCCAACGGTCCGCCAGTTCCTGGTTTTCAAAGGTCTCCGGGATGTCGGCGAAGGCGGTGAGGTGCACGCTTTCCTCCGTGAAAGGGGTAATGGGGCGAAAGGCCTGCCAGACCTCTTCCATGGTGAAGGCAAGGATGGGCGCCAGCAGACGGACCAGCACGTTGATGAGGTGAAAGAGGGCGGTCTGACTGGAGCGTCGCTCTTTGCTGTCGGGATGGGAAACGTAAAGACGGTCCTTCAAAACATCCAGGTAGAAGGCGCTGAGGTCCACGGCGCAGAAGGTGTGGATGGTGTGGTAGATGACATGGAAATCGTAGGTTTCATAGGCCTTCAGGACCCGACGTGAGATGTAAGCGAGCCGGTGGAGGATGTAGCGGTCGATTTCCTCCATCTGCTCCGGGTCCATGGCGTTCTTGTCGAAGGTAAAATCGTAGAGGTTACCGATCATAAAGCGGAAGGTGTTGCGGATGCGACGGTAGCCATCGGTCAACTGTTTGAGGATCTCCTGGGAGATCTTGATGTCGTTTCGGTAGTCTTCGGCGGCGACCCAGAGACGCACGATCTCTGCCCCGTATTTTTTGATGACTTCGTCGGGAGCAACGATGTTCCCCAGGGACTTGGACATCTTCTTTCCCTCGCCATCCACGACGAAGCCGTGCGTGAGGACGGATTTGTAGGGGGCCGTGTCACGAGTGCCCACCGATTCCAGTAAGGAGCTGTGGAACCATCCCCGGTGTTGATCGCTGCCTTCCAGGTAAAGATCGGCGGGCCAGACGAGTTCCGGACGCTGTTCAAGAACGGCGGCGTGGCTGACGCCCGAATCGAACCAGACGTCCAGGATGTCGGTCTCCTTACGAAAATTTGTTCCCCCGCAGTGGGGGCAGGTGGGTGGGGGGTCGAAAATTTCGCCGAGGTCTTTCTCGAACCAGACATCCGCGCCGTCTTTTTCCACCAGTTCGGCAACGCGGTCCACCAGCTTGGCATCCAGCAGGACGCGGCCGCAGTCCTCACAGTGGAGGGCGATGATGGGAACCCCCCAGGAGCGCTGACGGGAGATACACCAGTCGGGCCGATTTTCCACCATGTTGTAGATGCGGTCGTGGCCCCAGGCGGGGATCCACTGGACCCGGTCGATGGCGTCCAAGGTTTTTTTACGCAGGTCATTTGTTTCCATAGAGATAAACCACTGGCGTGTGGAACGGAAGATGATGGGGCTCTTGCACCGCCAGCAGTGGGGATAGGAATGCTCCAGTTCTTCCACCTTCAAGAGGCAATCCACTTCCTTCAACTTTTCGATGACTGCTTCGTTGGCGTCGAAGACGAACTGGCCCGCAAAGAAGGGGACGTCTTCGGTGAATCGCCCGTCGTCGTCCAGAGGCGCATAGGCGGGAAGGCCATATTTCAGCCCTACCTCGTAGTCTTCCTGACCGTGACCCGGGGCCGTGTGAACACAGCCCGTTCCGGCCTCCAGCGTGACATGGTCGGCCAGGATGAGGATGGAGTCTTTGTCCAGGAAGGGGTGCTTGCAGACGAGCTTTTCCAGATCGGTGCCCTTGAATCTCGCGACCTTCTTGTAATCCGTAATCCCCACGCCGGAGAGGACGAGATCGCAGAGCTCTTCCGCCAGGATCCAGATCTCTCCCTTCGCCTCCACGGCCACGTAATCGAATTCGGGATGCAGGGCGATGGCCAAGTTGGCGGGAATGGTCCATGGGGTGGTGGTCCAGATAAGGACGAAGATAGGTTTGTCTTCCGGAAGCCCCTCGACCTTCGATTGCATGGGGAACTTGACGTAAATGGAGGGGGAGCGGTGGTCGCCGTATTCCACCTCCGCGTCGGCCAGGGCGGTCTTGCAGGAAGCGCACCAGTAGACGGGTTTTTCCCCAAGATAGACGCTTCCCTTGGCGACGAATTTGCCGAATTCCCGGACGATGGTAGCCTCGTAAGGGAAGTTCATGGTGAGATAAGGGTTCTCCCAGTCGCCGAAGACACCCAGGCGCTTGAATTCGTTTCGCTGGATGTCGATGAACTTCTCGGCATAGGAACGGCATCGCTTTCGCAGGTCGGTTTTGACGAGGGGAATGCCTTTTGTTTTCAGTTCCTTTTCCACCTGGTGCTCGATGGGCAACCCGTGACAGTCCCACCCGGGGACGTAACGGCTGTCATATCCTGCCATAAACCTGGATTTGATGATGAAGTCTTTCAGGATTTTGTTCAACGCGGTTCCCATGTGGATATGGCCGTTGGCGTAGGGGGGGCCGTCATGGAGAATGAATTTGGGATTTCCCTCCGATTTCTCGACGATCTTCCCGTAGATATTCGTGTTTTCCCACTGTGCCAGCATCTGGGGTTCCCGCTGGCTCAGGTTGGCCTTCATGGGGATGGAAGACTGGGGGAGATTGAGACTGTCCTTGATTTTCATCCGCGCCTCCAATGGTCGTTGAAATTGGTGTGTGTTTATCACAAAGGCCTTTAAGTTTCAAGGAATTTTGATAAAAGGACCGTGGGGGAAGGCCCTTCGAGGGGCTTTCCTTCTCAGGGATTCTTTCGATTTTCTGGTTTTAGATTTTTACTTTTCGTCTTTTTCCACGCCTCGAGGCATGCCTTGCGTCCGTCGGCCGGGACTTTCTTGGAAAAGAGCCTCCGGAAGGGCACATGGAGAGGACTCGTGATGAACGAAACGACGGAGCTGATCAATTGTATCTTATTGACGCCGAGCTTGAAGTCGTCGATGGTGCCGTGGACCATGATGGGAACGGCAAGGCTGAAAAACTCCGGGCGTTTGGCTTGGGGGGATAAAATGACGTCAATTTTATGGGTCTTGAAGTCGATCTGGGCCTTGCCAACGATCCGCATCTTGGTGGTATCCATGTAGATGGTCCTTTCCTCCATCACACCGTCCTTCATGGTAAGGCCGACCACGAGGCAGTTGATCTTCGATTTGTCTTTTTCCGTGGCCTTGGTCATGATGGCGGACAGGAGGTTGACGGCCCACAGATCGAGGATACCTGCCGAGAAGTTCTTCGGAACGAGGAAGAAACTGAAATGCCCCTGGGCGGTTTTCATCATCTCTTTTAGACTGGGAGTGACGGAGCGGAGCTCCGCGTTCAGGGAGAATTTCCCACCCATCTTCGTCGTGGGCTTGGCACGTCGGGCAAGGATCCCAAAATCAAACTTGTCGACGGTTGCCTTGAGATGGATTGTAACATTCTCCGGCGTAGGGTGGTAATCGAAGCCCAGATCGACCTTTCCCCCCGGAACATTGATCCGGACGGGAGCTATCTTTAGCCGAGTGTCTTTGAGGGAAAGCACTACCAGGGCAGAACCGAGATCGTCTTTTAACGATGTAACTTTTTGCGCTTCCACCCGTATGTCAGCATCAAATCGGCTAAGAAAGTCGTATGAAAGAATATCTTTGAGCTCTTTGCCAGAGGTGGGCTGCGAAGGAGCTTTTTCTGCTTGTTTCTTCTCGCTGGGCTTTACTTTTTTTAGGACGAAATCATCGATACGGATCAAATCGGATACAAGGGAAGCCTTTAGCCTTGGTTTGTCTCCGGATAGGTCGAGACTCATCTGGCCATCGAGCTGGCTCTGCCCCACAATAATTTTGAGCCTGGAAAGATCGTAACCTTTCCGGGTAACGGTCATTTTGGCATCCAGGGAGAGGGGGCCAATAGCGGGCAGTTTTAGCCCGAGGGGATTGTTTAGATGATCCAGCCGGTCACCCGATAATTTTAAGGCCATTTTCAGGTTTTGGCTGCTCATGGGCAAGGCCATTTTGCTCGAAAAGTGGAGTCGCATCTTGGCAAGTTCGGCGTCGATGAGGAGGGGAATGTTCTCCGGGATCGCGACGAAGTTGAGCAGGGAGGCCCCCACGATTTTCAATTTGAGGGGCGCGTCGTCCAAAAATCCTTTCACGTCAAGCGCCACGGGCTTTCCCTTATCCACCAGAATGGCACCGGAGAGGTGGGTGATGTCGATCTTTGTCTTCGTATTTGGGATCGTAAAGGTCCATTTTCCCTTCTTGATGGAAAAGGTCATTGTGGAATTTTTCAAGATCTGCTTGAGATTTCCCCCACGCAGGGATATTTTGAATCCGGCATCCCCCACGGTGGCTTCCAACCCCCTGACGATGCCAAGGGTGGAAAGAATGGCGCCGACATTGATGTCCTGGATATCAAAAGAGAGGTCGACTCGGGGGATTTCCGCCCTCGCTGCCATATTCCCTCTCACATTGAGCTTTTTCCCCTCGATTTTCCCTCTCAGTGTGAAGGCCCAGGATGTAGATTTCGCCAGGAGCTTCTCGAGAGAAGCGCCGCGTATCTTGATGTCGAAGGGATGTGCTTGAAAGGCCCCTTTGACCGAGAGGGTTACCGGCTCACCAGGCCGGATTTCTCCCTCCATAGAGTCGAGATGGAGCTTCAAAGTTTTCTTTAGGGCCTCATCGAAGTAGGTGATGGTGATGTTTTTCAAAGATAGCCTGTCCAGTCCTATGAAAGTGATAGCTTGTTTTTCGGGAGCGGTTTGGGCATGTCCCGGCTCCTGTTTCTCCGTTTTCTTTTCACCGGCCGGCTTTTTCCCGGGTTCCTTTTCGTGGCTTCTTAGGTTCAGCGTGATGTCCTTCGCGGAAACTTCACCGATATGGATCTCTCTCTTCAAGAGTGAGAAGAGGGCAATCTTTAGTTTCGCGTGGCCTGCCTTGATAAAAGTGGGAGTGGGGGCTCCTGGAGGATTGGCAATCCTTACGCCTTGGATATCAATAGCGGGCCATGTGGAAAATTGAAAAACCACCGGGCCGGTGATCTCTACCTTGCGGTTGAGTGCTGTGCTAGCGGCCTTTTCCACCTTTGGCTTAAAAGAGCTGAGGTCGATGGTTACCCCGATGAGGACGCAGGTGACGATGGTGACCGTGACCAGCACGATGACTCCCACCGCGATTTTGAAAAGGATTCCTATGAAACGTCTCATGATGTTACCCCCGTAGGAAATATGTTGAAGAGGGCATCAGAAAATGGGCTTTTTCTTCGATTAATAAACCTTGACGACACCCAAAATCTTTTCATGCCTGATTTGGTTGACGATCAAGGGACGAAGCGCCTTCCCATTCTCCTTAATGGTGATTTTCCCCATGACGCCACAGAAGTTCCTGGTGTGGCGTAGGTTGTCGTTGATACACTCTTTGTCTCTCGGATCGGCGCATCGATTCATGGCAAACCTCAAGATATCCATCCCTTCTACTCCCAGGGCCGCGAAGGTGTTTCCTTTTTTTCCGTAGACCTTATGGTATCTTTTGATGACCTTTTTACCATAAGAGGTTGGGATAATGGTGCTGCTGTAGAAGTCGACCGCATAGAGCCCGTCCAGTAGATCAACATCGTTTTGGTATCTCGATAAGACTCTGGCTAAGAGGCCATCGCTGGACATACATTCTGGAAACCACCCTATGGATCTAAGTGCTTTGATAATCTTTATGATGTATTGGGGCTCAATGGGAAGATAGAGGAGTTTCGGGTTGTCTTTGCGGATCTTCATTAAAATTTTGCTGAAATCCATCTTGGGTTCTTCTTTCAAAGAAATGATATCTGTAACCTCTCCCCCAGTCTTCATGAACCTTTTAACGAATTCATCCGCGAGAGAGCTGGAATGAAAACTATTAGGGTCACTGAAAACTGTAACCCGATCGATTAAAAGTTCATCATGAACGAAAAGGGCGGCGACCTTGCCCTGAAAAAGGTTGTCGAAACAAAGTTGGCTGACGTATTTTGTGTTTGCTGCTATTTTTGGGTGTGTTCCAAGATTTACCAAAACCGGTGTTTTGTATCTATCCGCGATGGCGTTAATGGCGAGGCATGAAGAGCTGCTGGATAGAAGAAGGACCGCGGATACCTTTTGGGTATTCGTCATATTTTTAAATTCTTTTACGCTTTGGGGTGGATCGTTTCGGCCGTCCGCAACCACGAGTTCAAGTTTATCCCCGTTTTTAAGATAGGGATGCATGATGAGAGAGAGTTTGATGCCTTTCAGTCCGTTTTGTCCCAGATCTTTAGACGGGCCGCTCATGGGTCCGATGACCCCCACTTTGACGGTCCGGCCACTGGGGGTGATTGGGGGTTCCTTCTTGCGGCAGCCTGGTGTGAGAAGGGCGAGCACCAGTAGAATAAATATGTAATTTTTCCGGAAGATTTTCATAGCTTGTCAGGGAATAAAAATCATTTCCAAGCGTATCTTCAAGTTGTTCCCGAAGTTGGATTGGATTTTTTCTCTCAGGAGATTTAGGTCGTTTCTGTCGAGGGGCTCTCTTGTTAAAATCTTTGCGTAAAGGAGTTTATGATGTCTCTGGTAGATGATATGTGCGTTTTGGATGATGAGGTATTTATCATGGACCAGGAAACGTTCCTGCTTCCAGCGCTTTTCCAACGTGTAAGTGCTGACGATTTTGTTTGTCGAGATATAGAGGGGAACGGCGATGATGATTGTCGCAACGATAACAAACGAGAAGGCTTTTTTGTTGGCGATAACGGAGGAATAGCCCAGAAGACGAAAAGTAAAAGCGGCTGCCAGGATGATTCCGACGAGATTTGTCAGAAAGAGAAGGAAGGCCTGACTGAAAAAGGTGAAATTCCATATTCCTATTCCGATACCCGCCACCGCCAAGGGTGGGATCAAGGCCACAGCGATGGCAACCCCGGCCAAACTTTCAATGATTTCCTTGTGAGACTTGGCATAAGCGCCTGCCACGCCGGAGATTAAGGCGATGACGAGGTCGAACAGCGTGGGGTGGAGACGGGCCTGTATCTCTGGGGTGATGGGCTTGTAGGGGAACATCAGGGCGATCGCCGCGGCGGAGAGGAGTGCCAGGACCGTTCCGACCGCTATTTTCATAATGGATTCTTGAGACATCTTCGCGTCTTGACGAAGCAACCCCATAGACAGGGAAACGATGGGGGCCATGAGGGGGGCCAGGAGCATGGCGCCAATGACGACCGCCGAGTTGCTTTGATACAGTCCTACCGCCGCAAGCATGGTGCTGAGGACGATCAAGATGAGGTAAATGTAATTGATCTTCGCGTCGTTTCTCAGCGAAATAAAAAGAGCCTTGAAGCTTTCCTCCGTTGCAAAGGGGAAGAAGGGAATCCGCCTGCCTTTCGTCTTTGCCAACTCCTTCCCCTTTGGAAGGGCATCGATATCGATCTTTTCCTTGGCTGGCGCGAGTTTACCCTGCTGTTTACGTAATTGCTCCCCAATATTGAGGCGGATTGCATTCGGGATGGTTTTGCAGTGGAGCGGGGTTTTGGTTTCTTCTTTTTCGTCGATGAGAACGGGCAGGATTTCTTCAGTTGTAATATCTATTTCAGGACTCTTGATGTAACCCGTTGTGGGAATATTTTTTGGTTTATTTGCCCGTTTGACAAGATGATAGATGAATTTGAAGTAATCGACGATAGAAAGAGGAGCAGAAACGATGAGGGAGATCATTCCATCATTGATCGAGCTGTCATGGGCAATCAGTTTTGAAGCGAGGGTGTTTTCGTGGCGTTGGAGGATCATGCATCCGCTGCCGGCCGTGTCAATTTTCAGCTTTTCATTGATGGTGAGTGTAAAAGGGTGAAAGTAGAGACGCAAAAGGCGTTTCATGGCTTCGAGAATGAATTTCACGGATCCAACATCCTGGGAAGAATCCAGTAGGGGGAGTTGCCCGAGTGTGGCTTTAAACAGCAAAATTTTCTCGTTACAAAGGATGATGTCGATGGGGTGGGCGTCTTTCCGGAGGGCGATCTCGATATTTTCTTCAAGCGTATCTGGAAGCCCGTAAACCTTCGTGATTTTTTTCTGATCGGGAGTGGGAATCAGCCCTACACTGAAAACGTACTGCATGGCGAGTCGGAAGATCTTTTTTATGGTTGTTAGATCTCCAGATATGATGACGTGATCCATATCCTCGAGCCATGTTTCATGGTTTTCTAAAAATTCCGCGAGAGAAACGGGAGTAATTGCGACGCCATAAGAATTGTGAACGACCGCGTCCACAAAATTGGTGCTGTTTTCACTAAAGATGTAGAGAGCCTTGTCGACAAAATCGGGCATGGCTTAGATGTCCTCCGGCATACTTTTTCTGATACCATGACTGTTGCCTAAAGTGAAGGCCTGGGTTTTCGAATTGAAATCCCTTGGCGATACAGATTGTGGTGTGATATGATTTTATCATAACAAAGGAGGGGAAAATGGCGTTATACAGGTTGTTCTATAAGGAAGATGAAACTGTCGAATTTGAGCTCCCCGAGGGCTGGGAGCTCTTGAACTATGTGAACCCGGAGCCGACGAAGATTGACCGGACCATCGATGAGATGGTGTCGGACGCCCTGCGCTCGCCGGTGGGGATCCCACCGCTCGAGGAATCCCTGAAACCGGGGAGCACGGTGGCCATTGCCATCGACGACTGGACCCGTCCGACTCCCGTGCGTAAACTCCTGCCCGGCCTGTTGAAAAAACTGGACGAGGCAGGGGTAAAAAGGGAGGATATTACCCTTATCGTGGCCTTGGGGTCCCATTTACCTATGCCGGAAGAGGCCTTGAGGGAACGCCTAGGCGCGGAGGTTTACGGGAATTACCGGATCGAACAACATAACTGCCGGGCGGAGGACTTGGTTCCCATCGGCAATTTGTCTTCGGGTGGACCTGTACGTCTGAACAAGGCGTTCCACGACGCCGATTACCGGATCTCCATCGGGTCGATTATCCCCCATCCCATGAACGGCTTCGGCGGCGGTCCCAAGATCGTCATGCCGGGACTGGTGGCCTATGAGACTATCCGGGAACACCATACCGTTTACACCATTCAGGAGGGGGCCTACCCGGGAAACACGGCAACCAATCCCTTCTACAAGGAGGTCGTGCGGGTAGCCGGACTGGCGAATCTTAACATGATTCTCGGGGCCCTCTACACCAATCAGGAGAAGGTCTTCGACGTGGTCGCAGGGCACTACTATGAGGCCCATCAGGAGGGGATCCGACGGTGTATTGGGAACTTCAAGGTGAAGATGGATGAATACGCGGATGTCACGATCCTTTCCGCCTATCCCTACACGGAGGGCCCGCAGCTCATGAAACCCATTGGTCCCGCCGCCATGTGCACCAAGCGAGGCGGGGCGGTGATCCTGCTCGCCACCACGCGCGGGCCCATGCCGGAGCCCATGCTGAACGCCTTCGACGTGGTGCGGGAGATGGGATCCGATCATCCCGACCAGGTCTTGCTCGACACCTTCAAGAAGCGCTCCCTTGTCCTCAACGAGGCGCCCATCGACTTCAACATGGCCCTCTTTTTCACGGAGGTCTACAAGGCGCGCTACGACCTGACCATCGTCTCCAAGGACATCCGGCGCGAGGACGCGGAGCGAATGGGATTCGCCTTCGCTTCGACTGTCGAGGAGGCCATGGAGAAGGCGAAAGAGAAGTTCCCTAACGCCAAGGTCAACGTCTTCCCCATCGGCGGCATGGTCCTGCCGGACATGGGAGAACCGCCGAGGCTGTATGATTAATTAGGCTGAAGGTTGAAGGTTGAAGTCCTTACTTCCCTTGCTTCAGCAATTTACGAAACTGCTCATAGACATTTCTTCGGTGCCCGATGTAATAGATTGCAATGCTCCGACTTTCTTCGGAGATTTTATAGATAATCCGGAACCTTTTGGGCTTGAATGATTTGAAACCTGATAGCTCGCCGTGCAGGTCCGTTCCGGAATAAGGGGCATTAGTTAATTCTCTGAGGGCATTTCTTATGAGTTTTTTATTTTCAGGGTGAAACTTGGCCAGCATTTTACGGACTTCGGGTGTTATCCTGATTTTCCATACGATCATTCGGTAAGGGCCTCATCGTAGTCAATCCACATCCCCTTTTCAGCCTGGCGGATCGATTTGCGCAAGGATGCCATGGTTTTTTCGTCAGAAAGGATGTCCAACGTCTCAAGAAGCCCCTCAAAATGCTGCATGCTGATCAAGACAACCTCGGGGACACCGTTTTTCGTAACGGCGATAGCATCGTCGGAATCCTCGATTTTTCTTACCAGTTCCAGAAAGCTGGCTTTGGCCTTAGTAACGGGAAGATATTCTTTAATAGGATTCATGGTCCCCTCCTTTTACATGGACATTATAGTGACTATAATTATATTTGTCAATCACGCTTATTTGCTGTTTCAGCTTTGAGCTTTTTTCTTCAGCCTTCAGCTTTCAACCTTCCACCCAACTCCACCACCGTCGCTCCCCAGCCGCCGTCCGTCTCCGGGGCGAGGGAGTAGGACTTCACGAGGGGAGATTGTTTCAGGAAACTGTGAACGATCCGTTTCAGCGTGCCCGTTCCCTTTCCGTGGATGATGCGTACGTGCTTGAGACCCTGCCGGTGGCAGGTTTCGAGATAGTCTTGCAGCAGCGCCTTGACCTCCTTTGGCTGGAAGGTGTGGAGATCCAGGGTGTCTGTGACGGGAAATTTCCGCGTGTTGGGGGTGAAGTCCTCAAGAAGGCAGGCGACGATGGCTTTGTCCGCCTCGGGGAAGGGGTGGGAAGGAAGCTCCTCGATCCGAATCCAGCGGATCTCCTGGCATTCCAGGGGACGAGGGGTTCCTTCGGCGATCAGGCACGAGAAGGTGTGAAGGGTGATGGAGAAAGGTTCGTATTCGTGGGAGGCAGTTACGTAGGGAGTGATATGGGAAAGGGTGATGCCCAACTCTTCCTGGATCTCCCGTAGAAGGCATTCCTCCGGTGATTCGTCCGGCTCGATCTTTCCGCCGGGGAATTCCCATAGATCACCGTGCAACCCGCCGGGGTTCCGGTGGGTGATGAGGATCTTGTCCCGCGCGTCATTGAAGATGATAGCGGCCGAGACATCAAGGTGAGGTTTTTTCATGTTTTCTCCCTATCGGGTTTCCAATATCCCGGGGGCTAATTTCTGTCAAGACACGGCCGTATTGGAGTTCTTTCCTTGATTTTATTTGGTTGATGTATTAGTCTAAGTGCAAAATGGGAAAGTTCCCAAGGTATATGAAGGTATAGATAAACATGTGATTTAACGATACGAAAAAGGAGGTTGTGTCATGAGTCGTTGGTTACCTGTGGGTGATGTTTTGCGAATGAACGCGATGCTTTATCCGGATAAGATGGGGGCGAAGGACCTGTATCGTTCCATGACGTTCAAGCAATGGAACGAGCGTTCCTGTCGTTTGGCCAATGGCCTCCTGGAACTTGGATTGCAGAAGGGTGACAAGGTGGCGGTTCTCGCCTATAACTGCGTGGAATGGATGGAGATCTACGCAGCGGTAGCGAAATCGGGCCTCGTAGTGGTGCCCATCATGTTCCGGCTCGCCGGTCCTGAGATTACCTATATCTGCCAGAATTCGGAATCCAAGGCCTTCATCGTGGCCAAGGAGTTCGTGGATACGGTCAATGGGATTCGTGGTGATCTGGATATCCCGGAGTCCAACTACATTTTCTTCGGGGGCGAAAAGGCCCCGGATGGGTATCGGCACTATGAAGACCTGATTGCTAACGCCTCGGACGCCGAGCCGAAGGTCGAGGTCCATCACCGTGATCCCTGGACCATCATGTACACCTCAGGGACGACGGGTAAGCCCAAGGGCGTGGTACGTTCTCACGAGAGCTATATCGCCCAATACCTCATCAATGAGGTGGAGTTCGGTTTTAACAAAAACGACATTGGCCTTCTGGTCATGCCCATGTGTCATGTCAACTCCATTTTCTACTCCTTCGTTTTCACCTACTGCGGCGGTGGCGTGTGCGTTTACAACATGGTCAGCTTTGACCCAGAGCATCTCCTTAAGGTTATTTCAGAGGAGCGTATTACTTATACGTCGCTTGTCCCGACGCACTATATCATGATCCTTTCACTGCCGGATGAGGTAAAGGCGAAATACGATGTGGATTGTATCCGCAAACTGATGTGTTCTTCGGCACCCGCCCGCGAGGACACGAAACTCGGCATTTTGGAATTCTTCAAGAATTCTGAACTTTACGAGGCGTATGGTTCCACGGAGGCCGGCCTGGTGACCCTGCTGCACCCCGAGGACCAGCTTCGGAAGCTGGGATCCATCGGGCGCGAGGCCATCGGAACAGATCGTATCCTGCTTTTGGACGAGGACCGCAACGAGGTCCCGGATGGTGAGGTGGGAGAGCTCTTCTCCCGCACCCCGATGGTCTTCGACGAGTACTGGAAGATGCCGGAAAAGACGAAAGAGGTCTTCTTCGGTGAGTATTTTAGCGCGGGGGACATGGCCTACCGGGATGAAGACGGTTTCTATCACCTGGTGGACCGCAAGAACAACATGATCATTACGGGTGGCGAGAATGTCTTCCCTTCCGAGGTGGAAAACGTCATCGGAAAGCACGAGGCTGTCAAGGACGTGGCTGTGATCGGGATTCCCCACGAGAAGTGGGGCGAGGCCGTCCACGCCGTGGTGATTCTCCACGAAGGGAAAACGGCCACCGCTGAGGAGATTATCCAGTTCTGCCGCGGGAAGATCGCGGGATACAAGATTCCTAAGTCGGTCGATTTCATCAAGGACGAGGAGATGCCGCGGACCGGCACGGGCAAGATCCTGCACCGCAAGCTGAGAGAGCGCTACGGCAGCTGGAGCCAGAAGAAGTAAGAAGTAACGAGGGGGAAGGAGGTAACTATCAACCTTCTTCCCTTTTTTCCTCCGGAAGTGCGATGGGAAACAGGAGGCATGCATGTTAATTTTGGATGGTGTATCGGTCGAAGTAGCCGGGAAAGAGATCCTTCATGACATTTCTATGGAGGTTGAACCGGGAAAAACCCATGTCTTGTTCGGCCCCAACGGGACGGGTAAGACAACGCTGTTGATGACCATTATGGGATTTTCCGGCTACAAGGTTACCAAAGGGAAAATCTTCTACAAAGGTGAAGACATTACAAAGCTTCCCCTTTACGAGCGGGCAAGGATGGGAATCGGTATGTCGTTCCAGCGCCCTCCCACGATCCGGGGGCTGAAGACCCGCCAACTGGTCGCCCTCTGCGCGAAAATGAAGAAGGATCCAGAGGAGCTGGCCAGGCGCCTCAATTTCACCGAATTTCTCGACCGTGATGTCAACAGTAACCTCTCCGGGGGCGAGATCAAGAAGTCGGAGCTTTTGCAACTCATGGCCCAGAATCCCGATCTGGTTCTTCTGGACGAGCCGGAGTCAGGTGTGGACCTGGAAAACATCGCCCTGGTGGGCGAGGTGATCGCCGAGCTTCTGGACAAGGCGATTAAACATTTTGACGAGCCGATGATCGAGCACAAAAAGAAGCGAAAGAAATCCGGGATCATTATTACGCACACCGGGTTCATCATGCGTTACGTGAAGGCAGACGTGGGGCACGTGATTCTCAATGGACGTCTGTCCTGTGCCAGCAATCCGGAAGAGATTTTCGCCTGCGTGGGTAAATTCGGGTATGAGGAGTGCGTGCGATGCATGATCTGAAAGAAAGGGCGAAAAAGGCCCTGAAAAAAAAGGCGGCCATTGGCCGTGATATCGACTTGAGCAAGTATAAGTTGGAAACCTCGCATGAGAAAGCCAGCCTGGCTCAGATTTCTGAAACGGACCTCCTCAGTGCGGGAATCATTCCCTCTGGGAAGGGTCGTTCGGGTAGTTACATCCAGGAAGACCACTCAGTGGCTCACTGTAATATCACACAGCAGGGAGTAGAAGTTTCCACCATCGCGGATGCCCTCGCCAAATACGACTGGCTGAAGGATTATTGGTGGAAGGCCCTGGAAGTGGACACGGACAAATACACCGCCTTCACGGAGTTGCAACCTCCACAAGGTTATTTCATGCGGGTCGAAGCGGGTAAGAAGACTGATTTTCCCCTCCAAGCCTGCCTTTACATGGAGGAGGAGGGGGTTCTTCAGGCGGTGCACAATATCGTCATAGCCGAGGAAGGCGCGGAGATGAATATCATCACCGGCTGTACCACTGCCTCCAGCCTCCAGTCGGGTCTACACCTGGGGGTGTCCGAGTTTTACGTTAAAAAGGGTGCCAAGATCACCTTCACGATGATTCATAACTGGAAGGAGGACGTGGTCGTCCGGCCGAGGACGGGTATCATTGTAGAAGAGGGTGGCGTCTTTATCTCCAACTATGTGTCCCTGAAACAGGTCAAAGACCTTCAAACCTTTCCCACGGCCTATCTGAATGGGGACAATGCCATCGCCCGTTTCAGCAGCATCCTGGTGGCACCGGAGGGATCCTATCTCGATACGGGGGCACGGGTCTATCTCAAGGGGAGGGGATCCCGCTCCGAGATCATCTCACGGACTATCAGCAGTGGCGGAACCATTATCGCGCGAGGGCACCTCATCGGCGACGCGGAGGACATCAAGGCCCACCTGGAATGCCAGGGCCTGATCCTGACGGAGCGGGGGATCATTCACGCCATTCCGGAACTGGAGGGCCGTCTCAGTGGCGTGGACATGTCCCACGAGGCCGCTGTCGGAAAGATTGCCCAGGAGGAAATCGAGTACCTCATGGCCCGCGGCCTTTCTGAGGAAGAGGCGACGGCGACCATCGTCCGCGGCTTTCTCAACGTGGAGATCGAGGGGCTTCCTCCCGAGCTGAAGCGGGAGATTGACCGGGCCATTGCGGAAAGTGAGAACGACCTCTTTTAGCGGGGCGTTTCGTGCCTAAGATCGGGGCGCACATGTCCATCGCCGGGGGGGTCTCCCGGGCCCTGGACCGTGGAGAGGAATTAGGGCTCGACACCATCCAGATTTTCACTAAGAACGCCAATCAGTGGACGGGACGCCCTATTAGCGATGAAGAGCAGGATCGTTTCAAACGGCGCAAAGAAGAGACGGGGATCGATCCGGTCATTGCCCACGATAGTTACCTGATCAACCTGGCCTCTCCCGATAGGGAAATGTTTCAGCGATCCCTGGATGCTTTCGAGGATGAACTTCTCCGGTGTCATTGTTTGGAGGTGCCGTGGTTGGTCATGCACCCGGGGGCCCATTTGAAGACGGGTGAGGCGCGGGCGATCGTCCAGATCGGCAAGGCTATCAAGGTGGCCCTGCTCGAGCAAAATGAGACGGAGGTAGGTGTCCTTTTGGAAACCACCGCGGGACAGGGGACGCAAATCGGATACCGATTCGAACACCTGCGGGATATCATGCGAGAGATTGATCTCCCGGAACGAGTGGGGGTCTGTCTCGATACCTGCCACATCTTCGCCGCGGGGTATGATATAAGGAGCAGGGAGGCCTACGAACGAACCATGGATGAATTCGACAAGATCGTGGGGTTGGAATACCTGCAAGTCATACATGTAAACGATTCAAAAAGGGAGCTTGGATCTCATGTGGATCGCCATGAGCATATCGGGCGGGGACAGATTGGGGAGGAGGCCTTTTCTTTTTTCCTGAATGATGCGAGGTTGTGGGACCTTCCCTTCATCTTGGAGACACCGAAAACGGCGCCCGATACCCAAGTGCCCATGGACACGGTAAACGTGGAACTCCTTCGAAAAATGCTGAGGTGACGAATATGAAGATGTTTCGTTTTCTGATCGTGGCAATTATTCTTGCAACCTTCACCGGATGGGGGATCTCGGCCAACCTGACGGAGCTTCCACCCCTCGAGGCACCTTCGGTAAACCCATCCTACAAAAAGACGGAACCCGGGACGCAGCCCCCGCCTGTTCAGGAGGCAACACCCTCCAAAGAGACAGATGAACAGGAGAAGGAAGTGAAACCAGAGGGGGAGCAGGGTGAAGCGGGAGAGGTGAAGGCGGAAGCCCAACCCCAGAATACCCACCCCGATTATCCTTTTTTCCCGTCTCTCATCCGGGTGGATGGGCAACCCCCGCTTTCTCTCGACCAGTTCCAAGGTGCCCCGGAATGCGGTGTCTGTCACAAACAGATCTACCAGCAGTGGAAAGGATCCATGCACGCTGCGGCCTTTACCGATCCCATTTGGCGGGCAATGGTTGCCCTGGGATCGGAGGAGACAGGAGGGAAGATTGACACGTTCTGTATCGGATGCCACACGCCCATCGGCCTTGCCACGGGAGATGTTAAGGACGTTACGGGGATCTTTTCCGAGGATACGGACCTCGTTTCTACCTTCGGTGTCCAATGTGATGCGTGTCATGTTATGTCGGAGAGCCATGGGACGGAAACACCTGTGGGAGAACCTGGGAACGCCTCTTTTACCCTGAGCCCCGGTGTCATTAAACGTGGACCCTATGAGGACTGTGATGCCGGTGGAATCCACGAGGGGCTCTGGTCATCTCTTCACGTGAGCTCCAAGATCTGCGCCAACTGTCACCAGTCCTTTCACGGGAATCTTCCTTTGGAGCGGACCTACGACGAGTGGAAACAGTCCGTTTATGCAAGGAAAGGCATTCAGTGCCAACACTGCCACATGATGCCGGTGGAAAAGGCGGTGGAGGCAGCCCGAACCCTCGTTCCGCCGGAGATGTGGGGCCCGGCCTCAGAGCTTAAGCCGGAGCGTTCCCCCTTCTTTCCTCATTGGTTTCTCGGTGCTAATACCGCCATGGCGAAAGAGGAGGGCTATCAGGATCACGCCCGGGAGATCATGCATCGGCTTCAGACAGCGGCGGCCTTGGAAGTAGAGGTCTCCGACGCGGTGGTCACGCCGGGCAGGCTCCTCAGGTTGAAGATCAAGGTCAAAAACGTCGCGGCGGGGCATAACCTGCCCACTTCCCTCGCCGAGCTTCGGCAGATGTGGCTGAACATCCGGGTAGCCGACCAGGATGGTAGGATCTTCTACCACTCCGGGGATTTGACCGAAGCTGGGGCCATCGAACGCGATTCAAGAATCTTCGACGTCTACGCGGTCGATGAGAACGGACAGCATACCCTCAAACCCTGGAAGATTGACCATTTCCTGTGGAACCGGACGATTCCTCCCAAGGGGATGGCTATCGAGACCTATACCATCATGATTCCCAGGGGGATTCGGAAAGAGGTGAAATTCATTGTGAAACTCCGCTACCGTTCCTACCCACAGTCCCTCGTCAACCAGTTGCTGAAAGATAAAGCCTTTACCGTCCCCGTCATCGACATGGTGGAAAAGCGGCTGGTGTTGCCGGTGGTGGGGGATTAGGAGAGGAGGAAAACTTTTGACAGAATATTCTGTTTGTGCTAAAAGAATGCTCGCGCCAACGTAGCTCAGCTGGTAGAGCAGCTGATTCGTAATCAGCAGGTCAGCGGTTCGAGTCCGCTCGTTGGCTCCAGTGA
>JAOZMY010000110.1 GCA_029934085.1 bacterium | reverse complement strand
GCTGCAGTAGTTGCGGTCCTCGTTGCGGCACCCCACGCACTGGATCATGACCAGGTTTTCGACGCCCTCCAGGGTTTCGTCACTCTTGGCAATTTTTTCTTCCAGCTCCAGATAGGTTAGAACCTGGTCGCTCTCGCCATAGAGATATTCGGAGGGCCGGTATTCATCGGCACCAATGGCGATGATTGTGGCGCCATGCTCGATTTCCCGCTTCCATCCCCCACTCTCCACGGTAGTGACGAAGTTTCCGATATATCCCGATACCCCGGTGATGGCCGCGTCCGTGATGACGTGAACCAAGGGATTTCGGTAAACTTTCTGCTTCAGATCATCGAGGTAGGCCTGAACATCCATCCCTTCGACGGTAAAGTAGAGCTTTCGGGCCATGCCACCCAGTTCCGGCTCTTTCTCGATGAGATAGACGTCGTGTCCCTGATTGGCGATGGAAAGGGCACAGGTCATCCCCGCGATGCCGCCGCCGACCACCAGGGCGTTCTTGTTGACAGGGAGCTCGATTTCCTGCAGGGGCTCCAGATGAGTGGCGCGGGCCACCGACATCCGGATGATGTCCTTGGCCTTCTCGGTGGCCTCTTCTTTCTCCTTGGAATGAACCCAGGAATCGTGCTCACGGATATTGGCCATCTCGAGGAAATACTGGTTGAGTCCCGCCTCCCGCACCGTGTCCCGGAAGAGGGGTTCAAGGGTCAGCGGGGAACAGGCCGCGATGACCACTCGGTTGAGTTTCTTTTCCGTAATCATGTCTGTGATTTCCTGCGCGGCGTTTGTGGCGCAGGAAAAGAGCTGCTCCTGCGCGTAAACCACGTAGGGCAGGGTGAGACAATAATCTACGACGGAGGGAACATCGACCACGCTCCCGATATTGGCACCGCAGTGGCACACGAAGACACCGATTCTCGGTTCTTCTTCCGCCACGTCCCTTTCCACGGGGTAAACCTTCTCCACCGTTAGCTTGGATCGGCGGTTTTTCAAAAGCTCCCCGGTCAGGGAACAGGCACCGCTGGCGGTAAAAACGGATTCAGGAATATCAATGGGCCCCTGGAATGCCCCACTTACGAAGACACCCGGACGGGTGGTCTTGATGGGAACGGTAGGATCGGTTTTGCAAAAGCTATGTTCGTTGAGTTCGATCCCGAATTTTTCCGCCAGGGCCTGGGCGTCCTTGGGGGGATCCAGACCAACGGACAGGACCACCAAGTCAAATTCCTCTTCCTTGACCCCCTCATCGGGCGTGGCGTAACGGATAGTAACATTCTTTGTTTCCGGATCCTCACGGCCGACGGAGACGTAGCTGCGGATGAAACGAACCCCGGGTAGATCCGCGGTCCTCTGGAAATAACGTTCAAAATCCTTCCCGTAGGAGCGGACATCATTGTGGAAGATGGTGCACTCGGCATCCTCGTCATGGACCTTCATGAGGATAGCCTGTTTTTGGGCATAGGTACAACAGACGGTGGAGCAATAGGTGTTGCCCCCCTCCACGACCTGCCGGGAACCAACGCACTGGATCCAGGCCACCTTTTTGGGATGTTTTTGATCGGAGGGGCGCAGAACCTCTCCGCGATAGGGTCCTGTGGAGCAGGTCAACCGCTCGAAATCGAGGCTGGTGACCACGTTTTCATAAACCCCGTAGCCGTAATCCCTCCGCAGGCTGGGATCGAAAGGCTCGAATCCTGAAGCCAGAACCACCGCCCCCACGTTAATCTCCACCCTTTCAGGGGTCTGGCTGAAGTCGATGGCCTTGTTTTCACAGACGCTCTGGCAGATGAGACATTTTTCTTCCGTTAGGTAGATACAGGCGTCCGGATCCACATAGGTCACGAGGGGAACCGCTTGTTCAAAATAGATATGAATGGCTTTGTTGTTGGATAGATCCTGATTGTAGGGATCAGGAACTTCGATGGGGCAATATCTTACACAGGTGTTACATCCCGTACAGATATCTTCGATGATGTAACGGGGCTTCTTGATCAGGGTGATATTGAAATCCCCTGCCTGCCCTTCTACCTTCTCAATTTCCGTATAGGTGAGAACCTCAATGTTTGGATGCCGGCCGACCTCGACCAGTTTGGGTGCCAGGATTCACGTGGAGCACTCATTGGTCGGAAAGGTCTTGTCCAGTTGAGCCATGTGGCCGCCAATGGAAGGGGCATTTTCAACCAGGTAGACCTTAAAACCAGCCGCGGCGAGATCGAGGGAGGCCTGCACGCCACTGATACCGCCCCCGACAACCAAGACATCTCCAAAATGGCCTTCCAAAGGCATTTTTAAAAGCTGTCCATCCTTTAATTCTTTTTCCATTACGCTTTATCCTTATCGGTTTCTTCCGTTTCCTGAATCGCTTCGAGAATGACTTCCGTAATGTCCTTAACGGTTAAAACATCGTCGTATTCCATGGTAATCCGGCTGTCTTCGAAATTGGTGATGCAGTAGGGACAGGCCGTTACCAACTCTTCCGCTCCCGCATCCACCGCCTGTTTCAGCCGGATATCGGAGAATCGCTCCCCCTTGGGAACTTCCATCCAGATCCTTCCCGCGCCGCCGCCGCAGCAGAGGGCGTCTTCACGGGTCTCCTCCATCTCAACCAATTCCAGGCCCGGGACCTGTTTCAACACCTCCCGGGGCTCGTCGTAGATCCCATTGTGCCGTCCCAGGTAGCAGGGGTCGTGGTAGGTAATCTTTCTCATCACGTCTTTTTTGATCTTGAGCCGCCCCTCCCGGATGAGCTCGAAGAGGAACTGGGTGATATGTACGATCTCGAAGTGCACCATGAATTCGGGATATTCGTTTTTAAAGGTATGATAACAGTGGGGAGAAGAAACAAGGATCCGCTTCACTCCGTGATCGATAAAGGTTTTGATGTTCGCCTTGGCCAGGGTGACGAACATCTCCTCGTCCCCCGTCTTGCGTATGCTTTCACCACAGCAGTTTTCCTCTTTTCCCAGGATACCAAACGAGACCCCCGCCTTCTTCAGAATCTCCACCGTGGCTTGCGCCACCTTTTTCAATCGGGGATCATAACTGGGGTAGCAGCCGGGGAAGTAGAGGATTTCCATGTCCGCTTCAAAGGGTTTTACCCCAAGACCCTCCGCCCAGGCCGCCCGGTTTTCCCTTTTTTCGTTCAGGGGGTTCCCTTCAGCGAGAAGGCTAGAGCGGATGGAACGAATCGGCTGGACCGCTGAAGGGAAAGCCATGTATTCGGTGGCCACCCTCCTCAGGGCAATCACAGAATCAATCTGACGGACATCTCTGGGGCATTTCTGGGGACATTTCCCGCAACTGGTGCATCGCCAGATATCCTCCGCCTCGATATCCGTCATCCCGAACGTAGCTTCTCGCACGACTTTACGCATACTGAAAGTGATGACCTTGTTCCAGGGGCAGACTGTGTCACACAATCCGCACTGGAAACACCGCTTGAAGGCGTCTCCCCCTTGCTCTTTTATGACCTCGATGATCTCTTTATAGTCAGCTACATTCTCCACTGTCTCTGTCAATCCTCTTTTTGCGTTTTATTTACGTGTTCATTCCGCCTCGGGAGTTGCCAGCCGCGCCACCGTCTTCATGATTTTATCCAATCCGTACTTGTCGATCAGGGCCTCTAAGCCAAGCTCCAGGTCCTCCACCTTCACCTCTTCCTCCTCTTCGACCTCCACTTCTACTTCCTCGTAGGTCAGGGCATCATCGATGCAGACCTGGACACACATGGGCTCTTCCAGAGGTGGCTCTGTCTCACACATGTCACATTTGAGGGGTAATCCCGAATCGGGCTCCTTGAAGAGATCCCTCGAGGGACAGGAGGCCCGGCAGAAGGCGCACTCATCGTATTCCTTCCCGTTCAAGGTATAGGTGTTTCGGCCGGCACATTCGGCTGGTGTGTATTCACCCGCGTAGACGGGTAGATAGATGTCCCGGATGGGATCGTGGATCACGTGGATCCGGGCCCGCGCCGGATTGACGCTGCTGTATTTTGGTTCCGCGTGAAAGGCGGCACAGATCGCCTCGCACGCCCGACAGCCATTACATTGATCCGCATCAATCTTTATCCGTTTGATAATCTTTGTTTTCTTCTTCTCATCCTTCACGGCTCACTCCCTACGCTATTTACTCTTTTTCCTCAGAAGTCTCATTGGAAGGCGTGTCATCCTCCTCTGCGATGATCCCCCGTTTCAGGAGATCCTCCGCCACGTATCCCAGGCCCAAAGTCTCCAGAGTCTTTTTGGTCGGGATCCCTTCCTTGTTCCATCCTTTGTATTTGTAATATTCGTCGAGTAGCTTGGCCTCATACTCGGGGAACCGCTTCTTCCAGTGGTCCTCGGGTGGTTTTTCGTCTTTCCTCCTCAGGCCTCTCCTCGCGTTGATCGCCCGGACCAGGTTTCGGATCCTCCGGGCAATGGTCCAGAGGCCATCCTCATCGATATCCAGCCCTGTCCCGTACGAGACCAGGAGAGGCAGGTTGTGGATATGGTAGGCTGGCTTCAGCGGAAAGGAGGACAAACCCGCACAAAGGCCAAGTGTATCATCGATATAGTGCATCGTTTCTTGCCATTCTACAAGGTCACAGATTAGATCGATGGGCGGCCAGAAGGGGAACTTTTTCCCTTCCTCTCCCCATTCCATGATGAACTGCTTGAATTTCTCTTCCTTACCCGTGGGAACCTGGATCCAATCCTTGATGAAGTCTTCTTTCAGTTCCTTGGTGAAAAAGGGCGCCTGAGGCATTTGTCCCTCGATCTGAGTGATGTTAATCTTCTCACCCGTGGACCAGAGGATGTAGTAAATGGGGTTCAACATACCCAGTTTGATGGGAATCTGTTCGTGTTTCTTGATCGTGTTGTGATCAAACTTTTCCGCTCCCTTTCCGATCTTTCGGGCGGCCCAATAGACTCCATCCGCCAGGACATCCCCGATCCCCTCGCGACGGACGATCTTGTCGAGGAGATAGAAGAACCGATCCTCGTTCTTCTCCGGGAACCCAGGCAGGTCCTCGTCAGTGAGAATCCCGTTTTCATACAATTCCACAGCGAAGGCCATGACCTGCGGGGCGGTATAACTGTCCACGCCGTACTCCTGCGCGAGGCCGACGATCTTGAAGCCAAAATCGAGATCGTCCGCCATGGCCCCCATGACGTAGGTCAGCTTGGAATAACACTTCATCATGTAACGATGGGTGGGAAGGTCCGGATGGGGTACAATGGCTCCGCACCGCATGGGACAATTGTAACAACTAATCAGGCGTTCTACCGATTTGGCTTGGACCTCGCTCCACTGCTCGGCCCGTTCCTCCGTCCAGAAATCCTTCCGGCGGATCCGGGCGTTCCCCCAGGAGAAGCTGGTCGTATGCCACTGTTCATCGTGGATGGCCATCTCCTGCGGTGATCCGAGCCCCGCCAGGATGGGCGGGACGCCCTTGATAGGATTTTCCCTTCTAAATTCTATATACTTCAAGACCTTGTCGCACTCTTCCCAGAACTCCGCCGGGCGAGCGATATTGAGGTCTTTCGTCCCGCGAACGGCAATCGCCTTAAGGCCTTTGCTTCCCATGACAGCGCCGATACCCCCGCGGCTGGCGCTGGAACGTTCATGCTCGATGGAGGCGTAAAAGACCCGGTTCTCTCCCGCCAGGCCGATCGCCATAATCCGGGCTCTCGGCTCGTTCAGTTCCTCCCGAATCAGCTCCGCTGTTTCCAGGGCCCCTTTCCCGTGAAGGTGGCTGGCATCACGAATCTCAACGGTGTCATTGTTAATCCAGAGATAAACCAGACCATCAGCCTTGCCTCTGACGATAATCTTGTCAAATCCGGCATATTTCAGCTCCGGTGCCCAGAACCCCCCCATCATGGAGAAGGCCATCAGGCCCGTTTGAGGAGAAAAGGTGGACACAATGGTTCGGTTCGCCCCGGTAGCAAGGGTGCCCCCAAGGAGGCCCGAACTGAAGATAATGATATTCTCCGATGAAAGGGGATCCACATCCGGGGGGACTCTGTCCCAGAGGATCTTGGCATTTGTCCCCAATCCCCCCAGAAAATCCTCCGTTTCTCTTGGATCTGTCGCAACTTTCTCAATGTTCCCACGAGAAAGATCAACCTCTAAATTAAATCCTGTCTCTGTGTACCTCATTTTCTTCCCTTTTATCCTCCTAAATTAGAATCCTGCAAATCAGGCGCTATCACGGCCTGACTCCTTCGCAACGAAAAACAGCCTTTACCCTTTGTGAAGGCTGATAATAAAGTCTTTTCCTGATACACCAAATTGTGAAATTTATAACTTAACCCGTAGGACATGTCAAGAAAAAATTTGGACGCGCGTTCAAATTTTGAGGCTCTCAAGAATTTCTCGAAACCATCCGCAACACCTTGACACCCCCCATGGGGACATTCTAAAGCAATCTTGAAATGGAAGTAACCTATGACACGTAAGGCGTTTAAATTTTTCTTTGCCCTTCTTATCATTTCAATCAATAGCTCCCCAGGAAGAACTGCATGAAACGGGAG
>JAOZMY010000033.1 GCA_029934085.1 bacterium | reverse complement strand
CAACCTACTAACTAATTAATCCGGCAACAACCAGGCTACGTCATAGGGCTCGAGATCCAGAGGCAACACTCCATTTTCCATATCTATGGAAATCTTTCTGGCTAGGTCGTGCCATCTGTGGGCATCGATTCCCAATTTCTCTCGCGGGATTCGTAGTTCGCAGCGGCGATTGGAGATATTGGTTACCGCGAAGATCGGCTTTTCGTGGGAATCCGGAACACGCGTAAGCGCGAAGACCTGCGCCGAAAGGTTCAAGATTCTCTGGGGAACGTTGGGGTGAAAAGCGTAAACCCGGGTGCGAATCTCCAAAAGCCATAAAAGTCTCTTCACGATCTGCATGAGCTTCGAATCGGAATCCTCGGCTTGTTCGAGAAGATCCCTTTCCACGATGGGCACTCGGTTGATGTCCCGCTTAACTCCACTTTTTTCCACAACGGAGGGGTCGTTTCCCGTCCCGATGAGGCCATGGAAGTAGATTCCCGGAACCCCCCGTAACGCCAAGGCGATGCTCCGGGAAGCTACGAAGCGTTTGGCCTTGAGTTCGATAGGCTCCCCATCGTTCTCTGCGTTGAGGGCCCCGTACCATGTGGTATTGATCTCATACGGCTCCTGCCCTCCGTCCCCCACAGTTTTGTAGGAAATATAGGCCCCGTGGGCCCTCGCCTTTTCGATCATGTCGTCGATCTCATCCCTTGTAAGGATACCCTTGGCCCCCATCAGTCCCACGCCGTCATGGGTATCGAGGATGTTGAAAAAGGTGGTCTGGCTGGAAGGATACACCAGGCCCACGGCCCACTGCGTCAGTTTCGTGGCGTCTTCGCTGTAGAAGGTATGCAACGTCAAGGGCGGCAGCGTAAAATTATAGACCATCTGGGCCTCGTCGTAACCATTGCCGAAATAGGAGACATTCTCCTCGTGCGGCACATTGGTTTCCGTGACCAAGGCCACGCTAGGCGCACCGATGTTCAAGACATCCCGGAGGAGTTTAATAATCTCATGTGTCTGTTCGAGATTGGCGGAACATGTCCCCGGCTCACTCCACAGGTAGGTCACAGCATCCAGTCTCACTAAATTTGCCCCCTTCCGGACGTAGAGGAGAAGGGTATGCACAACCCATGCGAGAACGAAGGGGTTCTTGAAGTTCAGGTCAATCTGATCCGGGGAAAAGGTGGTCCAAACCCATATGGGACCATCGATAGAGTAATATTTCGTCAGGATATCCGAGGTGCGGGGCCGCACGAGCATTTTTCTCTGCTCCGGCGTGAGTTCATCCGGGGAGCGAAAAACAATGGCAATGTCCTTATAGGTCGGATTACCGTTCAACATCTCCTTGAAGGCCCGGCTCTCCGCGGAGATGTGGTTGAAGACCCCATCGAACATCATCCGGTATTTTTCCGTCATCCTTTTGATGTCCTCCCAGGAACCTAACTTGGGGTTCACGGTCCAGAAATCGGTGATGGAAAATCCACGGTCGGAGGAATAAGGAAAGAATGGAAGGATGTGGAGAATATTGATGACCTCGCTCACCCGCGCCCGTTCATCGAGAAACTCGGCAAGCCCCGTCAAAGGAGAGTGTTCTTCCGTGATAAGTAGGTCGCCATAGGTAATGAGTGCCACGTCCCTTTCCGTAAAACGATCGTCCGGGTTCACCGTCTTTTCCAGGGCCTTGATCTCCTCCGTCTTGTGGGCATGATGCACCTTCAGGGCGCGTTCCAGCTCTGGGACCCACCTGCGGGCCGCCTCTTCACCATAGAGGCGCTTCAACCGGGAAAAGAGCTTTTCCCTGTCGCTCTCCGAAATTTGTAGAATCGGCTTGGTGTAGTCAGGATTTTCCATGTACCGCATGAAATCGAGCCTTGAGGTAGGATGCGTGGGACGTTTCGATGGCAATCTCGTCATAGACAAATCTCCTTGTTTTTCTCGGGTCTCTATACTTCCACCAAAGTCGTGAGTTTCTATCATAATCTTCAACCGAGTTCAAATCCCAGCGTGAAAAACATTTATGAAACTTCTACGTTTTTGTGATACAATAGACTGTTATGGCGAAGAAACTGGTCATTGCGGGTGCCCGCGAGCATAACCTGAAGGACATCACGGTAGAGATCCCCCGGGACACCCTGACAGTAATCACGGGGGTCTCTGGATCCGGAAAATCGTCCCTCGCTTTCGACACCATCTACGTGGAGGGACAGCGCCGGTATGTGGAATCCCTCTCCGCCTACGCCCGTCAGTTTCTGGGACAATTCAAGAAACCGGACGTGGATCGTGTAGAGGGGCTCTCTCCCGCCATCTCCATCGAGCAAAAGAGCGTCAGCAAGAATCCTCGTTCAACGGTAGGCACTGCCACAGAGATCTATGACTACCTCCGGGTTCTCTACGCCCGGATCGGCAAGCCTTACTGCTACCAATGCGGGCGCCCTATCAACCCCCAAACCATCGAGCAGATGATCCGGCAGATCGAAACCCTCCCCGCCGGCAACCGTCTGATCCTGCTGGCACCCGTCATCTCCGGGAAAAAGGGCGAACACAAACGAGAGTTGGACAAACTCCGGAAAATGGGCTTCGTGCGGGCGCGGGTGAACGGCGAGATCCGCGACCTGGAAGAAGAGATCGAACTGGATCGCTACAAGACTCACACCATCGAGGCAGTGGTGGATCGCCTCGTGATGAAGGAGGGGATTACCCGCCGCCTTCGGGACTCCCTGGAAACGGCCCTCAAACTATCGGAAGGCATCGTCCGTATCCTGGTGAACAATGAGGAAGAGCTGGTCTTCAGCGAACGATTGGCCTGTATCCACTGCGGAATCAGCTATCCGGAGATCACCCCTCGAACCTTCTCCTTCAACAGCCCCTACGGTGCGTGTCCCGCCTGCGGAGGTCTGGGAACGAAGGAATACTTCGACCCGAACCTTGTGGTCCCTGACCCGACCCTTTCCATCCGGGAGGGGGCCATCGCGCCGTGGCAGCGGCGTCACAGTTTCTTCTATTATCAGATGATCGAGGCCCTGGCGGATCACTACAAGTTCGATATCTACCAGCCCTTCCACAAACTCCCGAAAAAGGTGCAGCAGGTCATCCTCTACGGCTCCGGCGATGAAACCATCCGCTTCTTCTTCGATCACGGGGAACGGCGCCATTTCCGGGAACGTCCCTTTGAGGGGGTCATCCCCCGGATGGAGCGGATCTACCGGGAAACGGAATCAGACGCGGTTCGAGAAGAGATCCGGAAATACATGAACTTCACCGACTGCCCCGTCTGCAAGGGAACGCGGCTGAAGAAGGAGGCCCTGGCCGTTCTCGTCGACGGGAAATCGATCGCCGATTTAACCGCCCTTTCCCTCAAGGAACTGCTTGCCTGGATCGACCGTCTCCACCTGACGGGACAGGACGCGGAGATCGCGAGGGGAATCCTGAAAGAGATCCGCCTGCGTCTAAAGTTCCTCACCCACGTGGGGCTGGATTATCTCTCCCTCAACCGCGCCTCGGCCACCCTCTCGGGGGGAGAGGGCCAACGAATCCGCCTGGCTACCCAGATTGGCTCGGGACTGATGGGGGTGCTCTATGTGCTTGACGAGCCGAGTATCGGCCTCCATCAGCGGGACAATCTCAAGCTCTTGGAGACCCTAAAGAACCTCCGGGACCTGGGCAACACTGTTATCGTGGTGGAACACGACGAGCAAACCATCCGAAGCGCCGACTACGTAGTGGATATGGGACCCGGTGCGGGGCGACACGGCGGAGAAGTGGTCTTCGCCGGCCCTCCCGATCGTCTCATCAAGTCCAGAAAGTCCCTCACAGGGAAATACCTCTCCGGAAAACTGGGCATCCCCATCCCAAAACGGCGAAAACCGGACGGGCGGTATCTCATCCTGGAGGGGGCCTCGGAACACAACCTGAAGAACATCACCCTGAAAATTCCGATCGGGTGCTTCACCTGCATCACAGGGGTCTCCGGGTCGGGGAAAAGCACCCTCGTCATCGACACCCTGTATCGCGCCCTCCAGCACCGGCTCATGGGTTCACGAAAACGGACGGGGAAATATACCGGTATTTCGGGCGTGGAATACATCGACAAAGTTATCCATATCGACCAGTCTCCCATCGGACGAACGCCCCGCTCCAACCCCGCCACCTACACGGGGGTTTTCACCCATATCCGGGAACTCTTCGCCGCCCTTCCCGAATCGAGGATGATGGGTTACACCCCGGGGCGGTTCAGCTTCAACGTGCGGGGCGGCCGGTGCGAAGTCTGTAAAGGGGAGGGAATCATCAAGATCGAGATGCACTTCCTACCTGACGTCTATATCCCCTGCGAGACATGCAAGGGGAAACGCTACAATGAGGAGACACTGGATATCCGCTACAAGGGGAAGAACATCGCCGAGGTGCTGGACATGACGGTGAACGAGGCGTGCGAGTTCTTCGCCGCCGTGCCTTCCCTGAAGGCGAAGCTGGAGCTGCTGCGGGACGTGGGCATGGGCTACATCCACTTGGGACAGCCCGCCACCACCCTCTCCGGGGGTGAGGCCCAGCGCATAAAGCTCTCCCGGGAACTGGGGAAGCGGGCTACGGGCCGGACCCTCTATATCTTGGACGAACCCACCACGGGTCTCCATCTGGCCGACATCGAAAAACTCCTCTACGTCCTGGACCGTCTGGTGGCCATGGGCAATACGGTGGTCGTCATCGAACACCAGATGGACGTCATCAAGTCCGCCGACCATATCATCGACCTGGGACCCGAGGGCGGGGACCGGGGTGGCGAGATCGTGGCCGAGGGAACTCCCGAAGAAATCGGTCAGATCGAGACCTCTTACACAGGCCAATTTTTAAGGGAAATCCTTGGAAAAATACGGGACGACCACAAAAGAAAAAAGCAGCGCGCCAAAAGTAACACTGCCCTATAATCACTCCCCGCAGATTAACTACGCAGAAAAACGAATAGCCTCGAGATCGATAAACTGAGCCTCTGATAACCCCTGATATCTCTCCGGGTGGCAGGTCAGGACGAGGAGTTGAAGTTTCTGTGCGGCCTCCTCCAAGACACTCAAAATCCTGGCAAAACGCCCCGCATCGGTAAACGTCAAGACGTCATCCAGGACGACAAGCTGCCGCTCTTTCTTCGCGATAATCTCGGCTAAAGCCAAGCGCGTAGCCAGATAGATCTGTTCCCTTTCTCCCCCCGAGACGTTATCCAACGTTACCGGTGTCTCAGAAACTTCCGGATGGATGTGTGAAGGCTCAAAGGACTCACCTAATTTGACCTGGTTGAGTTTGCCACCGGCGATCCGATGGAGGGTCTTCGTGGCAATCCGCTCAACAGGGCCCACCAGGCCAGATAAGGTTTCCGAACGGACTTGAACGAGGGTCTCATAGAGGAGCGATACCGCGTCTACCTGTATCTGCTCCTGCCGGATTTCCTCTTCATGTTTGGCTTTTTCCTCTTCAATAGCGGCAAGCTGCGTATAGGTTCCCATCGAAGCAAGCTGCGCCATCATGCCCTCCATGTTCTTCTCCTCTTCGAGGGCCTTTTGAGACAACTCATCCGCCAGACGCAACTGGTCTTCGAGCTTCGCGATAATCTGTGTGGGATCTTCCCCGTATGAAACAAGACGTTCTTCGATCTCCTCCAGGCTGCTCCTTGCCGTTTCCAAGGAAAGGGCAAGCTTCTTGAAGGTTTTCATCATGTTGTCAAAACTACCCCAGGTCTCCACCATCTCCGAATACTTTACCTCGAGGTTCTTTCTCCTCTTGTTTAATTCCTCAATCTTGCTTGCCAGCCCCGCCAGTGCGCTTTTCGCCGCCGAAAAAGCGGTTTGCGCCAACTCCCATTCGGCTTCAGCTTCACCAAGCTCCTCACTGAAGAGACGGTTGAAATTGGCCACCTCCATCTTCAGGGCCTCGACATTCGGGGGATTTTTCGACCATTCCGGATACCTCTTCAAAAGGGATTCGGTCGTCTTTTTTGCCTTGAGAAGCTCTTTCTCCATGGCACCCAGGGAGGAAAACCCTTCCAGGAGGCTTTTCAGTTTGGTCTCCGTCTCGAAAATCTCCCGGCTGATCCGTTCAAAGGCTTCCCTTCTTTTCTCCAACACCTCCATGTCATCGGTGCCAAACGGTTTTGTCAGCTTTTGAATCTTCTTTTCGGCCTCCCGCAGCTTCTTCTCGTTATCGCGTGTTGAGAGACTAAGGCCTGAAATCTTAATTCTCGCCACGCCTTTATAGTAAACCTCGATGTCCGGTATCCCTTTGATCGTTATCGTCTCACCCGGAATCACCCGAAATTCGCCCGTTCTCGTCCCTCTTTTGATTTCAATAGCCCCTTCCAGTTCCGGAATGAAATCGAGAACGGTGACAGAAGGTCCACCATAGGAAAGCGCGTTCTGATATTCCCGTCGCGTCTTGTAAAGCTCTTTCAAAACATGCGCATCCGGTGCGACGAGTGTCGAGATCTTCTTTTTCAGGCCCTCGAGGTTCCCCTGAATCTTCCGCGCCATCTTTACCTTACTGCTCAATTCCCTGAGTTTCTCGTAATTTCTCAAAAATCTCTGAACGTTTCCCAATTTTTCATGAAGCTTGCTGATCTCCTCACGCCGATCCCTAACCTTCTCCAGCTTTTCCTTCGCCGCCTCCAGTTTCTGCTGACGATCCTTCAGCTCCTTCTCCCTCAGGGGGAGGTCCTCTTCATACTTGGATAAGGTTTCACGGACTTCCATCAACTCGGTCTTTACTGACTCAAAGGTATCGATCCGCTGCCTCATTTCCAGATATTTCGCATCCAGCGCCTCAAGTTTGGCCTTTCTCTGCATCTTTTCAGAGACAAGCTTTTTGTAACCCTCCACCTTTAAACGCGCCGTTTCCAGGGCCTTATTAGCCTCCTCGGCATTTTGCTTGTATTGGCTCCGTTTTGCACGAAGCTCCTCGACCTTTTTTATCAAGTCCTCATATTGGGCTTGCTCCTCAACGGCCTTTTTATAACGTTCCTCTGCCCCTTCAAGCTGCTGGATCAAAGAAACAAGTTTTGGGGCGTCCTTCCCGGATTTCAATTTCCCACCAGGGGTAAAATACCGGTGATACAATTCCTCGATCCTCTTCTCGATCCCCTCGTCACTGCCGCTTGTCACCTGGACATCCAGAAATGACTGAATATCCTCGATGACATCTCCCGTAAGTTGGGTATAAGACAAATCTCCTTGGGGGGCCCAAAGGATCTGCGCCAGTCCCCAATTCTGGAATCGCGTCAAGCCCTTCGCCGACGGATTTTTCGTAAAAATCCTTTGGACCTCTTCGTCCGCGGCATGTCCCTCAAACAGCCGAACAAATCGACCCTTTTCTTTCCTTTCAAGAAGCGCCATGGGTTTGTCCAGGAACTGTTTTGTAATGCGATACGTCTCCCCGCCATGGGTAAACTCAACCGTAACACTGGGAGAGAGGACACGACCCCACGGGCGGACGGCTTCGAGTTCCTTGCTCTTGACCCTATGGCTGTCGAGTAAGGCCCTCCGCAACGCCTCAAACAGCGTGGATTTGCCCGTGGCATTGGGGGCATGAAGGATATTGAGGGTCTCCGAAAAGGGACCCACGGTAACGGGCTCGATAAAACATCTCCAGTTTTCCAGTTTTATCGAATGAAGTATCACTTCGAGATCCCCATCACGAGCATGTAAAGCTCCATCAAGGCCCTCGCGGCAATGTCAGGCGACGGCTGAGAACCTTTTCGAGATTCGCAGATGCCCTTCAGGCGCTCTCCCGTTTCTCGGATAATTCCCGCAGGAAGGCTTTCAATCCAATTTTTATCTTCCGGGGCGGGGATCAAGTCCGACAAGTCAAGACGACCGTAGAGAAAACGTGAGCTTAAGATCTCCTCGATCCGCTTAATCTCCGCCACCTCCTCCGCATAGAAGAGCCCCGACAACTTCACATTCAAAAGGATCCGTTCGCTGTAATCAAAATCTTCAATTCGCCCGCGCAATTCAGGGAGATACCCGGGGGTTTTAATCTCATACTCCACCGTTCTCCAAAATAATTCGCTAATACGAACTTGCGTAATAACAGGAGTTGCCCCTTTCTCCGCAATCTCCACGAGTAACACGTTCCCGCTATCCCTCTCTCCAAACTTGGTTGTCTCATGCGTGCCAGAGTAGGCCATACGCGGGACGCCCTCTTTGTCTTCATAGATGGCTGTGGAATGCCAGTGGCCCAAGGCAAGATAATCGAGCCCAAACTTTGATGCCGCATCCTTTGGGATTGGGAAAGCCACCTCATCCTGCTGAATACCCTCCACGGTCCCATGGGCGAGGCCTATACGAATTTTATCTTCTCCCGTTTCACGGGGAATCCACGCCGTGGGATTCTCCTTCGAAAATTTCTCTTTTATAGGGCAAGGATACAGGATCCCCCCTGGCACCTCCACCGGGGCGTCTTCCGTCAGGAGGCGAACGCTTTTACATTTTTCCCAGGCGGGATGTTCCCATACCGAGCCCGGAACCAGCGGGTCGTGATTACCCGGTATTATGTAAAGGGGGATTTTAGACTTTGATAATATATCCGCCACACGTTGGACCAATAAACGTGAGACCGCATTATCCTCGAAGACGTCTCCCGCCACAAGGATAAAGTCCGCCTTTTTATCCTTGGCAACCTTGAGCAACTTCTCGACGGTCTTCAGACGCGTCTCGCGTACCGTCTCAGCAGCGTCACCCACATGAACGGCCTTCATGCCAAGCTGCCAGTCCGCTGTATGGAGAAACCTCACCCTACTACTACCCTTCCTCAAAATTACATGCCCACTTTTGGGACAACTTATCCCACCCCTTGTCCTAAGGCAGAATCCCGTACCATCATCAAGTTGACATTGCTTTTATTTTATCCCTTTTTTCTCCGAATTTGTCAAGTACCCCAAAAACAAGTGCTTTAAAACATAAAGATATTAAAGAGGTTCGACCGCTTCACGCAAGTATTCCTTGACATCACCGCATGTAAAGGATAAAAGCCATGGCAAAACATTTCGGAGGATTTCATGAAAGAACAAACCTTATCGATTATCAAACCGGATGGTGTAAGGAAAAACCTTATCGGGGAAGTGATCCAGCGTTTCGAAAAAAATGGCCTGACGCCCATCGCCATGAAGATGCTTCACCTCACGAAGACGGAGGCGGAAGGCTTCTATGCCGTTCACAAAGGAAAACCCTTTTACGATAGCTTGACCGACTTCATGTCCTCTGGCCCCATCGTGGTCATGATTCTGGAAGGCGAGGAGGCCATCAACAAGAACCGGGAGTTGATGGGAGCCACGAACCCGGAAGTGGCTGCAGAAGGCACGATTCGACGCCAGTATGCAGACAACATCGAGCAGAACATCGTTCACGGGTCAGATGCCCCTGAAACGGCGAAAACTGAAATCGCTTACTTCTTCAATGCCTTGGAAGTCTGCCCTCGCCCGTAGGTCAACGCCCAAAAGACATCAAAGGCCTGAACCCAAGGTATCGTTTGAGCCACACCCCGTCACCTCCGGTTCGAGGGTAACATGATTGATCCCCCATTTTTCCGAGAGGCGGCGTCGAATCCGGCCGAGGACGTTCTCGCACTCGGAAAGGGACAGGTCCGGCAAGAGGACATGGGCTGAGAGGACTTTCTGACCGCTCCCCACCGTCCAGACGTGGATATGGTGAAAATCGATCCCCTCGAAGGTCTGTTCCATGTCTCTTTTCAACTCCTCGACGTCTATACCGGCGGGTGTCGCTTCCATGAGTATTAAAAAAGTTTCCTTGAGAATCCTCCATCCACTGAACAAGACCGCCAAAGCGACCAGGATAGACGCCGCCGCATCCAAATAAGGACCATACCTGCCCGTCGCGAAGAGGGCAACGACGACCACAACCACAGACGAAGCGGTATCCTGGGCGAGATGGAGGAAGGCACTCCGCATGTTCAAGTCACCGTGCACATGAGATTTCAAAAGAAAAACGGAAAAGAGGTTGGCAAAAAGCCCAATGACGGCAACAATCAGCATCAAGGATCCCTGGATCGTTTCCGGGCTGAAGAACCTTCCCACCGCCTCACGTATAATGAGGGAAACCACGATAAGCAACACCACGGCGTTGATCATGGCCGCGATGACCTCGGCCCTTTTCATGCCATACGTATAGGAAGGTGTCGGCCCCCGCTGTCCGATCCTTCTGGCAATCCAGGCGATCATCAGGGCCGCCACATCACTCATATTATGCATGGCGTCGGATAATAGGGATAGTGATCCGGAAAGAAGCCCGCCGATAATTTCGGCCACCACGATGATTCCGTTTAGAACGATACTGATGAGGAGATTCCGATTGAGGGTATCCCCCCGCTCTCCGTGCCCATGATCGTGCCCCATCTGCCCCTGTCCCCTTTCCTTTACACCTTTTTACCTTTCACCCTTTACCATCCATTCACCTTACCAGCCTACATCCTTCACCAAAAGTGCAATGGCCACGATCATCAAAACGATCCCAAAGGCCACGCGAACACCCCTGGGTTTCATTTTATTGCTCATGAACCTGGCCCCCAGATTACTTCCCAAGGCTACTGCAAGTGCGCACGTGGCCCATAATCCCCAAATGGGATGTGCCCCCGCCACCAGATGGGAAACGAGGCTGGCCGTGGTAGAACAGATAACCACGAACATGGAGGTAGCCGCAGCCGTCTTGGCCCCCACGCCGAATAACGTCAGTAAAGGAACGACCATGGCCCCCCCGCCACGGCCAATGAGACCAGCGTCAAACCCCAAGCCCACTCCCCCGAAAATACCCAGAAATAACTTTCCCACCGGAGACATCAACTTTTTCTTCGGGGCCCAGCCCGAGAGCATGACCAGGGCCCCCAGAATCGTCAGGACAGAGAAAAAGATGATGACGGAACGGGTGGAGATCACCACGTTGACCCACGTTCCCAGAGGAGCCCCCGCAACCATCGCCAGGCCGAAGGGAATGGCAATCCGCCAGTCCACCATCTGTTTTCGGATATAGATGGACGAGGCGGACAGGCTGCTAATCAGACTCAGGACGATTCCGAGGGGGATGGCCTCTGTCTTGAAATCGAGCCCCATCCAGAAAAGGATGGGAATGAAGAGTTGCGCACCGCCCATCCCGAGCATGGAAAAGACAAACGAGATTCCAAAAAAGAGAAACGGCGCAAGCCAGATCATGAGGATGCCTCTTCAGGCTCCCCAAGGACTGGAAGGCAGGAAAAATTCAAGATCCGGGATCGGGTTGTGAAAGGTAGTAGGTAGTAGGTGGTAGGTGGTAGGTAGTAGGTAGTAGGTAAATCAAAAAAATTGCTTGCCACTTGCCTGCTCCCTCTTGTCCGGTATCTGTAAAGCATGACAGTCAATATGCCAACTCCCAACATTGCCTCGTCCCGCTGCTCTTGGATCCCATCAACTTTCCTCCTTCACCTCCGCTTTAAGCCGATGGAGAAAATTCAGGGCCTCCAGGGGGGTCATCGTATCAATATCGACCTTCCGAACGGCCTCTTCCACAGGGGACGGCCGTGCAGCAAAGAGCTCTAACTGCGCGGGCGGGGGCTTCGATCCTCCTGATCTCTCCGAGACAGAAAGGGTGGGAATCCCCGTTTCCGTTAATTCCCCCTCCTCCAGATTGCGCAGGATTTCCTTCGCCCGATCGATCACCGTGCTCGGCAAACCCGCGAGACGGGCGACCTGGATGCCGTAACTTCGGTTCATCCCTCCTTTATCGAGCTTCCTCAAAAATATGATCTCGTCGTTCCATTCCTTGACGGCGACGTTCCAGTTATGGATTCTCGGTTTCAGGCGCGCCAAGTCCGTCAGTTCGTGGTAATGCGTGGCGAAAAGGGTTTTAGTCCCTTTCCCCTCGTAACGGTCATGGAGGTATTCAGCAATGGCCCAGGCGATGCTCAAACCGTCAAACGTACTCGTTCCTCGGCCTATCTCGTCGAGGACAATGAGACTGCGAAGCGTGGAATTGGCGAGGATACTTGCCGCCTCTTTCATCTCCACCATGAAGGTGGAAAGACCTAAGGCGAGATTATCGGAGGCTCCAACGCGAGTAAAGATCTGATCGATAACGCCGATTTCCACCCTCTCCGCAGGAACGAAAGATCCGAGATGAGCCATGAGGGCGATGAGCGCTACCTGGCGGATATAGGTCGACTTCCCCGCCATGTTGGGCCCTGTAATGAGCATGATCTGATTTTTCTCGCAGTCCAGGAGGGTGTCATTGGGAACAAAAGATTCCTGGAGGTTGATCTGCTCCACGACGGGATGGCGGCCCTGCGTTATCCACAGGCGTGTGTCTTCGGTAAAAACCGGCCGGCAATACCGGTAGCGATGGGCCACTTCGGCGAAAGAAACCAGAACATCCAACCGGGCCAGGGACTCGGCGATTCCTTGTATTCTTTCCGTATGGGCTTTTACCTTGTCTCTCAGTTCTACAAAGAGAGAATACTCCAGTTGCTGAATCCGCTCCTCCGCGGAGAGGACTTTTTCCTCCATCTCTTTCAACTCCGGTGTAACGAAACGCTCGGCGTTGACCAGTGTCTGCTTCCGTTGGTAGTCGTCGGGAACAAGGTGGAGATTGGGTTTGGTTACCTCGATATAATAGCCAAAGACCCTGTTATAACGAACTTTTAAGGAGCTAATCCCCGTTCGTTTTTGCTCTTTCTCTTCGAGCCGGATCATCCAACTTTTACCGGATGATCGGATGCTCCTGAGTTCGTCTAATTCCTCAAGAACCCCTTCACGGATCATTCCCCCCTCCCGAACGGTTAATGGAGGGGTATCCACAAGGGTGTTTTCTAAGGTCGCGACAAGATTCTCCAAGGGGTCAAGGTTCTCACGGATCCGGGCCATGAGCCCACCGGGAACTTCCTGTATCTCCTCTATGATGTCAGGCAAGCGAGCAAGGGTCTCTCTCAACTGGACAAGATCCCTGGCATTAGCACGCTCGGCGGTGACACGCCCCATCAGGCGTTCCAAATCCGCTATGTCCCGAAGGGAGGCCTGGATATGGCCTCGGCGCTTCGGATCGGACCGCCATGCTTCAACAGCCTCCAAACGTCTCTCAATCTCCTCGACTTCCTGCAACGGGTAACGAAGCCACTCCTTCAGGAGTCGCCGTCCCATGGGGGTTTGGGTTTCGTCAAGCACGGACAGAAGGGTTGCACGCCGCGTTTTCCCACTGAGAGGTTCAAAAATCTCAAGATTCCTCCGGGTAAATTCATCAATCCTCATGTAGGGACGGCGGGCGGAGACTCGAATCTGTTTCAGATGCTCCAAATGATCATTCTTCGTCCAGACCAGATATGAAAGCAGGAGGCGAAGGGTTGCACGCTCTGTCTCGGACAGCTCGGCCTCCGGATTCATAGTGGCCTGTCTTCCTATCTTTTGAAACAAGGACTCGACCTGTTCAGGATTTACAGCTTCCTGCCCGTCAAATCGGGTGAGCAACGCGATCTTCTCCAGCTTCTCCACGAGAGACGGATGTGAATCCGCCGGGTGGGAGGGCAGGAGAATCTCCCGAGGCTGATGAACCTGGATATGGTTCAATATTGTTTCAACCCGTGTTTCAGACAAGAGCTTGAGGTCCCCCGTGAGGATATCAAGGAACGCAAGCCCAATGTTGTCCTCGGAGCGGAAGAGCGCACCCAGGAAAACGTTTTCAGATCCCAAGGTGGTTTCGAGGCCAACGGGAAGCCCAGGGGTAACAATCCGTATAATCTCGCGTTTAACAATGGATTTAGCGGTCTTCGGATCCTCCACTTGTTCACAGATGGCCACACGCCTTCCCGCCTGTATGAGCTTGGCCAAATAGGTATCACAGGCATGGTAAGGGATCCCGCAGAGTGGCACGCTTTCATCGCCTCTTCCCTTGTTCCGGGAGGTCAAGGCGATGTCAAGGATCTTGGAGGCCTCGAGGGCGTCCTCAAAGAACATTTCATAGAAGTCACCCATGCGGAAGAAGAGAATCGCATCGGGCACCTGGGACTTTATCTGAAGATACTGCTGAATCATGGGGGTCTGTTTGACCCCGCTCCGCTTACCTTTCACGGAACCATTATACCCGCCAAAGGCAAAATCACAAGGGCAATAGAAAAAATTATGGGAACAGAGGGGGTTGCGCCAACCCTGCGCTTTCCTCGAATCCTGCCAAGATATTCATGTTCTGAACCGCCTGGCCTGAGGCTCCCTTGATGAGGTTGTCAATAGCCGCCATGGCCACAACCGTTTTCCCGTCGGGGGCGAGGGCAAGCCCTATATCACAGAAATTGCTCCCCCGCACATGGTGACTCGAAGGAGCCTTTCCGGTCGGGAGGACTCTCACAAAAGGCTTACCATTGTAAAATACCTCGTAGAGTCTATGAAGGTCCTCGAGGGCTATCGCCTCCTTCAAACGCAGATAGACCGTGCTAACGATTCCCCGATTCATGGGGACAAGATGCGGCACGAAATAGACTAAACCCCTCTCGTTAGAGCTCTTCTGGAGAATGGAAGCGATCTCCGGCTGGTGACGATGGACCAAAACCTTGTAGGGTGTCAATCCCTCATCCGCCTCCGGGAAATGGGTCGTAAGGTTTGGATCACGACCAGCCCCGCTCACACCGGACTTGGCGTCCACAATGATGGGGAAGTGGGAATCCCAAAGACCCTCTTGAACCAGGGGTGCTGACGCCAGAATGGCCGAAGTTGGATAGCACCCGGGATTTCCCACAAGGTCAGCTTCCTTGATCTCCCCATAAAAGAGCTCAGGAAGGCCATAAACCGCCCTCTTGGCCAATTCGGGCGCGGTGTGGGGCTGGTAAGTCTGCTCGTAAAGGACCACATCTTGGAACCGAAAGTCGGCGCTCAGATCGATCACCCGTTTTCCGTGCTGCACGACTTCCGAGACGATTCCCATCGCCTGTCCGTGGGGAACCGCCGTGAAGACAAGGTCTACCTCGCCGAGGAGATCAGGGGAGTATTTTGTAAAGGCGAGATCCGTAAGGGAACGGAGGGCCCCGAATGTTTCAAAGACAGGCTGTCCCTCGAACTTTCTCGATGTCACCCACTTAAGCAACACCTCTGGATGGCTTAACAGCAGTGCCATAAGCTGAACACCCGTGTATCCAGATCCGCCGACTATCCCGACTCTGATCATCGCAATACCCCAAAAGATTAAAGGTTTAAAACTCTGGGTTTAGAGTAAACCCTTGAACTTTCCAAAAACAGAAAAAAGGGGGCCCTGAGGCCCCCTTTGTAACCAAGTTTAACGCTTTGAAAATTGAAATCTCGCTCGGGCCCCGCGCTGACCATATTTCTTTCGCTCTTTGACCCTGGGATCTCGCCTTACAAACCCCGCCTTCTTAAGGGGAGTCCGCAACGTCGCGTCGTAGGCCATCAAGGCCTTTGTAATGCCGTGTCGAATCGCTCCAGCCTGACCTGACAGCCCCCCACCCTGGACATTAATCATGACATCAAATTTTCCGACCGTTCCTGTGATCTCGAACGGCTGCAGGATGGTAGTTTTACTCGATTCCGTCCCGAAATATTCCTCGGCGGGCCGGTTATTCACGATAATTTGACCGTTTCCCTCTTCCATCCAAACCCGTGCTACGGAGGTTTTTCTCTTTCCCGTGGCATAGTAACGCTGCGCCATATCTTATGCTCCTGTCTCCATTTGAAGCGGTTCCGGTTTTTGTGCGCCGTGAGGATGTTCCGGACCCGCGTATACCTTCAATTTTTTGATGAGTTTTCTACCCAGTCTGTTCTTGGGAAGCATTCCCCAAACGGCTTTACGAATGATCTCCTCGGGTCGTTTCTGCCGCAACTTCTCCGCCGATATGGCCTTGATCCCACCAGGATAACCAGAATGGTGATAATACATCTTCTGTGACCATTTACGCCCGGTCAAAGCCACCTTTTCCGCGTTGATAACTACCACAAAATCTCCGGCATCCGCATGGGGAGTATAGGTCGGCTTTGTCTTTCCCCGCAAGATTGCGGCGATTTCCGTGGCCATCCTTCCAAGTATCTTCCCCTCGGCATCAACCAGCACCCAATTTCTTTCTGCATCTTCGGCTTTCGCCATTGTTGTACGTCGCATGATTCCCACCCTTTCGTGTTGTCGAATGCCCCGTTTACATCAATTTCAGGAAAAAGTCAACCCTTAAACATGAGATTCCGGGGTTTTATCCTCCTCGCCCTCTCCCAGGCCCAATTCTTCCGGCGAACAGAATTTCAACAGGTCAATACCCGCTGGAAGCGTTATGTTAGATTTGAGAAGCTCCAGGTCTCCTTTATTGTTGACCTTCGCGGAGAAACACTCCACGATGTCCGCCCCCTTGGAGGCGAGTTTCTTATAGGCCTCGTAAAAGGTCAAAGAACCCTCCGCCTGGCTCGAGATAACGATGGGAACCCCCTGAAGACCATTTATCTCTATGAAACGCGCCAACTGTTGTTCATCAACGGTTTTCCCCTGCGTTACGTAAAGCAAGATCCCTTCTTTCAAAACATACCTCCTCCATCTGCAAAACGCAGTGAACTTACCGTTATCTCTCCCTTTAGTCAAGCCACCCAATCGGATATGAGTCGATATTCCGTTTAAGAGGCCGATGGCCTACGCCATTGCATCCCCAGAATTCCCTGCCACTCCTCTTTCCAGACAAATTTTTGTGTAAAAATAACAACGGCGAACAGAACTCCGCCGATGATATCGGTCTTGAGATCCGTTAGGAACATGAGCAGCGACGCGAGTCCCAACAATACCCACTCGATGAGGTTGGTCCGGTGGAAGAGATAGGCCTCCATAAACGCGGTAAAGGCGATCAAGCCAAAAGCGGCAAAGACGATGGTCCGCACCACCTCCCAGAAGGGTCCATTGAGCAGCAGCGGCTGATAGGCCATTATGATGGGGATGATATAGAGCCCCTTGGCGATTTTCCACGAGGCGAAGGCACAGCGCATGGGATTCGCTCCCGCGATTCCCGCGGCGGCAAACGAAGCCAGGGAAACGGGTGGGGTTACGTTGGCATCCTGGCTGTACCAGAAAACGATCATGTGGGCCGTGACCAGGGCGATCCCCATATTGGTGAGGGCCGGTCCCGCCAAGATCACAAGGACAATGTAGGAGGCCGTCACCGGCAATCCCATCCCAAGCACCAAGGATGCCAGGCCGATGAGGAGGATCGCCAATAGGGGAATCCCGTGTGACAGGGAAACGACAAAACTGGAGAACTTGAGTCCCATCCCCGTTAGACTAACCATCCCTACTACAATTCCAGCTGCCGCGCATGCAATGGAGACGGTGATAGCGTTTTTGGCACCCAGCTCCAGTGCCCCGATGACATCCTTCAAGTTCATCCGGGTCGCCCGCCGGATCATGGAAACCACGAAGACGGAAACCACGGCGATGAATCCCGCCATCATGGGGCTATAGTTGTTCACGAGGACATAGATCAGAACTCCAAGAGGTATGAGAAAATGCAATCCCCCTTTGATGGTCTCCCCCAGCTTGGGCAACTGGCTCTTGTCCAGCCCGGAAAAACCCATCTTCTTCGCCTCGAAGTGGACAAAGAAGAGGACGGTCAGGTAGTAAAGAATCGCCGGGACCAGGGCAACCTTGATGATATGGATATAGGGGGTGTTGGTAAACTCCGCCATGAGAAAGGCCCCCGCCCCCATGATGGGAGGCATAAGCTGCCCCCCCGTGGAGGCTGCTGCCTCCACAGCCCCCGCCACGTGGGGTTTGTAGCCAATCTTTTTCATCATGGGGATGGTAAAGGTCCCTGTCGTCACCACGTTGGCGATGGCGCTCCCCGAGACGGATCCCATGAAGCCGCTGGCGAGAACCGCCGTCTTGGCGGGTCCCCCAGTCATCCGTCCCGTGAGGGCGTAAGCGAGATTGATGAAAAAGTTTCCGCCGCCCGTCTTCTCCAAAAACGCCCCGAAAAGAACGAAGATAAAGACGAAGGTGGCTGCCACCCCTAAAGGAAGGCCAAAGATCCCTTCCGTGGTCAGGTAGAGAAGCGTCACGATTCGTTCCAGGCTGTAGGGGCGATGTGCCAGGGCATCCGGCATGTAAGGGCCGAAATAGGCATAGAGGATAAAAATGATTCCGATGATACTCATCACGGGACCGATGGTACGTCGGCAGGCTTCCAACACCAGCAGCGTGGCGATACATCCCCAAAACAGGTCCATTCGAGTCCAGTCGCCCTGCCGCTCCATGATACTTCCGTAGTTCAGAAAGATGTAGAGCCCTGCGCCAATGGCCAGAAGAACAAACACGACATCAATCCAGAAGAAGATATCCTTGCGAGTCTTGTCCCCCCGTTTCGTCACGGGAAAGATGAGGAAGGTAAGAATGAGGATCAGGGTCAGGTGAATAGAACGCTGATAAATCGCCGTCAGGGGACGAATCCCTGCCGTGTAAAGCTGAAAAAGAGAAAGGGAAACAGCGATCACCGTCACGAAGAGACCGACCGTTCCAACCAGTTTTCTCTTGTTAACTTTGAACCCTTCCGACTCTGCCGCCTGCGGCTCTTTTACAGATTCTTCCATTACTTGGTTCCCCTTGAAGATTTCTTAGCCACTCCCTTTGAAACCGTGATCCAAACGCGTTTCTCGGGGATCATGCGGCTCAAATAGATATTCATCCCTTTGATCTTCAGTGTGTGATCGACAGTAGGTGCTCCAACACGTAGAAGAAAGGTGCCCAATGGAACATTCAAGTTCACCATCTTTTCCCATCCCCCTTCTTCGACGATCTTACCATGGGCCTGCCACGGGTCAAAGCCTGCCCCAAACATCTTCATACAGGATTGCTGCAACACAATCCCCGTTTTCTCATCTATGGAAAAAACCTCATAGACGGGAGAGATATCGACTGAGTGAATATAGTATATGGTAAATATATCCCCCTGTTTTACAGGAATCTGGATGAGGGGCATTCCATCGAAGGTTTTAATCACGAGCGTCAGGGATTGAGCACCGGATGCCGTCTTCCCCATCCCGAGAAAACCAAAAAGACACGCCAGAATAATCAGAAACTTCCAGGTGAATTTCATCTCCACTGACCAAAAAAGCCGGGCCTTCTCTCATAAAGGCCCGGCTTTTCCCACATTTTGCTTTCACTTCTTAGGCATCAGCCTATCAGGGATCTTCAACCCTATCTCCTTGAAATACTTAACCGTTCCCGGATGTAAAGGAGCAACTGCCTGCTTCAAGGTATTCTCCGGCGTCGTAAACCGAGCGAAGGGATGAATCTTTTGCAGGTAGTCGTGATGTTCATACACTGCCTTTACAAGACGGTAAACCAGATCCTCAGGAAGCTTCTGCCAACAAACCACGGAGTTCCAAACGGAGAGGGTATGGACATCGTAATCGACACCCTTGTAAGTTCCCTTTGGAATCACATAGGGGCGATAAAAAGGGTACTTGGCCTGCACCTTGGCCATATCCTCTTTGCTCCAGTTAAGAATGTCGATGGGATGCGTGGTAGCCAGGTCCATGATGGAAGAGGTCGGCGCCGCCACGGACCAAACCCCCACATCGATGGTCCCATCCTTCAATGCGTTGGCATTCTCGTTGAACGAAAGCCTGTAGACTTTGAAACTACCCATGGGGATTCCCAGGGCTCCTAAAACCAAATTCGTCATGTATGCCGTTCCACTACCGGGAGATCCGATGGATACCCGCTTTCCCTTGACGTCATAGATGGACTTTAATCCCAGTTTTTTCAACGCGACGATGTGAAAGAGGTTGGGATACATGCAGAACATGGTGTAAATACGCTTAGGTTTCTTGAATTTCCCCACACCATTGTAGGCCTGATAGACCACATCGTTCATGGCCTCACCGATGACGGTCTCGCCACGATCCGCGTATTTCACGTTCTCAACTGAGGCCCCGGTCACCTCGGCCACCGCCTTGACGCCTTTCACATATTTTGTCCAGATTTCCGCCAGGCCGCCGCCATAGGGATAGTAAACACCACCCGTTCCACCTGTTCCGATGGAGATATACTCCGTCTTCGCCTGGGCGGGTGTCATAGTGAACAAAGAGAGGGCAAACAACCCCAAACAAATAAACATTACTGTCATAATTTTTCGTTTCATCGTTACGCCTCCTTATCGACGAGTTATAGGGCGGGACAAAGTTCCACAACCACGTTCAACGACTTCGGTAGTTCCGTCGTTTTCGCCACAGGATACTTTACGCTCACACTTTGACCTGGCTGAAGAATAGGTTTCCCTTTCTTGCCGGTCTTTTTGTCCTTCTTACCTTTCCTGGGAACCTTTCCTCCCACTGCCTTATTCTCATCCAAGAGAAAAACATGGACCTTGAATCTCTGAGGCTTATCTGAAACGTTCTTCAACCCGATGACAAACGCGATCGCAGGTTTCTTCTTATAGGTTGTCTTCATACACTCGAAAGACGTCACCTGCGCCTCTGGAACAACGTTCCACGTAATCTTTGCGGGGCATTTGACATTCTGAGGTGCCGATACCTGCGTTCCCGTGCATCCCCACACGAAAAGCAACCCGATAAAAAGAACTACCGGCAAAAACCTTACACGCTTCATGGCTCCCTCCTTTTAACAGGTTAAATTAGAACTTTGCTGGAAACAATTCCTCCAACACCCTTCACTTCCCAAACTATTCCCTCATTAACTCTACTAATTCTCCACCTAAACTACTATATAATCCCTTTTCCGGACAATTAGCAATGCCATCCTTAACCCATTTAAAAAGCTTCGACTCTTGATATCTTTGATATTCAGAAAGATCACTACTACAACAGCCGCCAGAGAGATAACCTGATAATCATCCTGACCGCTCAGGATCCAGAAGACAATCCAAGGAAAAAAACTAAGGAAAACACCCATTTTATCCCTTTCTCACTTCCTTTGTCTCATATGACATCACTGAGGATACATCGCGGGATACTGGTGTTACAAGTTCAATAACTAAACAAATATTTTGAAAAAGTAGAATGGCGGGAGCGACGAGACTCGAACTCGCGGCCTCCGGCGTGACAGGCCGGCGTTATAACCAACTTAACTACGCCCCCGCGTACGCTATTCTGGTGGGCGGAACAGGGATCGAACCTGTGACCTCCGGCTTGTAAGGCCGGCACTCTCCCAACTGAGCTACCCGCCCGGGAAGGACCTGTCTTAAGCGACTTTGTCCTTTAAGGCCTTCCCCGGTTTAAATTTCGGAACTTTTGTCGCTGCTACATTGATTTTTTCACCCGTTCTAGGATTTCTACAAACCCTGGCGCTCCTTTCGGAAACGCTGAATGTACCAAAGCCGACAAGGCTTACTTTCTCACCTTTTCCGAGGGCATCAGAAATTCCATCCAGCACCGCACTGACCGCTTTTTCCGCTGCCGCTTTGCTAACACCCGCCTTATCTGCAACCACTTGAACCAAATCTGACTTATTCATAAATCCCTCCCTTTTTTAAAACGATAACATTAAATGCTCTCATTTCCAAAAAATATTTAACAACTCCCCAAACCTTTGTCAAGCCCTTCTAAAAGATTCTTAAGAAGAATAATAATGAATTATGAAGGAGAAATCATAGGTGGTTGATCCCCGTAATTCCCGTGAAACAACCGCCCTCGAGTCACCGGTGGCTCAGGTTCGTCCATGGGGATAAACTCCAGGTCAATAATCGCCTTCTTCAAGACCTCATCCATGTGTTCCACCAGATGAATCTTTAACGTTTTCAAGATCTTGTTCGGTATCTCTTTCAAATCCTTCTCGTTTTCCATGGGCACCAGGACGTCCGTAATTCCCGCGCGGTGCGCCGCCAGTATCTTTTCTTTCAAACCACCGATCGGAAGGACACGGCCCCTTAAGGTTATCTCGCCTGTCATGGCGATACAGCTTCTAACTGGTTTCTGCACCAAGGCGGAGGCCAAGGCCGTGGCCATGGTAATTCCCGCGGAGGGACCATCTTTCGGGGTTGCACCCTCCGGGATATGAATATGGATATCCAATTTCTGGTAGAAATTTCGCTTCAAGCCCAACTCATCGGCCCGCGACCGGATATAGCTGACGGCCGCCTGAGCCGATTCTTTCATGATGTCACCCAACTTCCCCGTGACGGTCAATTTTCCCCTTCCGGGAAGGGTCGTCACCTCGATGATGAGAAGCTCTCCCCCCACCTCTGTCCAGGCCAATCCTTTTGCAATCCCTATTTTGTCTTCTCTTTCACCCTTTTCATAACGGAATTTCGGAACTCCGAGATACTTCGGGATATTTCGGGAGGTGATCTTTAAGGTCTCGATCGTATCGTTCCGGACGACTTCTTTCGCCACCTTTCTCAG
>JAOZMY010000109.1 GCA_029934085.1 bacterium | reverse complement strand
AGGAGGGTTTCGGGTAGATGAAGCTTCTCTGCGTTTGGGACGACATGGGCAACATTAGGAAGAGTCCGAAGAGTTTCGGGGTCCCGGTCTGCGTAGCAACCCGTTACGATGACCCTTGTTTCCGGGTATTGGCGGGCCGCACGATAGATAAGCTGTCGCGATTGCCGGTCGGCACGTCCTGTGACGGTGCAGGTATTGATGATTATCCAGTCTGGGCAATGGGTTGTGTCCCGGATCTCTGAAGCCCCGTGCGTTAAGAGCTGCTCCCTTATCCATTCGGACTCGTAAAAATTGACCTTGCAGCCCAGGGTATGGATGGTGAAGGTCGTCATTTTAGAACCGTATCGATAGTCCCTGCCCCGATAAGCAGGTCTTCTCGATAGAAAGCCGCTACCTGTCCGGGGGTAATGGCCCTTTGGGGCTCTTCGAAGGAAACCTCGGCCTTGTTTGAATCCAGGACGCGCAGGGTGGCTGGAGCCGCTTTGTGTCGATACCGGATTTGGCAGAGAACGGAAATATCGTTTCCTTCCGGGGGGAGGTGCCAATGACAACCCGTGACCCGGAAAGTGGACTTATAGAGATCGGCTTCCTTGCCGATTTGAACCTGGTTCCTCTCCGGGAACAGGGCGGTGACATAGTAAGGGGTTCTGTCGGCGATGCCGATTCCCCGGCGTTGCCCGATGGTGAAACGATGAAAACCATCGTGGGTTCCAAGGATCTTCCCCGATTTGTTCACGAAGGTTCCTTCCCCTTTCGAGGCCTTTGCCCAGGCGGTGATGAATTCCGCAAAAGAGGTTCCTTGCAGAAAGCAGATGTCGTGGGACTCCGAGCGTTCTCCAACAGGGTGATTTCCCTTCTTAATCTTTGACACGAGTTCCGCCTTTATCTGATCACCCAGGGGCAGAAGAAGCTTCTTTAAGTGTTCCTGTGAAACAAATGAAAGAAAGTAGGATTGATCCTTTTTTTTGTCTCTTCCGCGCTTGATAATCCAGCATTGCTGTTTTTCATCGAGTTCCTTTCTCGCGTAGTGCCCTGTGGCAATCCAGGGAACGCCATGTTCACCCGCCAATTCCGACAGCGCCCGAAGTTTGATCTGTTCGTTGCACCAGACGCAGGGGTTAGGGGTTTTCCCAGAAAGATAGCTTTTGGCGAAAGGGGTGATAATGGTGTCTCGAAAGCGTTTTCTCAGGTCTTTCGTGATCAAGGGAATACCTAAGGACTCAGCAAGGGCATGGAGCTGTTTCTCCGTTTTTTGGGGAGAGGGATCATGAAGGATGAGATGAACGGCGGTTACATGGTAGCCCACCTCTTTAAGCAGAAAAGCGGCGGCAAAGCTGTCCACACCGCCGCTGAAACCGACAAAAACCTCTTTTTTTTTCATTGAACCTCGTTCGAGGACAGGGTAGCCACGATGACCCGAGGGGGACACGCCTTTACGCAAAGCTCGCAACCACTGCACTTTTCCGTATCAAAAACCACCTTCATTTCGGGTCTCTGGATGGCCAAGGCCCCGGTGGGACAGACGGCCGCGCAGGCCCCGCAGTGGATGCACCGCTCTTCGTCTTTCTTGATATTGGCCTCCAGCGGTTCATAGACGACGCCGTGGCTGTCGAGATACGCCATCCCCCGGTCGAACTCCGCCTCGTCGCCGGAGATCTCCAGGACCATCAAGCTGGCCTCTTTGGGGAAGACACTGGCTTTCAGGATGTTGAAGGCCAGGTCGAAATCCTTGACGAGGCGATAGACGATGGGTTGGTTCCAGGTCTTTTTCGAAAATCTCAAGACCATCCGTTTTTTAATCATGGGTTCCTCCGTTGATTATAATTTCACGACTTCCACCGCGCCCCACGCGGCGAAACGGGATTGTATGATGGCAGCAATGCCTGTGATACCTTCCAAAGAAGCCCCCCAGGTGAGGGCAGCCTCCAGGTCCTCAGGTGTCTGGATCCGGTTGGCGATGGCCGTGACCGCCGCATCCGCCAGGATCGCATTAGTCGAGACGGCGCACACCGCATCCGCCTTCCCGAAACTGAGGGAAGGGCCCACCGTGCCCGAGGAGGTGGCGATTCCCATGGGGGTGGGTGTCGGGGGTATCTTGATCCCCACCTTCAAACTCAGGGGACTCTGACCCGCAAAGAGTCCGATGGTGGTGGAAAAGCGCGGACGGTAAAGGAAAAGGTCTCCCCCGTTTTCAACGAGCACATGGGGGGCACCGTCTTCAAGAAGGGTCTCGCCAACCCACTTAGCCACCGCTCCTGCCACGCCTGCCATGGGGCCAACACCCGCATCCTCCGCGGCATCGAGCATCTCCCGGATAATTTCGTGGCAACTGGGACAGGAGGGGAGGGGGTCGAGAGAGGTTTCAAATACCGGGTTCTTTTCAATGTGGTCGATCAAGATCTGACGCACTTCCCTCAAAGCCTCCCGCACCAGGATTTCACGTGGCTTGTCCGTGTGGATCCAGAGATCGCTCTCACCTTCCTGAACCTGAAAGGAAACTCCCTGATCTGGACTTACCAGGTTTCTGTAGAATCGGTTTGTGTAGCTTTCAGGGGTCAGTGTGTTTTGGGCCAACGTCATGAATTGTGTGTCTCCGTTTAGAGCTGAGAGAAGGTGGCTTGGGGTTCACCCAGGTAGAACCGCCCCTTCTGGATTTCTTCCTTCAGGATGTTGGAAATCTCCAGGGCCTTAGGGTAACTTGCCATGGGGGTCACGGAAACCTCTTTTCCCTGCACAGTGATAAGGCCATCCTTGAGCTCTTTGTAGGTCACCGTGCCGAGACTTCGGTCGATACCCTTGGGGTAATCCCCCCCGTAGTCGATAATCTGGGTGACGATATCCGCGTCTTTGACGGCTGTGAACCGGGCCATATCCTCATTCAGGATGGGAATGGGGACTCCGATTCCCACATACATGGAAACGCCGTATCCCTGGATGCTCGCCGCCGCGATCCAGTTCGGATCCATCTTTTTCATATCCCCGATAACACACAGGGTTCCCGCTCCTTCTGTGGGGGTTCCGTTGGGGGAGCGGGGGACATCGAAGACGTGTTGAGTCCCATAAAAGGCCACATACCCCTGGCCACCTCCGAGGAAAATTCGGGTCCCGACCCCGATGGTTTTGAAATAGGGGTCATTCAACAGGGGGCTGATTTGACCCGAAGTGCTGTAGGTGGCGTTACCGAATAGTGGTTTGAGGGCCCCCATGTAGGTATAGATGGTTCGGCGGGTGGAATTGACGGCGCAGTTGTAGTTCTGGTACGCGTTGCGGGGATTGAACAGGATGGCGTTGCGCAACTCATGAAGGTTCAGCTCCTTCTTGAGGTATTTCCTCGGGTAACAATCGGTGCCGTAGGCCCAGGCCTCCATCAAAACCGGCTTTCCAGATAGGAGATCCTGGATCACGTGGGCACCGCCATATTTGAATTCGCCTGGATAGACGGTATTTCTTGGATCCTCGTCCGGGAGCTCTGAGGCACCGATATAGAGATCCACGGCGGCCAGCCCGCAATAAGCGGGGACGCCATTCAGCTTGGCGCGGCTGATCTTCATTTTGGGCGTAGCGTGGCCCACGTTCAGGATGGCCCCGGAAGAACACATGGCGCCGAAAGTCCCTGTCGTGACCACGTCGATCTCCTGGGCGGCCTTGACGGCACCCTTTTCCTCGACGATATCGATCATCTCTTCGGCATTGACCACGACCACCTTACCCTTTTTGATTTTTTCGTTGATTTCCTTGTAAGTCTTCTGCACCTTGAATTCCGCCATATCCCTTTCCTCCGCGATTTTTTAAATGTTACTAAATACCTAACAATTTGTCAATGCGTTTTCCGTGATGTCTTGACGGGGCTTCTATCCTGGATTAAAAAGGGTAAACTCTTACCTGGAGGTGGGCAGATGGCGGGAGTCGAAGACCTTTCGAAAGAACAGTTGATCCAGATGGTGGGTGCTGCGTTCAAGAATATCATTTCCCATACGGGGTTGTGGTTCCGAGAAGCCGAGTATCAGCTTGGTTTAGAGAAGGCCCTTCAGATCGACCGGCAGGCTTGGCAGAGGGGTTTCCCGATTCAGATGCGGCGACTGGCGAAATATTTCGGGATCGAGATTGACGAGCAGGGGGTTCCCTTGAAATTAAAGGAGATGGATAAGGAGACCTTAATTGCCCTCTTCACCGATCTCGCGAAAAACTGGATTGCCAACGATGGCGTTTGGTTTCAGGCCGTGGAGCAGCAGGAAGACATGTTTGTGGCCAAACGTTGTAACGACACGGCCTGGACGCGGTTTACCGTCATCGAGGCCCGACGGATCATGGAGGCCGTGGGGATCCCGGAAAACGGCGGTCTCGAGGCCCTCAAACAGGCATTGGGATTTCGTCTCTACGCCCGCCTGAATGTTCAGGAAATCGTGGAAGAAACGGAAAATAGTTTTTTATTCCGTATGAACGAATGTCGGGTGCAGGTGGCGCGCAAACGGGCGGGCCTGCCCGATTATCCCTGCAAGTCGGCTGGGTTGGTGGAATACAGCTACTTCGCCCGAACCATTGACCCCCGAATCAAAACCATCTGCGTGGGATGTCCGCCCGATCCTCATCCGGAGGAATGGTGGTGCGCTTGGCGGTTCGAACTCTAAGCTTGAGTCGTGAAGCATAAATCGTAAGGTGTTAGGTGTTTTTTAGCTTTTAACGATTTACACTTTACGGTTCACGGCCTTTTGACTCTCTCACCTCTCACCTCTCACCTCTCACCTTCTAACCCTATTACCCCAAAAATATATTATCAATCAACCGCGTTTTCCCTATGTGCACCGCCAGGGCCATTACGGCGGGACGGTCGAGGGTGTCCAGCGGCTTCAGGGTGTCCCGGTCCCGGATGGAAACGTATTCCACCGAAATCCTCGGATCTCGGGCCAGACCGTTTTGGACCATGGCAGTGAGGCGTTGGGCCCTACGTTCCCCCTTGTCAAAAAGGGCCTTGGCCTCTTGCAGGAACTTATAGAGAAGCGCCGCCCGCTTCCTTTCGTCGGGGGAGAGATACTGGTTTCGTGAGCTCATGGCCAACCCGTCCGGCTCGCGAACCGTGGGATGCCCTACGATCTCGATGTCCAGGTTCAGATCCTTCACCATCCGGCGGATGACGCAGAGCTGCTGATAGTCCTTCTCGCCGAAGACGGCCACGTGAGGTTTCACGATGTTGAACAACTTCAACACCACCGTGGCAACCCCCTTGAAGTGTCCCGGGCGAAAATCCCCGCAGAGCCCCTTAGAGACCTCCTTTACCTCCACCGTCGTCTGGAAACCCTCTGGGTAGAGATCGGACTCCACGGGGGCAAACACGATGTCCACCCCCACGGGCTCACACTTCTCCAGGTCCTCCTGAAAGGTCCTCGGGTAGGCGTCGAAATCGCTACCTGGCTCGAACTGTAGGGGATTCACGAAGATGGAGATGACCAGGACGTCCGCCAGGGGCTTGGCCGTCCGCATCAGGCTGAGATGACCCTCGTGCAGATTCCCCATCGTCGGGACGAAGGAAATACGTTTCCCCTCGCGGCGTAGGCGTTCGGCCTCCGCGGACATGTCGGAGACGGTTTTAATGACCCGCATTTTCCCGCCTTTTAATGGAAGCTATGGGCGTCGGTGGGGAAATCCCCTTCCTTCACCTCTCTGCAGTAGTCCTGCACCGCCTTCGTGATGACGTCCCAGAGATTCACGTATTGCTTCACGAACTTGGGGCGTTTCTTGTCGAACAGTCCCACCAGGTCGTGAATCACGAGCACCTGCCCGTCGCAGTGAATCCCCGCGCCGATCCCGATGGTGGGGATGCTCAGTTTTTCCGTGATCTCCTGGGCCAGTGACAGCGGGATTCCCTCCAGCACCACCGAAAAGGCACCGGCTTCCTGCACGGCCAGAGCATCGTCCATCACCTTCTGGCGCGCCGCGTCGGCCTTGCCCTGGACCTTGTAGCCGCCCATGGCGTGCACTGACTGGGGCGTCAGACCGATGTGCCCCATCACGGGGATGTCCATGCGGGTAATGGCCTTGATGGCGTCGAACTGATTCTGTCCCCCTTCCAGTTTCACCGCCTCGGCGCCGCTCTCCTTGATCATCCGGCCGGCGTTGCGGACGGCGTCCTCCACGCTCACCTGGTAGGACATAAACGGCATGTCGATGACCACCAGGGCGCGCTGCGCAGCCCGCGTGACCATCTTAGTATGGTAGATCATCTCGTCGATGGTGACGGGTAAAGTGGTGTCGTATCCCGCAACCACGGAGCCGACCGAATCCCCCACCAGGAGAATGTCGACCCCCGCGCCGTCCAGGATACGCGCGAAGGGGTAATCGTAGGCGGTGAGCATGGTGATCTTCTCACCGTCTTGCTTCATCTGAATCAACTTTGGGATGGTGACCTTTTCAAGGCTCATGGTTCCTCCTCCCTTTGTGTTTGTGCCCTCAACATGAAGGCGTTGTCAAGTTACTGTCCCGGCCGCTACTCCCGGTCCGGGCAATTTCCCGTATAGCATAAAGGATTGAGTGTGTAAATGCGGTGACTTGAAGAAAGTTTAGCCATTGGTGAACACGTCAGGTTCATCTTTCTTGCCTTTACCCGGATAATTCAGATGGTAGATATTGATCTTGGAGATTCTGTCTTTGGAAATTTCTATCGAAAAATTATATAAAACAGTGTCGTTTAACTTTTCTTCATATCGCCAGTAATTATTGAGG
>JAOZMY010000032.1 GCA_029934085.1 bacterium | reverse complement strand
TGCGGGGCGTGTGTTGGCTTATGTCCCTACCTGAAATTATTCGAAGGGGCCATCGTCTTTCCCGATTTCTGTGATTTAACGGACGGTCGCTGCCTCAATTTTTGTCCTAAAGGGCCTGTCGAACTGGACACGGTGGCAAGGCAATCCTGGAACGAGGCCTACACGGGGTCTCCTCTGGGGCATCACCTGAAAATTGTCATGGCAAGGGCGGCAGATAATCCCAACGCCCAGTATGGCGGGATCGCCACGACCCTCGCTCAAGTCGCCGTTTCCGACGAGGGGCTTTCCGGCGCCCTCCTGACACGGTGGCGTGATCTTTCCTATCCCGAGGGAATCATAGTCGATGATCCAAAGGATATCCCAACATACGGGGGATCCCATTATGCAGGGGCTTATACCTTAGCGGCCCTGAACCGTGCCCGAAAATCAAACCCTGAGGCGTTCGCGGTAGTTGGTCTTCCCTGCCAGATCCTTGCTCTGCGTAAGATGCACAGCTTTAACCATCCCGAAAACCCCCACCAAGGTAAAGAGGATCTGCTCGTGGGACTGTTCTGCACGTGGGGCCTTTCACCCAGGGATTTCCGCACCGATATGCAACGGCGATTCGGCAACCGTAAAATCGTCCGATATAACATCCCTCCGCCCCCGGCGAACCGTCTGGACGTCTTCTTCGAGGACGGGGAGAAAATAGAAATCCCGCTGGAGGAAATCAGGCCGTTCCTCAATCCGGGATGTGGAACCTGTCTGGACATGACCGCCGAATTCGCCGATATCTCGGTGGGCGCTGCGGAAGGTTTTCCGGGATGGAACACGGTGATCATCCGATCAGAAAAGGGGCAGGATCTTTTCGACCGCCTCGTCCGTGAAGGCACCATCGAAACAGCTCCCCTGCCTGAGACAAGCCTACAGCATTTGACTGGGGCCGCCGCTATGAAAAAGAAGAAGGCCTTGAATGTAATGGATCTGGAGGGCGTTACGTCTCAGACACCCACGTTGCCTCCCGAGGCACGGGAGGCCATCCTGAACTTTCAATCCTCCGAGGAACCGTAGATGTCATTCCCCCACCCCATCACTCTGAATGAACCGGGACGCATCGAGCTCCTCATGGGAAACGAGGCTATCGCCCGCGGGGCCCTGGAAGCGGGGGTTCGCGTCGCCGCCGCTTACCCGGGGAACCCCTCCTCGGAGATCATCGAGGCCCTTTCCCGGGCCGCAGACCCCGAACGCCTCCATGTCCAGTGGTCTGTCAACGAGAAGGTTGCCCTGGAGGTGGCCGCCGGCGCCTCCTTTTTCGGACTCCGGGCCCTGGCCGCCATGAAGCAGAACGGGCTGAACGTAGCCTACGACTTCCTGACCAACCTGAACCTCTGCGGCGTCAAAGGCGGTCTCGTGGTGGTCGTCTGCGACGACCCCGGCGGCATCTCCAGCTCCAATGAGCAGGATACCCGGTTCATGGCCCGGCTTACCGACATCCCTCTCCTGGAGGTTTCCGGATTCGAGGGTGCGCGGGATATGGTGCGTTACGCCTTCGATCTCTCCGAAGAGATTGGATCCGTGGTAATGGTCCGAAGTGTCACCCGCATATCCCATGGTCGAGGGCCCGTGACTTTCGGCCCCTTGCCGGAACCCTCCGAAAAACCCTATTTCGACCCCAAGGGCTCCTTCACCCCCTTTCCCATCCTCGTCAAACACGGGAAACGCCACGAGGCCCTGCGGGAGCTGGAATCAACCTTTTCCCGCTCCCCTTACAACGTCTACACAGGCCCTGACAATCCGGAACTGGTAGTGGTAACCTCCGGCATAGGTGTCCTCTTCTCCGAGGAGGCGGTGGAACTTCTCGGGCTCCAGGATCGCGTGGGAATCGCCCGCCTGGGGACCACGTGGCCCCTGCCCAAGACCTGGCTGACAGAGATCATCGGGAAAACCGATCGTCTTCTCGTGGTAGAGGAGGTCGACCCGTTCATCGAAAATAACCTGAAAGAGTTCTTGGGAGAAAACGCCGGGCGTTTCGGAGCCAAGACGGTTTTCGGCAAGGCATCTGGGCATATCCCCTTAGAGGGAGGGCTTGCCCCGGAACACGCCATCTCGGCCCTGAAAACCCTCTGTGAGATTTCCTATGAATCCAGGCCCGAAGCCTACTCCAAAATAGTGAAAGAAAAAACGGCTGGCCTGATCATCGACCGGGCCCTGGGATTTTGCCCAGGTTGTCCCCACCGCGCCTCCTTCTGGGCCATCAAGAACGCCCTGGCAAAGGACGGTCGCGATGGCATTGTCACGGGGGACATCGGGTGCTACGCCATGTCCATGTGGCCTTCCGGCTACAGCGTCGCCAAGACCCTCCAGGCCATGGGATCCGGGCTTGGCGTAGCCGCGGGCATGGGGATCCTCGACGCCATGGGAAAGGACCAGCCAGTCATCGCCGTTTGCGGGGACTCCACCTTCTTCCATGCCGCCATCCCTGCCCTCATCAATACCCGTTTCAACATCTCGCCCTTCGTCACGATCATCCTGGACAACAGTGCCACGGCCATGACGGGATTTCAGCCCCATCCGGGCACGGGGATGACCTGCATGGGACAGCCTGTGGACCCCATCGAGGTCGAACGGATCTGCCGATCCATAGGGTTCGACGTGAAGACCCTCGATCCATTCGACCTGGACGCTACGGAATCGGTCATCCTCGAGGCCTTGCGGTCCGATCAGCCTCAGGTACTCATCTTCAAGCGCACCTGCGCCCTGGTGGCCCTCAAGGAGTCCGGGAAGACCTACCGCATGGGCGTGGACGAGGAGAAATGCATCGGGGAGGCGTGCGGATGTGACCGGTATTGCACCCGGGTCTTTAAGTGTCCCGGCCTCATCTGGAATCCGGCGAAGGGCAAGGCTGAGATCGACGAAGCCATCTGCACGGGATGCGGCGTCTGCACCGACATCTGCCCGGAGCAGGCCATTCATCGGGAGGTTGTCTCATGAGCGCCTTTTCCTGCCCTTACAATCTCATCATCGCGGGTGTCGGGGGCCAAGGGAACGTGCTCATCTCCCAGCTCATCGCCCGCGCCTTCATCCGAAAAGGCTACCAAGCCATCGTGGGGGAAACCTATGGGGTCTCCCAGCGGGGCGGCTCCGTCATGAGCCATGTCCGTGTCTTCAAGGAAGGAGTCGTCGGTCCCATCATTCCCGAGGGACTGGGAAATCTTGTCCTGGGACTGGAGCCCATGGAAACTCTCCGGATCCTGAAAGCCTATGGGAACCCCGACATTCATGTCATCACCAATACCCGCCCCATCAGTCCCGTGGATGTCATTGCGGGGAACCTCTCCTATCCCGACCTGGATAACATTTTCGAGTCCATTTCTCTCCTTTCAAAAAGGGCCTGGATGCTGGATGCCAGCGACCTGGCCATGGAGATGGGAAACGCCCTCCTTACCAATATGATCATGGTGGGAGCCATGCTCGGAACGGATCTCCTACCCTTGACGATGGACGACTTCGTTGTTATACTTCAAACATACACGAAAACTGAAGGTTTCGACGCCAATAGATCGGCCCTCCAAAGGGGCTTCGACACTATCAAAGCAACTGAATGATGAACGGAAATATCGATTACTACAAAACCCTCGGTGTCTCGGAAAAAGCCGACGCGGAGACCATCAAGCACGCCTACCGGAAACTGGCCCTCCAGTATCACCCTGACCGGAATCCCGGTGATCCCCGGGCGGAAGAGCGGTTCAAGGAAATCAGTGAGGCCTACGGAGTCCTCATCGATCCCGTAAAACGGACCCAGTATGACCGGATGCGCAAATTGGGGGCCTTTGGCGGTTATCAAGCCGACACAAGATCTCAGGGATTTAACTACAAAACCGAGGATATCTATCGGGACATTTTCAACAACCCGCACTTCTACGATGTCTTTTCCGAACTGTCACGGGAGTTCAGCGCACGAGGATTTCGTTTCAACGAGGATTTCATCCGACAGGTCTTTTTTGGCGGCAAAGGTTTCATGTTCGGGAGTTTCATTTTTGGAACCCCCTTTGGCCCGTCGGTGCGGAGGGGAAAGGCTTGGCCTGAATTTAATCAATTCAAGTCGTCAAGCAGGGCCGTTTCAAAAACACGCCAGCGGTCTCCCCTGTCTCTGAAAAACCTCGCTGACAAGGCCCTCAACTTCGTGGCCAAGAAACTGAACAATCTGTCCCAGGCAACCACCGCTTCACAAGACATTCACTTAAAACTCTCTCTCCCACCGGAAGCGGCCCAGCACGGACAGAAAGTTGACATAAAATACCGTCGTGGCAACAAAATCGAGCATCTTCGCGTCACCATTCCCCAGGGGATCCGAAACGGGAAAAAGTTACGGATCGCCGGAAAGGGAAACACGGGAAGAAATGGAAGCGGTGACCTCTATTTAACCGTACAAATCGCACCACACGCCTGAGAAGGCGGAAAGGAGTTACGCATGGAATTGAAAAAAGTTTTGGCCATTCCCTTCAAGGACAAAGATAACCTCATCCGGTTTTTCATCGGGGGTTTACTGGATATTCTCCCCATCATTAACCTTCTCTCATCGGGCTATGCCTTTCTGCTGATGCAGAACCAGATTCTTAAAGAACCCGTGGAGGACTTGCCCGAGTGGAACAACTGGGGAACCCTCTTTAAATACGGCCTCCTGACGTTCATCGCCAGCCTGGGTTACGTAATCATCCCCCTCATCGTGATAGGGCTGGGAACCGCGGCCCTGTATCCCCAGGTAGGTATCCTTTCGTTCATCGGCGTTACGCTCATCGTCGTTGGGGCGATTTTCATGCTTGCCGCCATTTTCTTTTATCCCATGGGGCTGATCCTGTTTGCTATTGAAGACGAATTCAGCGTGGTTTTCTCCTTCTTCCGGATCATCGAGCTGATTACCAAACATTTCTTCTCCTACATCAAGGTTTTCCTCATCATCTTTGTGATGGCGATCATCCTGGGGCTCCTCTCCAACATCCCCTTGGTAGGTTGGATTATCGGGGTCTTCGTCGGTTTTTACCTGCTGGTCGAAACGGCCTTTCTCATGGGAGACGTGGGACGGGAAATCGTCGCGGCGGAGACTGGAGAATATCCTGTTTCAGAGGCTCAGCCACAAGAAACCCAACCCACCACCCCTGTAACCACACCTTCCCCGGAAAAGGCATCGGAGCCCGCAGGCGAAACAACCGAAGAAGCCAAGCCAGAAACAACCGAAGAGGCATTGAAAACCGAGGAGGAGAAAAAGGATTAATCTCCGTAGAAAATCTCGGGTAAACGCTGGATCGGGAAGAGGGGAAAAGGTGTAAGGCCTGTCCCCTCTTTTTCTTATCCGTCACACCTACCCTGCAACAGGTTCTTTTCAAACCCTCTGCGAAAGGAGACAAGCATGGCAAACCGTCTTGTATCCATGATCGATACGTCCCGGATCACTACTATTGTCCGGGATCTTGTTCGGATCCCCTCCGTTAATCCTCCCGGAGAAGAAAAGCCCGTGGCGGAGTATCTCTTTAACCTGCTCGACAGTTGGGGTTTCCAGACCAGGCTCGTTGAAAAACCGTTCGCAAACCGCCCCCAGGTCCTGGCGATTCTTCCCGGAACAGGGGAACGACCGCCACTCTTCCTTAACGGCCACATGGACGTCGTTCCCGAGGGGAATCCCGATGAATGGGTGGATCCCCCTTTCTCCGGGACACTCCGCGATGGGCGTATCTACGGTCGGGGAAGCTGCGACATGAAAGGCGGCATAGGCGTGGCATTGGAAACGGCCCGAATCATCCAGCAGTCAGGGCTGGAACGGAAGGGAGATCTCGTCTTGGCCTTCGCCGTTGGCGAAGAAACGGGAGAGCCGGGAACGAAGACGCTCTTGCGGGAATCCGGCTACACGGAGGGTTTCGGCATCGTCCTCGAACCCACGGGATTCAAGTTGGGCGTGGCGGAAAAGGGCCTTGCCTGGTTCAAGATCACCCTCGCGGGGAAACCGGCCCACTGCTCCATCGCAGAACAGGGAATCAACCCCATCGATAAGTTCTTGATCCTCGGGAATGCCATCAAGGATTACGACACGAAGATTCGGGAACGGGTGCACCCTCTCTGTGGACCAGCGAAATGCACCATGACCATCCTCAACGCGGGGACCAAGGAAAACGTGGTGCCGGAATCACTGGCCCTCACCCTGGACCGACGCATGAATCCGGACGAAACCGCGGAGGATGTCAAACATGAAATTGAACAAATCCTGAAAAAACTCGCGTCCGCGGACCCGGAATTTTCGGCTTCCCTCGAAATCACACGTTTATACGAATCAGCCGAAATCTCGCCTGACCATCCCCATGTCGGCATGATGGCACGGGAGATCGAGGCCGTTACGGGGCAAACAGCAGAAATCTGGGGAACCCCCTACTCCACCGACGTGAGAAACTTCATCAACGATGCCGGTATCCCCGCCGTCACCTTCGGACCGGGAGACATCGCCCAGGCGCACGCCTTCAATGAGTTCATCGAAGTCGAAGACCTGGCCAAAGGAACCAAAATCATTCTGGGTGTGGTGGAAAATCTGCTCTTGTAAGATGATCGATCTCGTTTCGTAGGTTTGTCTCGTTTGCTTGCCCCTACTTGTCAAGGTTCAAAAAATATCATAAAAGATTCCAATGGACGGGAGATTCTACTCGAAACGCTCAAAGTCTCGTTTTTCCCAACCCCTGTCATTTTCAAAATTCTGAAAGGAGAACCATAGTGAAAGAAAAAAGAGGGTTTATCGGACTCGTGTCCCTGATCTCAGTTTTTTGTCTCGTCGCGGTGGCAGGAGCCGCCGATTTTTCCGGCACCTATGTTTACAAAACACCCAAGGCCACCGTTACCCTAACCCTTTCCCAGGATCAGCAAGGGAAGCTGTCAGGACTCCTCTCCAGCACCACGGGCGCGAAGTTCCAGGTAATCGGCCACTCTAAGGGAAATGTCGCCAGGGGAGAATGCCGTGTCGGTAATAAAGGAGCCGCCCCGTTTGTGGCACATCTCGACGAGAATATCCTTCTCTTCACGATCATTAACGGGAAAAACAAACAAAATACCGTCATCAAATTTTCCCCCGTTAAGAAAAGTCAACCGCGTGCAGAGGTATCACCAAGGACCCCCACCCCCCCTCCAAACGAAAATGGCCACGGAACCCTTCAGTTTGGAAAGCCACAAAAACCCATGAAACCACAAAGGCCCAAAAACACGGGTTCTCCCCTTTTGGGAAAATGGATCTGCAGGACAACGAACGGGAATTTCCTTCTCCACTTCATCTCGGAGAACCAGCTCACTTTCAACGGGGAAGCGGCGCGATACACCGCCACGGCAGACAGAATCATGGTTCAGGCGGACGGCCAAATCCTTACCTATCCCTACGTCTTCACGAAACAGGGGCTCATCATCACCTTTCCCAACGGCGTAAAAGCCCTCTTTGTCAAACTCTCAAAAGGAGATCAGGCTCAAACCGCCTCCGCAAGAGGGAAAATTTTCCCCGAATTGGTGGGACGATGGAAGGACATCCGCTCGAGCGGAAATACCATCATCGTTCTTACGAGCGACGGACACTATAATTATTACAGCGATTATACGGCAGGCAACAGTGCCCAGGGCCAGACAAACTGGGGCTATGGAAATTCCGCAACCGATCGGGGAACCTGGCGTGCTCAAGGAACCCCCGCGGCTGGGACGATCTATTATACGTCCCAAGACGGCAGCTCAGACACCCTTTCCTACCAGGTTCATGTGGAAAACGGACAGACCTATTGGCGGGAATACTACTTCGATGGGAAGCTCTACGTGAAACAGTAGGGTTTGTTTATCTGGCCCCAGTTGAATCCCCTTGCGGGGTGCCATTCGAGACAATTCAACGAGTTTACCCGGTTAAATTGCGTAAGCACCTATTTAACACGGGCGTATTTCACTGGGGTTTGATTTGTCCGGTTTGTTCCGTTGATCTCGTTATGCCTCTTTCAATCCCAAGACGTCTTGCATGTCATACAAGCCGTTGGGCTGATCGACGATCCACATAGCCGCACGGATAGCACCACGGGCGAAATTGTCACGACTCATGGCGCGATGGGTCAGCTCGATCCGTTCCCCCGTGCCGATGAAAAAGACGGTATGTTCCCCCACAATGTCCCCGCCCCGGATGACCTGCATGCCAATCTCTTCTTTCGTTCGGACTCCCACCATGCCTTTCCGTCCGTAAACACCCACCTTGGACAGGTCTCGGCCCAGGGCACTGGCTACCTGCTCTCCCAGCTTCATGGCCGTACCGGAAGGGGCATCCTTCTTCTGATTGTGATGGGCCTCGAGGATCTCCACGTCGTAGTCGTCACCCAGGGTCTTCGCCACTTCGTAAGCCAGTTTGAAGAGGAGGTTCACCCCCACGCTCATGTTGGGAGCGATCAGGCATCGACCGTTCTTTGCCCATCCTTTAACCTTCTCCATGTGAGATACGTCGAATCCCGTGGTTCCTACCACGATGGCCTTGGAGGCATTCATGACCATCTCGATATGCCGTAGGGCGCTATCGATGTGGGTGAAATCGATGACCACGTCCCCCGCGTCCAGGGCCTTCGAGAGATCATCAACCACCTGGACACCAAGGGATCCCAATCCCAGGGTCTCCCCGATATCCTTCCCTACCACGGGATGATCGGGCCTTTCCACTGCCCCCACGAGGCGTGCCCCGTCCGTCTGGGACAAGAGTGAAATGATTCGTCCTCCCATCCGTCCACCCGCACCACAAACGATGACTGAAATCATCTTCTCTCCCCCTTTATATCAAGCTTGTGCTGAAATACCGCTCCGCCCGGTCCGGCAATACCGTGATGACGTTTCCCTCGATCTGCTTGCTGATCTCCATGGCTGCCCAAATGTTGGCACCCGAAGAGGTTCCCACAAGTAAACCTTCCTCACGAGCCAGGCGGCGCGTGGTCTCTATGGCATCCTCGTCCGAGACGGTCACCACGTCGTCGATGATGGAAACATCGAGGATCTTCGGCACAAAGCCGTCACCGATGCCCTGGATCTGGTGCAATCCCGGTTCGTCTCCGAGGATCGCAGAACTGTTTTTGGGTTCTACCGCCACCAGGTGGATATCTTTCCTCTTTTCCTTCAAGAATTTCCCCACACCCGCCAGGGTCCCGCCGCTCCCCACACCGGCAACGAAGGCGGCGATCTTCCCCTCCATCTGCTCCCAGATCTCCTTTGCCGTGGTGAGATAATGGATCTCCGGGTTGGCGGGGTTCTCAAACTGCTGGGGGACGAAGACACGTGGATCCCCCCTTTGAAGCTCCTCCGCCTTCTCGATGGCTCCCGTCAAACTCCCCTCCGCGGGAGTCAATACCAGCTCCCCGCCAAAGGCCCGGATAATCTTCTTCCTCTCCTCGCTCATGTTTTCCGGCATGACGATTCGGACCCGGTAACCTTTCTGCACCCCCACAAAGGTGAGGCCAATCCCCGTGTTCCCCGACGTGGGCTCCACGATGATGGAATCCGGCTTCAGCCGCCCATCCCTTTCCGCCGTTTCGATCATGTGGAGGGCAACACGGTCCTTGATGCTTCCACCTGGATTGAGAAATTCCGCCTTCGCATAAATAGGGGCGGAAGCGAGTTTTCGTATTTTGACCATCGGGGTATTCCCGATAGCCTGCAAGATATTCATTGTTTCCAATCAGTTCTCCAGTAATCCGTATTTTTTGAGCGCTTCCTCGAGTTTTTTGTCGTTTGTCTCCGACATGTGGCACAAAGGCAACCGGAGTTCATGGACGATCTTCCCCATCTTCGCCAGGGCCGTCTTCACCGGGATGGGATTGGTCTCATAGAACATGGCCTGATGAAGCGGCAACGTCTTGTAATGGAGCTCCCTTGCCTTCGCGACATCTCCCGCCTTCCAAGCGTCATAAAGGGCTGCCAGGTCACCGGGAACCACGTTCGCCGTTACGGAAATCATCCCTTTGCCTCCCACGGCGAGCAAGGGAAAGTTAATGAAATCGTCGCCGGAGATAACAGCGAAGCCATCGTCACAGAGGGCGATGATCTCAGACACCTGCCGGAGAGATCCCGTCGCCTCCTTTACACCCACGATCACATCGATCTTCGAGAGCCGTGCCACCGTCTCGGGCAGCATATTCACGCCCGTCCGTCCAGGAACGTTGTAGAGCACCATGGGAAATTCAACCGCCTTCGCGATGGCCTCGTAGTGTTCATACAACCCTTGCTGAGTGGGCTTGTTGTAATACGGGGTGATGAGCAGAGCCCCGTCCGCCCCGGCTGCCTTGGCATCCCCCGTCAAGCGTATGGCCTCCGTGGTGTTGTTAGAGCCCGTACCGGCCATGACGGGAACCCGGCCGTTCACCGTCTCCACCGCCAGCTCGATGACCCGGTCGTGCTCCTCAAACGAAAGGGTCGCGGACTCCCCTGTGGTTCCGCAAGGGACGATGACATCGGTTCCGCTCTCGATATGCCATTCGATGAGGTTCCTGAAAGCCTCCTCATCCAGACGCCCATCCTTAAACGGCGTCACGATTGCGACCATGCTTCCTTCAAATACCATGGTTTCCCCCTCCTCCATGTTAAAGTTTCTCTCCTGTTGCTTCTGGGATGGCCTCCGGATGGAGCCACCCCTCATAAATGAATCGGACTTCCCCCTCGAAAAAGACGGGGGCCCAGGTTCCCACTTCCCCTTCCCAGGAAATGGTCAGGATCTCCCCGCTCGCCGCTCGCACAGAAACCGGTGAAGAAAACCCCTTCTTCATGGACATCATCAAAGACGCCGCCACCGATCCCGTGCCACAGGCCAGAGTTTCGTTCTCCACGCCTCGTTCATAGGTCCGGAGGGCAATGGCGTTGTCCCCCGTGATCTGGGCAACATTCACGTTCGTCCCCGCCGGACCGAACTTCTCGTGGAAACGAATCTTACGGCCTATTTCGATCAAAGGGAACCCCTCAAGGTCTTCGACCTCCAAAACCACGTGGGGCACCCCTGTATCGATGTAAAAGAGGGTAAAAGTCTGCCCATCCACCGCCAATCGCATTTCAGGATCGAAAAGTCGCGGATCCGTAAGCTGGACCTTCACCCGTTTCCCTTTGACCTCCGCCCGGATCGGACCGGCCAGCGTGGCGAAGGTCATATTGGAGCCCGCGATTCCCTTTTTATAGGCGAAACGGGCGGCACACCGGCTCGCGTTGCCACACATCTCCGCGATGGTGCCGTCGCTGTTGAAAAAACGCCAGGCGAAATCGTAAGTATCATCCTTCTCCAGAACAACAACCCCATCGGCCCCCACGGAGAGCGCCCGTTGACATATCTGCCGCACCCACATGCTGTCGACCCAGGAATACGACCCGTCCATTCCATCCATGAAGATGAAATCGTTTCCGCTCCCGCTCATCTTGGTAAACTGGATCTTCTTCGCCTGCTTCATCTCACACCCCTATGACAACCAAGGAGGTATCTGTTCCCCGCGAACCAGATCTTCGTAGGTTTCCCTCCGGCGGATCACGAAGTAATCCTCCCCGTTGACCATGACTTCCGCCGGTCGCGGACGCGAATTGTAGTTGGACGCCATGGTAAACCCATAGGCTCCCGCGCTCATGACACTCAAAAGCTCTCCCGGCTTCGCGTTTGGGACCTCACGCTCCTTGGCAAGGAAATCCCCCGATTCACAGATGGGACCCACCACATCCGCCACGATCTTGGCATCGGAAGCGACCACGGGCTGAATCTCCTGGTAGGCGCCGTAGAGGCTGGGACGGACCATGTCGTTCATCCCCGCGTCGACCACGATAAAGGTCTTGACGGGCCCCTGTTTGACATAGAGAACCCGGGTCACCAGGATTCCCGCGTTCCCCGCCATGACGCGACCGGGCTCGAAGATGAATCCCTGTGACATCCCCTCCGCCGCCTTTCGAACCGTCTTCGCATAGGCTTCCGGCGAGGGTGGTGTTTCATCATTATAGGTAATTCCCAGACCGCCACCCAGATCGATCCACCGGATTTGAATCCCCTCTCTTTCCAGGTCTTCAACAATTTCACGAAGCTTCAGGACGGTTTCCTCAAAAGGGGAAAGTGTCGTCAACTGTGATCCGATGTGGCAGTCGATTCCGAGAATCTCAATAGCATCCATCCCAGCGGCCTTCCTGTAAAGCTCCACGGCCTGCTTCACCTCGACGCCGAACTTGTTTTTTTTCAGGCCCGTGGAGATATAGGGATGGGTCTTGGGATCGATATCCGGGTTGACCCGAAAGGAAATAGGGGCTATCTTACCCATCTCGGAAGCCACCCTCTGAATCTCTTCCAGCTCCATCTCGGATTCCACGTTGAACATCATGATACCCGATTCGAGGGCGTATCGGATCTCTTCCCGCGTCTTTCCTACCCCGGAAAAGACAACACGGTTTGGCTCCATTCCCGCTTTTAAACAACGGAAAAGCTCCCCGCCGGAAACGATGTCGGCCCCGCCACCCAAATTGGCGAACAGCCGCAGAACCGCCAGATTGGAGTTGGACTTCACAGAAAAGCAAATGAGATGATCCAAACCCCCCATGGCCCCGTCAAAGACATTGAAATGCCGCTCCAGCGTCTTCTGGCTGTAGATGTAGACCGGGGTCCCCACCTCGGCCACGATATCGGAAACCTTGCAATCCTCCGCGTAAAGCTGACCGTCTCTATAGTTGAACTCGTTCATATCAATCGACTTTCACCGAAACGTAACCCGAAATGGCCCCGTCGTATCCATCCTTGTTGAAAGACACCACACGATAAACATAGATTCCCTTTTTCTTGACATCTCCATCTTCCCAAACCACTACATCACCCTTTTCCCTGAAATTTACGGGATGATCCAAGTCGAGAACAGCCACCACGTCAAATCCAGAGGGGCAGTCGATACAATCGTTACTGCCGGGTTTGATGATCTTCCGAAGGACCTTATAACCCGCCAGATTTTTCAGTTTCCTCCCTTTCAGATCCTTGGTCGGCGCTTCCCAGCTCAGTTGAATACGGTGGTCCGCTTTCGCAATTTTGAACTCCTTCACCGCCCTCGGAACCGTAACGTCCTTCGGGATCGGACGCGCCTTCTTTCCACATCCTACCATGGCCATTGCCAGCATCACGATTCCCGTCACGATCCAGGTTCGTCTCCGCAACATCCCCCTACTCTCCATTTATTCCTCCTTGCTCTTCAAATAGTGTTCCTCGGCATAGGCAATGTGCGCCAAAACCGATTCCCGCCCCGTCATACCGATCTCGTTTCGCTGATCCACGCCCCTTTCCACGGAGAGAACCTCGGACACATCATCCTCGAAATCCGGCGAAAAACGTTTCATCTCCTCAAAACTCATCTCGGCGAGATCTTTTCCCGACGCAAGGGCGTAGGAGACCAGCTTGCCCACGATCCCATGCGCCTCCCGAAAGGGTTTTCCCTTCCTCACCAGATAGTCCGCCAGGTCAGTGGCCTGAAGATAGCCCTGCCGAACGGCCTTTTCCATCTCTTCCAGGAGAGGCTTCAACCCTTTTACCAGAAGCGCCGCCATGCGTAAACTACTGCGAACTGTATCCACCGCGTCGAACAGGGGCTCCTTGTCCTCCTGAAGATCCCGATTGTAGGTCATAGGCAGTCCCTTAAGAACAACCAGAAGGGCCATCAGATGACCGAAGACCCGCCCGCTTTTTCCCCGAATGAGCTCCGCGCCGTCGGGATTTTTCTTCTGAGGCATCATGCTGCTGCCCGTAGCCAGGGTGTCAGGCAGCTCGATCAGGTGCCAGTAGGTGCTGTTCCAGAGAATCAGATCCTCAGCGAATCGGGAGAGATGCACCATGATGAGGGAGAGAGCGGACAGAAACTCAACGACGAAATCCCGGTCGCTCACCGCGTCCATGCTGTTTCTCGTGACATCTCGGAATCCGAGCTTCTCGGCCACAAATACGCGATCGATAGGAAACGTGGTTCCCGCGAGGGCCCCACTCCCCAGCGGGCAGAGGTCGACCCGTTTCAGTGCATCTCTCAGCCGTTCCTCATCCCGGTGGAACATCTCCACGTAGGCCATGAGATGGTGGGAAAACCGGACGGCCTGGGCGTGCTGGAGATGGGTCAGGCCGGGAAATATAAGATCGATGTGTTCCTTGGCTTTTTCGATAAAGGCGGCCATGAGGTCGCTCAAAAGACCCCTGAATTCCCCGATTTCTTCTTTCACGTAGAGGCGCAGATCGGTGGCCACCTGGTCGTTCCGGCTTCGGGCCGTGTGGAGGGCCCCGCCCGCAGGGCCCATCTTCTCGATGAGCCGGGCCTCGATAGCCATGTGGATGTCTTCCCAAGCAGAATCGAAGGGAAAGGTGCCCGCGTCCAGTTCCTCTCTAATCTCTTTCAAGGTCTCCATGATCCGGCGGCCGATATCTTCCTCGATGATTCCCTGCCGGATCAGCATCTCGCAGTGGGCGAGGCTCTGGGCGATATCTTGGGGATAGAGCCGACGGTCGAACGAAAGGGATTCCGAAAAGTCCTCCAGAGTTTGGTCCGTAGGTGCGGCAAACCGTCCCTCCCATGGTTTTTTCGAACTCATGACATCTCCCTTGGCCCGAAGATGGCCGTTCCCACGCGGATCATGGTGGACCCTTCCTCGATGGCCACCTCGAAATCCGAGGTCATCCCCATGGAGAGTTCCTCCATGGAAACATTCGGAATGTTCCTGGCCGCCACCTGCTCGGCAAGCCGCCGCGTCTTGATAAAATACCCCCTCACCTCCTCTGGATCCGCCGTCAAGGGGGGAATCACCATCAATCCTTTCAGGGAAAGCTGGGGAAGCGTTGCCACATGCTCCACAAGGGGGAACAAGTCCTCCTCCATCACGCCCGATTTGGTTTCCTCTTTCCCCACATTCACCTCGATCAGAACCCTCAGGACACGGTTTTCCATCCCCGCGCGGCGATTCAGGGCGTCCGCGATTTCCACCCGGTCGATCGTATGAATCCAGTCAAACAACCTGGCGGCATATTTTGCCTTGTTCGTCTGGAGATGGCCGATAAAATGCCAGCGGACCTGACCGGAAACCTGAGGGATCTTTTCCCGGGCTTCCTGGATATAGTTCTCTCCAAGGTCCGTCACGCCCGCCGCCACGGCCTCCCGAATCATGGACACCGGCTTTGTCTTGGACACGGCGATGAGGCGAATACTGGAAGGATCCCTCCCCGCCTTCTCCGCCGCCTCATCCATGCGCCGGCGGATCTCTTCGAGTCGTTCCTTGATCGTTGTCATAGTTTACCTTCCCAGGGCGACGCGGCACCCTCTTCCATCAGCAGCGTTACCACCTCGGCGAGGGGAAGCCCGACCACATTCGTGTAGGAGCCGTAGATCTTCTCGATAAACATAGCCCCGATCCCCTGGATAGCATAGGCCCCCGCCTTGTCCAGAGGCTCTCCCGTCTTCACATAACCCTCGATTTCCCGGGGGGTCAACTGTTTCATAGTTACCACCGTCCGTGCGACCCCTTCCCGCGTCTTGTTCAAGGCCCGGTGCCGCAGGCAGTATCCCGTAAATACCTCATGGGAGCGCCCACTCAGTCGCTGAAGCATGGCAATCGCATCCAACTCGTCTCTCGGCTTCTGAAAAATAACATCCCCCAAAGCGACAACCGTATCCGCCGCCAAGATCCAATTATCCGGATATTTCGCCTCAACCCAAGCCGCCTTCTCTCGAGCCAACCTGATGACCGCCTCCTGGGTCGGCAGGTCCTCGGGTAAATTCTCCTCAATATCCGCCTCCACGATCCTGTAAACAATCCCCACTTGTGCAAGGAGTTCCTGCCTACGCTGGGAGCGGGAAGCCAGAATCAGGCCCGTTTCCATGCTCTTGAAACTAAAATAACCATAGGGTTTTGTCAAGGATTTCAATCCCCTGTCTGGCATTCCCCAAAAGATTTCATCACTTTGGGAGCAGGGGGATAAAAATTTTCCTGGGAATCTCTTGATTGACGTCCAGGGTCTTAAACTCGAATGTCATCTTGACATCCTTTACATCGACTCCGTATCTCCAGGGAACCTGCAGGGAAGATACCTCGGAGTAATCCGAAAATGTAATCTCAAAGATCTCTTTCTCTCCTTTCGGACCCTTGAGAAAAACGGGCAGACCCACACGCGGATCCATGATGGCGTCAAATACCCCCCACCCACATACCATTTGGAAGGCACAGGGAGTCTCCGCGTCTCCTCCGGGGAGAATCTTTAAAGAACCCGGGAAGTTCAGAAACAGGATCCTCATAAAATCCCTCAAGAAGAGAGGGGAAAAGGGAAACTTGACGGGAAACCCCGGACATCTCTCCAACAGTCCCATGTAGGAACGACCCGAATCGAAGTCTTTCCACGCGATGGTCTCCCCGTTCTTGATGAGCACAAATCTGGGGCGATGTAAAAAACCAAAGACATCAAGATGGAGCTTATCGGGAGCCTTCGCGTAGAGATCTCCCGTGAAAGAGACATTCCCCTGCGAGGTTTCTATGCGAACCTTGACCTTGCCGGAGAGACTGACATAGTTCCGTGACAGCGTCAGCAGTGCACGGCGGTAAATTTCAGGATCCGCCTGACAAGTTGGCCCCTTTTTCTGGGGCGCGTGAACACAGGCCTGAAAAAGGAAAAAAAGAACTCCGGCGAGGAGAAGACTAAGGCTTTTTGATAAGGCGCTGGAGCTTGTCATTGAGTCGCTGTTTAACGTCTTGCTTCTTGGCACGTTTCAAGGCCTCATGATAGGCCTTGGCGGCCTCATGTTGTTTCCCCAGTTTGAGATAGGTATCCCCAAGGTGCTCATAGATCACGGCGTCCTTGGAAGAGAGTGAAACGGCACGCTTTAAATATTCCAAGGCCTTCTCGTAATCCCCCTTCTGGTAATAGACCCATCCCATGCTGTCCACGATATAGCCCGCATTGGGACGGATCTTCAAGGCACGTTGGATGAGTTCCTCCGCCTCATCCAGATTGATCCCCTTTTCCGCGTAGGTGTATCCCAGATAATTGAGGGCGGAGGCATCCTTAGGGTTCATCTCGATAGCTTTCTTCATCATCTCGATACAGGTCTTCTTGTCCTTCAAGCGGTCGTAGATCACCCCAAGCTCGAAATAGACATCCCCGTTCTTCGGAAAGAGGGCCAGAGCCCGGCTCATAACCGTTTTCGCCTCTTCGAAATGTTTTTCTTTCCGCAAAAGTTCGCTAAGCGCAAGGTAAAAATCGGCCTCTTTCGGATGCTTTTTAAGCGCCTCCCTCAGGAGCGTGATGGCCTTTGAAACCTGTTTCTGCCGCTTGTAGAGAAAAACCCGCTGAAGAATCGCACGGGAATACAATGGGGAATTCTCGGGAATTCGAGAAAGATAGCTGTCGGCCTTGTCGATGTCTCCCTTCTCCCCGTAAGCGGTTCCTAAATAGTAGATGATACGTTGGCTGCGAGGCTTTTTCTTTTGGGCTCTCTTAAAGGCCTCGATGGCCTCGTCGAGCTTTTTCTGCTCGAAATAGATCAGGCCAATTTTGACATCCACGTCCCGACCCTTATTTTCACTTCCCCGTAGTTCCTTTAATAACTCTAACGCCTCGTCCAACTTTTTTCGCTGGATGTAGATCTGGCTAAGATTCCATTTGGCAGCGTCGTTTCGCGGATCAATTTTGAGAAGGCGCCGATACTGCTCTTCCGCCTCGGCAAATTTGTTTTGCCTCATGTAAAGAATCCCCAGGGCATCCAGGGCGGGAATCAGATCGGAGCGTATCTTTAAGGCCTTCTTCAAGTATTTCTCCGCCTCCTTGAGAAGGTCGATCTCCATGTAAATCTTTCCGAGATAAAAATTCCCCATCAGGGAATTAGGCTTTCGTTTGAGGAGCTTTTTCAGGGTATTGACCGACTTTTCATAGTCCTTTTGGGAGGCATAGAGGGAGCTAAGAAAAAGATAGGGTTTGACCTTGTCCGGGGCCAGCTCCAAAACCTTTTCAAAAGCGGCGATGGCTTCCTTCCACTGCTTGTTATCGTAGTAGAGGTTCCCCAAGAGCTCGTATACTTTCGGGACATTGGGATACAAATTCTGCGCGATCTTCGCGTCTACGATGGCGTCGTCCAACCTTCCAAGACTCCAGAGAAGACGCGCTTCCTCCATATGAAGATAAAGAGAGGATGGATCATGCTCAAGGGCCTTCTTGTAGGCCTTCAAGGCCCCTTCCGTATCCCCATTGAGCCAGAGGGTTCGGGCCACCATGTAGGCATAGATCGCCTCTTCATCGGGGGGGGCCTCCCGAAGCGTCACACTCACACTGCGTGTCTCAACAATTCCCTTCTGCGCTGAACAGGACAGCCACAGGAAGGGAAGTAAAAGGGCTAAAAAGCCACCCACGAATTTTACGAGTCTTTTCTTCATAAATGTCTCAAACCCAAACCCGGGAATCTCCTTTCAAAACCCCATGTGGGATACGATGGCCGATTTTTCCGGGGGTAACGTCACGGCTGGTCGCGACTGCTTGATGGCGTTGTCTGGATCTTTCAATCCATGACCCGTCAAGGTCGCCACAACGACCTCTCCGTGCCCTAATCCTATTTTCTCTCCGTAACGGATGATGCCAGCAATCCCCGCCGCGGAAGCCGGTTCACAGAAAATCCCCTCCTTCTGGCTCAACAATTTGTAAGCCGCCAGGATCTCCTCGTCCGTCACCATTTCAATGCCACCACCCGACTCGTCCCGCGCCACCTCCGCCTTCTTCCAAGAGGCTGGATTCCCGATGCGGATCGCCGTAGCAACGGTTTCCGGCTTCTCGATGGGATAGCCCCGCACGATCGGTGCGGCCCCCTCCGCCTGGAATCCCCACATCCGGGGAAGACGGGGAATAACCCCTTTCTCGTGATACTCCTTGTATCCCTTCCAGTAGGCGGTGATGTTGCCCGCGTTGCCCACGGGCAGCACGTGAACATCCGGCGGGCCTTCCAGGACATCGCAGATCTCGAAAGAGGCCGTCTTCTGCCCCTCGATGCGGAAGGGATTGATGGAATTCACCAGGGTAATGGGATATTCGTTTGAAATCTCCACGACCAGCTTCAACGCCTCGTCGAAATTGCCCTCTACCTGAATAACTTCGGCCCCGTGCATCATGGCCTGGGAGAGCTTTCCCAGGGCAATCTTCCCCTGAGGGATCAAAACATAGGCCTTCAGTCCTCCCTTGGCGGCATAGGCCGCAGCGGACGCGGAGGTATTGCCCGTGGAGGCGCAGATGACCGCCTTCGCCCCGTCCTCCACCGCCTTCGATATAGCCATGGTCATCCCACGATCCTTGAAAGAGCCGGTGGGATTGACACCTTCGAACTTGAGGTAGAGTTCAATGTCCAGCCCGATGGCCGCCGCGAGGTTCCTCGCGGGAATCAGCGGCGTGTTCCCCTCCAGAAGGGTCACCACGTGCCGTTCATCACTCAGGGGGAGATAATCCCAATAATGCCGTATCACACCTTCCCAGTGCATGCTCGTCCTTTCTATTTCAACTCCGTTTCGATATGGAGGGCCAGTGTCGGCTCCATTACCACATCCAGGTGATCAATGACCTGGATGGCCTCGTCGATCTGCCGTCGGGAGGTCTCGTGGGTAACCATGACGATGGCCACAGGCTCTTCCCCTTCACCCTTCTGGATCACCGAAGAGAGGCTAATCCCCTTCTCCCCCAGGATTCCCGAGATCTTCGAGAGAACGCCAGGCCGGTCCACCGTCATCATGCGGAGGTAAAAGGTCCCTTTCACCTTGCTGTTGTCCCGAATTCCCGTCTCCCTGAAGGTCCGGAGGGGGTACCCCAGCGGCGGAACATCATAGGAACTCCCTTTCGCGATCTGACGAGCAATGGATACGATATCGCTCACCACGGCACTGCCCGTGGGGTTCATCCCCGCGCCCTTCCCATAATAGAGCGTGCTCCCGACAAAATCCCCGATCACGTGAATCGCGTTATAGACGCCGTTCACCTTGGCCAGCATGTGGCTCTCAGGGATCATGACCGGCTGGACGCGGATCTCCAATTCATCTCCCCGCCAGACTCCGATGGCCAGGAGCTTGATTACGAGCCCCAATTCCCGAGCGTGCAGAACATCCAGTTGCGTGATTTCCTTGATCCCCTTGATAGGAATGGCGTCAAAGGGAACCCGCACCCCGAAGGCCATGGTGCTTAAAATCGCGATCTTGTGCGCCGCGTCGATTCCCTCGATATCGAAAGTGGGGTCCGCCTCCGCGTATCCCTTCTGCTGCGCCTCTTTCAAGGCATCCTCGAAATCCATGCCGGTCTGGCTCATCTGGCTCAGGATGTAGTTGGCCGTTCCGTTCAGGATTCCGTGGATCGACTCGAACCGGTTGGCACAGAGACCTTCCCGGACACTCCGGAGGATCGGAATTCCCCCGCCCACGCTGGCCTCGAAGGCGATGGACGCCCCGTTTTTATCCGCCGCCTCGAAAAGCTCCCAGCCCCGGGTGGCAAGCAAGGCCTTATTGGCCGTGACCACATATTTGCCCTGCTCAAGGGCCTCTTTAATGAACGTAGCGGCCGGTTCGTATCCCCCAATCAGCTCCACCACAATATCAACGTTTGGATCGGCGATCAGGGCCTTGGCATCGTCGGTTAAGATCGACCTGTCTATGTCGATCCCCCGATCCGTTTCCAGATCGATATCCGCAATCCGCACTACATCGAGATAAAAACCCGTCCGTCGGTGGATAAGATCCCGGTTCTCCTGGAGAATTCTAACGGTTCCAACCCCTACCGTCCCGAAGCCTATTACACCAATCCCAATATGTTCCTTCACCTCCGCCTCCTATAAAATCGACCGCATCCCGCGGATTGCCTGCTTGATCCTCTGCTCGTTCTCCACGAGGGCGAAACGGACATATCCCTCTCCCTCGTCTCCGAATCCAATCCCAGGAGAAACCGCCACTTTGGCCTTCTCGATCAGCATCTTGGAGAACTCCAAAGATCCCATCTTCTGATACGGCTCCGGAATCCGTGCCCAGACAAACATGGTCGCCTTGGGCTTCTCGATCTCCCATCCGATACGGTTCAACCCATCCACCAGGGCGTCCCGGCGTTTCTGATAGACCTCCACGATCTCAGACACGCAAGACTGGTCTTCATTCAACGCGATGATGGATGCGATTTGAATCGGCTGGAAAATCCCGTAATCGAAATAGCTCTTGAGCTTTTTTAGGGCGCCGATGATCTCCCGGTTCCCCACGGCGAATCCCACGCGCCACCCCGGCATGCTGTAACTCTTGGAAAGGGTGAAAAACTCGACACCCACATCCTTCGCGCCTGGGATCGACATCATGCTCGGTGGCTGATACCCGTCGAATCCCAAATCAGCGTAGGCAAAGTCGTGCACGATCATCAGGTCGTGCTCCTTGGCGAAATCGACCAGATCATGGAAAAAGGCCGGGTTCACGATCCGTGTTGTCGGGTTGTGCGGAAAACTGACAATAACCATCTTGGGCTGGGGCCACATGTGACGGGCGGCGTGGGTCAGGCGCTCGAAGAAATCCCCTTCCCCATCCAGGGGAATCGTCCGAAGATCCGCCCCTGCCATGACCACCGAGTAGATATGGATCGGATAGGTGGGCGTCGGGACGAACACCACCTCCCCCGTGCCTAAGGTCGCCAGGGCAAGATGTGCAAGCCCCTCCTTCGACCCAATGGTCACGATAGCCTCCTCCTCAGGGTCGATATGGACGTCAAAGCGACGCTTATACCAGTCCGCAATAGCAAGACGAAGCTTATAGATTCCCCGCGATACGGAATACCGGTGATTCCGGGGATTCTGCGCCGCTTCCACCAACTTGTCCACGATATGCTTGGGGGTCGGGATATCGGGATTTCCCATCCCCAGATCGATAATATCCTCCCCCCTGCGGCGTGCCGACAGTTTGAGGTCGTTGACGATATTGAAGACATAAGGGGGAAGCCGTTTGATTCGGTGGAACTCTCTCATTTAACAACCCTTTCAACAACAACGATTTTGAAACTACTTTTTAACACACCCCTTGCACCTTTTCAATGGAACTTTTTCGGGAAGCGTTTCAAAAATGGCCAGGAAAGCATGACAGGTATTTTTTTGACTACCTCTCTTTCCCCAAACTTGCGAACACATCACAAACAAACATGAAATTGAAGATCTCAAATCCCTCTTGACAACTATATAATCCTTTGTTAGACGTTTAAGAGGTTTTTGTAGGATTACTCGGATATTTTGTGAGGGGCTTAGACTTTACCTTTGATTAGCAAATTCTATTGTCCTTTTCGAAATTTCTAACAAAGTATTTGAAAATTTTAAAATCTGTAATACAGCAACATCTGTTTGTGTAGTTTGCGTTACGACAAGAAGTCGCTCTTGAATAGGACAGCATGGTGCGGTCCCGAACTTTTCAGTGCCAATCAACAGAAAAGGAGGAAAACGAGATGGGGGAGGAAAAAAAGAAAAAAGGGGGAATTCTCAAGGAAGTTTCACGGCGTG
>JAOZMY010000108.1 GCA_029934085.1 bacterium | reverse complement strand
CGAATTGAAAAGGCCTGACAGAGACTCGCTAACGGAATACATAATGGTAAGTTCTTTGATCTTCTCAGATAATCTCCGGTTGAGGATTTCAATTTCCTTCGTATGGGCCAAGGCCTTTTTGAGCTCCTCATTTTCCAGCAAGAGTTCCCGTTCATGAATAATCCTACTTAAAATAAGCGTCACCTGGTCAAACTTGAAAGGCTTGGTAATAAAATCGGAAGCCCCTTTCTTCATCGAATCAATGGCCACATCGATGGTAGGAAATCCCGTAATCATAATCACAGGCAGAGTAGGATCATGAGCCTTGATTTCCTTCAAAAGCTCTAACCCATTCATGTTTGGCATCTGCACGTCTGTCAGGACAATATCTATTTTGTCCTCGGCACTTAAAATACGAAGGGCTTTTTCGCCATCCTCGGCTGTGAAGGTCTCATAGGACGGGTTTTCGCTCAAAACCTCGTTCAGAATAGACCTGATACCGGGATCATCGTCGACAATCAGTATCTTGTGGCGCTTGGTTTTGTCTGTAAAGTTCGTGTGGTGTATCAAAGGGCCTCGAAAAGTTTCCTTTTGCATATTTCAAATTCCTCTTTCGTGAGGACCCCCTTTTCATACAACTGACTCAATCGCTCTATCTCATTCAGGGTAGCTGCTTCTTCCTCTTCTTCAAACTGCTTCAACTGCAGAGCAGCGCTATCACCAACAAGGCCATAACGGTTCAATACCTCCGCCCGCATGATTTCTAAGTCCGCGTCAGGCTCAATAATATCGAGTGCCTCAATATCCTTCTCCATGAGAGACACAGATTCCGTAACCGATTCTTTTAAGCGTTTATGGGTTTCCCTGAGATGATTCAAAAGCATCTCATTGCTCTTAAGGAGATGGATTTTATCGATGGCATTACGAATGGTTACATCCAGCTCGGCAATCTTGAAAGGCTTCCGAATGTAGTCAAAAGCCCCAAGCTTCAAGGCTTCTATGGCGCTGTCCAGTGTCGCAAATCCCGTTATCATGATTACCTGCGTTCGTGGGTTTTTCTCTTTTGTCTTTCGTAACACTTCCAGACCGTCGCTTTCCGGCATCATCAAATCGGTAATAACAAGATCAAAATCTGTATTGTCAATAAGTTCGATCGCCTCGCTTCCATTGCTTGCGGTATAGACCTCGTATCCCTTGTCTTTCAAGAGTTGTTTCAATATCCTCAAAATGGATACGTCATCATCGACCACAATGACTCGAATATTCTCTGGAATCAAACTTGCCATAATCAAAATCCTCTCTAAAAAGTATTATCGTTTATCGGATGGAGATATTAACAAAAAAAAGAAGGAATTTAAAGAACATCTTAAGCATCCATTAAAAAAAGAGGAAATCGCTAAATATTTATGAGTTATTCCAACATCAAAAACCCGCATGCCTTGAAAATTTCTCCATAAAAGTTACTATATTTCTATCACAACTTAATAGGAATGAGGAGAAGGTTATGGAAAAGATAAGTGTTACGACCGGAAAGAGAATACAGCTCATCGACATCACCGACAAAATCCGTGACATCGTTCATAAGAACGGTTGGAAAGACGGCGCGGTTCTCCTGTTCATTCCCCATACCACGGCGGGGATCACCATCAACGAGGGGGCGGATCCGGATGTGCGCCGTGACATCGAGGAAACCCTTGCCCAACTCATTCCATACCGGGGGAATTATCGCCACGCGGAGGGGAATTCGGACGCACACATCAAAACAACCCTGACGGGGAACTCATCGTTTGTGATTCTTGAAAACGGAAACTTGAAGCTCGGAACGTGGCAATCTATCTTCTTTTGTGAATACGACGGTCCACGAAACCGAAATCTATGGATTCAGCATCTGGAAGAGTGATTCGAGAGAATCTCAACCGCCCTTCGTAAAAAAACCCATCAGTTTTTTCTTACCCGCATCTTTCATGGTTCGGAAGAGGTTATTATTGAAATCCCTATAAGATACCTCTCCAGACATAACCCTGATATAAAGCAGTCCCAACCGGCTGGAGCGCTTGAGAACCTTGAAACCCAAATACAGCCTGGGATATACAAAATCCGCCATGCGTGCGGCGTTTCTCAGTTCCTCAACAATCTCCTTCTGAAGCCTTGGAAGATAATGCTCCTCTGCTCCCCCTCCCCTCTCAAACGCCGCGCGGACGGCCTCGGCGGCAAAGGTTCCGGAGGCCAAGGCATAATATATCCCCTCCCCGAGAAACGGGTCCATCAAGCGTGCCGCGTCTCCCACGAGGAGCATATGACCGCGTGCACGTGTATAAGGAAAATCGCCGAAATATGGAAGCAAATGGCCCTTCATCCCCCTTGACGATCGCGGGATAAAAGGGAAATCAGCCTTAAATTCCTGGTATGCCTTTCTAAGGCTTACCTTTTCCCGTCGGTAGATAGCTCCGCACCCTACGGAAGACAGCCCCCGCTTAGGGAAAACCCAGCCGTACCCATAGGGGAACCGGCCAAAATCGAGGCGGACCAGTTTTGGAATATCTACTCCCCCCAACACCATTTCTTCTTCAAGAGCAACCCCCATCGGCTCGACATGGGAAGGGTTGAGGAACCGAGCACTGATCCCCCTCGGCCCGTCTGCCCCAATCACATACTTCGCGGCATAGATCTCGCCCGCCTGGGTTGTTACCTCAATTCCCACGTCTCTCTCTTCAAATCCGGTGACAGTCTCACCATCATGAAAAGCCGCCCCCTCCCCCACGGCCATATCGACTAATTTCTGATCGAAATCTCTCCGCTCCACCAGCCGGCTCAAAGGAGATTCGACCTCTATCCGGAAAGGCTCTTTTCCCTGGTAGGTAAACTCGGCACCGTAGATCTCATCGTATTCAAGAGCCTTTTCGTCAAAAGGGAGAAACCGGGATACCTTCCAGGAAAGCGCCCCGCCGCAGGGCTTGTGCCGGGGAAAGGTTTTCCTGTCGAGCAACAAAACATCATAACCGAAACGGGCGAGATGATACGAGGCAGTCGCCCCTCCCGGCCCCGCCCCCACGACCACTACATCCCAGTTCTTCACACTTTTCATGCAGGCATTTTTAGAAAAATATTTTCCCCCTGTCAACGGAATCGATCGGCAAACATTCAGTTTTTCTTGAAAACCAACCGTTAGCATGGTAGCGTCTCCCCAAAAATGGAGTTCCGTGATGATCAAAGCATGGGAAATTCTCGAAAAGAAAAAAACCAAGGATTACAAGATCTTTTCCATCTGGGAAGAAAGGGCAAAAAATCCCCGGAACGGCGCGATCCGTGATCTCGTCATCCTCGACTTTCCCGAATGGATTAGCGTGATCCCCGTTACCGCAGGGGGAGACGTGGTCATGGTGCGGCAATACCGGCATGGCGTCAACGAAGTGCTGCTGGAAATCCCCGGGGGCCTGATGGACAAAGACGATCCTTCCCCGGAAACCGCGGCGAGGCGGGAACTGCGAGAGGAAACGGGCTACACAGCCGACGCGTTCACCCTCATCGGCTCCCTTTACCCCCAGCCGGCCGTTCAGAGCAACCGCTACCACATCTTCCTCGCCGAAAACGCCGTCAAAACCGGTGATACCGCCTTCGATGAGGGGGAAGACCTGGAAACGGTCCTCATCCCTCTGAGAGAAATCCCGCGTCTCATCGAAACAGGAGAAATCCGCCACGCCATGGTGGTCACGGCTTTCTACTATCTGGCGCTGCACAGAGGAGAGCTGGGAGATGGTTAGAAATTGATATCGTTGACGACAGGAGGGACAAACCGCGATGCGAAGAAAAGATAAGGAAATCACCGATGCAACCGCAATCCGGTCTATTATCGAAAAAGCCAGGGTCTGCAGGATTGGAATGGTCGATGGGAACCGGCCCTATGTCGTACCCGTCTCTTTTGGTTATCACGACAATATCCTCTACTTTCACGGGGCCCTGAAGGGACGGAAAGTTGAGCTCCTACGAAAGAATCCAAACATCTGCTTTGAATTCGACCTTTTAGCGGAACCCATCGAATCGGAAACCGCGTGTGACTGGAGCATGAGATACCAAAGCGTGATCGGGTTCGGTCAGGCCGTTTTCATCGAAGACCCGGATGAAAAACGGAAAGCCCTGGGCGCCATCATGGCTCAATACACGGATCGGGAATTCCAGTTTCCCGAGAAGATGCTAAAAGCAACCTGCGTCATCAAGATTGAAGTAGAACAGATGACTGGTAAGCAGTCGGGGTTTTGACTGGAAGACGATCTCGCAGGAAAAGAACGATCCCATAATCAAGGACAGGGAAGAAAACATGATCGCGAGGATATGGCACGGGCGCACGAGGTTGGAAGATTACGAGGCATACACCGAATTTCTTAAAGAACGGGCGATCCCCGACTATCAAGGCACGCCAGGGTTTATCAGACTGGTTTTTCTTAGGAACATCCGTGGAAATGAAGGGCATTTCACGCTGATCACATTCTGGGAGAGCCTGGATATCATCAAGAACTTCGCCGGAGAGGACTACGAAAAGGCAAAATACTATCCTGAGGACAAAGGTTTCTTGTTAGAGTTCGAAGAAAACGTCACCCATCACGAGGTATTCGCGGAAACGTAAGCTGGCGGCGGCAAGCCAAAGGCTACCGCGGGATACTTTCTACCCCTGACCCGTCAGTCCCGAGTATGTGATCCAGGGACTCTATATCAGGAACTGGGCTTCGACACGTCCCGTTTTCACAGACATAGATATCGAAGTCTCCTTTCGGATGCGGATAGGAGCTGAGGTAAGGACACAGCCGGGCGGCAGCCTCATCGTCCGGATCATAAAAAACCAGCACATCGCGCGGCGTGAAGGCGGCATGAATCTTCCCGATTGCATCGGAAAGGGCGGGATTGTCCCGCTTCCCGACGATCACGATCTCCCTCGAAGGCCCCAATGCATGGGAAAGACCGTTCAAAAAATGGGTATATCCCATAGGAAACGAAGAGACCTTCGTGGCAAAATAGTTGATCATCTCCTGTGCGGTCCGGTGGTATTCAAGCCCGCCAGTGATATGCCCCAGCCGGACGAGGTTCGACAGCACCACGGAATTGGCGGAAGGAATGGCCCCATCATAGAGATCTTTCCTACGCGTCAAGACGGATGACGCCCCGGATCGGGTGAAAAAGAACCCTCCTTTTTCTGTATCCCAGAATTCGGACATCATCTTTTGGTGGAGCGCAACCGCTCTTTCGAGATATTCGACCTCAAGGGAGGCCTCATAGAGCTCCAGGAGCCCCCACGCAAGGAAGGCGTTATCCTCAAGAAATCCCTCGATAGCCACGTCTCCGTCCCGGTAACGGTGATATAGGCTCTCTCCCGTCCACAATGTTTTCCGGATGAAGGTCTCGGCGTTTTTCGCTGCGTCGAGCAGCACTATCTCTCCCAACGCCTTGGCAGCCAGAGCCAGGGCGGCAATCATGAGACCGTTCCAGGAGGTAAGAATCTTATCATCCTTCAGGGGATGGACCCGCTTTTCACGAACGGCCAGGAGGCGCCTTCTTGAATCCCCAAGAATTTTCTCCCATTCCTTCACTTTGAGGCCTTCCTGTTGGCAAAGCTGCCGGAAGGAAACCAAGATCCTTGGGATGCTCCTTCCCCCTTCGAAATTCCCCTCTTCCGTGATGTCAAAATACCGACAGATCAGCTCTCCCGTTTCCCGTCCCAGGATTTCCTTCACCTGCCTGGGCGTCCAGAGATAAAAGAGCCCTTCCTTTCCCTCGCTGTCTGCGTCTTCCCCGGAATAGAATCCCCCTTCCGGATGGGTCATGACCCGCTGCAGATAGTCAAATATCTCTCTCACCGTAGCGGCATATCGCGGGTTTCGGGTGACCTGGAAGGCCTCGGCGTAGGCCATCATCAGCATGGCCTGGTCGTAGAGCATCTTTTCGAAGTGTGGGACATGCCACTGAGTATCCACGCTGTAGCGATGAAACCCGAAACCAACATGATCGAAAATCCCACCACGGCGCATGGCCATCAGCGTCTCCTCTGCCATTGTCAAGGCTTCGGGCGACTTCGCGCGTTCGTACCAGCGAAGGAGGAAGGTCAGATGGTGCGGGGTTGGAAACTTCGGGGCGGCACCAAACCCACCGTGGGAGGCATCGTAGGTTTGCCGCAACTGGTCGTACGCCTGCCGGAGAGTTTCCTCGGACAGGGTATCCACCCCCGTGGTATTTTCGGACATCTTTTCCAAAAGGGAGGTGGTCTGCTCCCCAGCCTCGAAGATCTTTCCCCTCTGATTCTCCCAGAGCTCGGCAATCTTGGCGAGAAGGTCGAGAAATCCCGTCATCCCGAAGCGGCCCTCTTTCGGGAAATAGGTCCCCGCGTAGAAGGGCTTCCCCTCCGGGGTGAGAAAAACGGAAAGGGGCCAACCCCCGTGCCCGGTTAGGGCCTGGCAGGCAGCCATGTAGACGGCATCGAGGTCAGGACGTTCCTCCCGGTCCACTTTAATAGGCACAAAATGCCGGTTGAGAAATGCCGCCACCTCGGGTGCCTCGAAGGATTCATGGGCCATGACATGGCACCAATGGCACGTAGCATACCCGATGGAGAGGAAGATCGGTTTTTCCTCTTCCTTCGCCTTTTTCAGAGCCGTCTCGCCCCACGGATACCAGTCCACCGGATTGTGGGCATGCTGCAAAAGGTAGGGACTCTTTTCGTTGATGAGGTGGTTGGGCATTAAATATCCTTTAGGTGGAAATCTAAATTTTTAATCCTATCTGGATTATCCAAATCTTGGCAAGGATACAATATTGACTTGGGTAAGAG
>JAOZMY010000031.1 GCA_029934085.1 bacterium | reverse complement strand
CTCATAACCCAAAGGTCGCAGGTTCAAATCCTGCCCCCGCTACCATTTTTTTATAAAGAGAGAGTCACTCACGGTTCCAAACAGCTACATACACGCCCTAGAAAAAACTTTTTCCAATTTCAAGAATACTATCCCCGGTTTCTCTCGGGGGCTGGCCAATGATATTCCAAAACAAGGAGTGGAGCACTTAATGAACCATCTTTTTGCAAAGATTTTAAGAAAAATTTACATCCTCGCCACGTTAATCGTCGGACTTGCCGTTCTTTTTGACGCGTCAACAGCCGTCGCCAAGACGAAAAGCATGAAAAATGAACAAATTCTCATCCAAAATACGATCAAAAGGTTCAAAGGTGATCTCTCCGGGATGAAAAAGCGCGGCTACATCCGTGTCCTGGTTTCCTACAGCAAGACGAATTTTTTCATTGAGAGGGGAAGAATCTACGGCCTTGAATACGAGCTCCTTAAGCAATACGAAACCTATGTCAACAAGCGGATCAAAAAAAGGACGAGGAAAATCAAGTTCGTTTTTCTACCCGTTTATTTCTCCAGACTGCTCCCCTACGTGAAGAACGGTCTGGGAGATATCGCCGCCTCTGGGTTGACCATCACACCTCAGCGCAAGAAAATGGTTGCCTTTACCCTCCCCTACTTGAGCAATATTAATGAAATCCTTGTGACAAACAAACGTGTTAAAGGCATCAAAAGCATCTATGACCTGTCGGGAAAGACTATCTACGTTCGCCAGAAGAGCAGTTACATCTCCCATCTGTGGGACGTCAACGGGAAACTTAAATCAAAGCACAAAAAACCTATCAAAATCAAGGTGCTGCCAGAGGTTATCGGCACGGAAGACATTCTGGAGATGGTCAATGCCGGGGCCCTGAAACTGACGGTGGCCGATAGCCATATCGCGACTCTTTGGGCAAGAGTCCTCCCTAATATCAAGCTCCATAAGAATATCATTATCCACAAGGGGGGGAAAATAGCGTGGGCTATAAGGAAAAACAACCCTCAGTTGCTCAAGAGCCTAAACGCATTCATTAAAAGGAATAAAAGAGGAACGAGGATGGGTAATATCCTCTTTACCCGCTATTACAAGAACACGAAATGGATTAAGAATCCCATCTCCCCCAAGGAAAGGAAAAAACTCGAATTCTATAGAAGATTGTTTGAAAAATATGGAAAGCGCTATAATTTTACCTGGTACATGATCGCGGCCCAGGCCTATCAGGAATCCCAACTCAACCCCAATAAAAAAAGTCCATCGGGCGCGATTGGGATCATGCAGGTCCTGCCTAAGACCGCAGCCGACAAAAATATTAACATCAAGAATATACGGAATGTGGAAAACAACATCCACGCGGGGGTTCGCTACCTGAACCTTCTCAGAACAACCTACTTTTCTGACAAGAAAATAAGTCCTTTGGATAGGGTCTTCTTTTCCTGGGCCGCTTACAATGCAGGGCCCAACAAGATCAACAGGCTGCGGCGTATCGCCAAGAAAAGACGACTGAATCCCAACCGTTGGTTTTATAACGTGGAGGAGATCGCAAGCGAGAAGATAGGCCGGGAAACCGTGGAATACGTTTCCAACATCACAAAATACTATATCGCCTACAGGCTTTATTACGAAAAACTCGAAAAGAAAGAGGCCGTCAAAAAGCAAACCATGAAAAGGAAGCGAAAATAGTTTCCCTATGCATCTTTCCGCCCGATCCTTTTTCTTTCCCAGGTTTACTTTCGGATATATCGTTCGACTTCTCCTCATCGCGGGGCTCGCACTCGTATTTTTCTCCAAGATTTGCATTCCGGTGAAGATTGAGGGAATTAGCATGGAACCCACCTACCACAACGGAAGCTTCAATTTCTGCTGCCGGATTCCCTATTTCTTTCACCCTCCCAAGGTCGGGGATGTGGTCATGATCCGCATGTCGGGAAATCGTATCATGTATATGAAACGGGTCGTGGCACTGGCCGGTGACATGGTGAGCTTTCAGAATGGATACCTTTACGTCAACGGAAAGGTCCGGCCGGAAATTTACGTGACTATGGCTTGTGATTGGAACCTCCCACCCCGTAAGGTCAAGCCTGATCACGTCTACGTGGTGGGTGACAACAGGGGAATGCCCATCGAAAATCAGGTTTTCGGTCAGGTACCCATCTCCAGGATTGTGGGGAAGGCCCTATGGTAAGCCGGAAAATTTTCATCCTTTTCGCCTTGGGCCTTGTCGTTGGTATCACGGTCTATATCTGGCTCCACCACGGGAAAAACGATCGACAGCTCATCAGGGGAAATCTGCGGGCGCTGGGTCACGTAATCTCCGTTGACCCGGGAGAACCTCGCAAACCCCTCCTTGCGAAAATCCAGGAAGTCAAAAAGCTACTTGGAAATCCTTGTGAGCTTTCCATCGACCAAGGCGGGCTTTCGGGATCTTATTCGCCTTCCGAGATCACCAACCTTATCATGAGATTCCAAGCCCAGGTCGTGGAAGCCCGATTGTCTTTTCACGACATCAAAATCGGGTTTCCTGAAACCGGCATGGCCACAATCACTTGCACGGGTCAACTCCAAGGAACCACTCGGGCCCATGAGCGCTTGGATGAGTTTCGGGAACTCCAGATAAAGGCCTCAAAAATCGATGGAAAATGGAAATTTATCCGCTTTCAAACCATCGAGGCCCTGGAAAAATAAAGACTGAAGATCATGACTCAAACATCATGTTCCTGAAAACTGCCGACCTGCTATCCTCAACGGCACGGGCCATTTCGAGAACATAGTCAGGGGGGCCCTCGGCTTTCCATCGAGGATAACCTCCCCTCCAGACGTAGTTCACCAAGGCGTGGAATCCCTTATACGTAAAGAGATACTCACCTATCCCAACGCTCTCCTCCCTCGGTAAAATCCGTAGGGGAATCTCCTTTGGTGAGCCATACCTTTCTACAATCTCTTCCACGATCCGCCGTGTTCGGTAGCCTTCCGGATTCTGTTTGAAGTCTTCCATTCGGGGAGGAAAAGGAAAAAGCTTGTAGATTTCTCCAATGAAACCCGTGAGGCGGGTGCCGGCGATGGCCCCATGAAGATCCCCGATCGTCTGATAGTCGAGGTCGTATCCCGGCAACCCGTATTCAAAGGGTTCATCCCCTCTAACCCCCGCCACCTCCTTAACTCCTTCGCAGAAATCACTGGCGAAAAAGAAGTAATGTTCCAAAAGGAGCAGGTCCGATTCTATGTTGAAAAATCCAAAGGCGATGGTTCCATGGCTTAAACTCTCAAAGGCAAGCGGCATCTCATTTCCCCCTGGAAATCACTTTTGCCTTCAGAGTCGCACAATCCCTCCCCAATTTCAAGGAAACGCAGGCAAAAATCATACCCAATTCCATTGACTTTAGCCAAGGCTTGATATATTCTCTCAAAAGTGGAGGTTATGTTTACAAGAAGATGAAGTATGTCGTGCTCGTCGGGGATGGGATGGCAGATGAAACCATTCAGGAACTCGGGGGGAAAACACCCCTGGAATATGCCAAAACCCCGCATATTGATAATATCGCCTCCTTAGGCGTCGTCGGAGAAATTAAAACCGTCCCGGAAGGATTTCCGCCGGGAAGTGATGTCGCCAATCTCACTTTGATGGGCTATGATCCCACAAGTTACTATACGGGTCGTGCTCCTCTGGAAGCGGCCAGTATGGGCCTTGAGCTGAACGCCGAAGACGTTGCTTATCGCTGCAATCTCGTTACCTTGGAAGTTTTGGGACAAAACATCTATATGCGAGATTTCACCGCAGGACACATCTCCTCCGAGGAAGCGAAGAGCCTCATCGAGGGTCTCAACGAGAATATCGCCGATGATGAAATACGCTTTTACCCCGGGGTAAGCTACCGACACCTCATGGTGTGGAAATCTGGAGGGGTCGATGTCGTCTTGACACCTCCCCACGATATCCTCGAGCAAAGTATTGCCGACTACATGCCCCGCGGTGCCGATTCCGAGAAAATCATCCGGTGGATGACGTCGGCGCAAATCTTTTTGAAGAACCATCCCATCAACCAAAAACGGATGGAGGAAGGGAAAAATCCCGCCAACTCTATCTGGCTGTGGGGACAGGGTAAAAAGCCCACCTTTCCCACATTCAAAGAACTCTATAACCTCACAGGGGGCGTGGTCTCCGCGGTGGATCTCGTCAAAGGCATCGGCATTTTGGCAGGCCTGAAGGCCCCGCACGTGGAGGGAGCCACAGGATATTTAGACACGAACTACGCGGGAAAGGTCGCTGCCGCCCTGGACATCCTCGAGGAAGATGATTTCGCCTTCATTCACATAGAGGCCCCGGATGAAGCGGGACACAGCGGCATCTTAAAGGACAAGATTCAGGCCATCGAGGATTTCGACCGAAATGTGGTTGGCCCCATGTTCGAGGCCCTTCAAGAACTTCGTCCTTTTCGACTCCTGATCCTTCCGGATCATCCTACACCTCTTTCAATACGCACCCACACGAACGGGGCGGTCCCCTTTCTCGCCTATGACTCTGAGGGAACCTTTAAAAACCGTCCCGAAAATCCCCTTCCCTTCACAGAGGAAGGCGCAAGTAAAAGCCCTTTGAAATTTGAGCAGGGGCATCAATTGATGAAGGCATGGCTGAACGGCAATCTCGAACCCGGAGAACATTCATGAGGAGCAAATTCATCTTTATCACAGGAGGTGTTGTTTCATCGCTTGGAAAAGGACTGGCCTCGGCTTCCATCGGCGCCCTGATGGAGAGTCGAGGGCTCACGGTCACCTTCCTCAAATTCGACCCTTATATCAATGTAGATCCGGGGACAATGAATCCCTTTCAGCATGGAGAGGTCTATGTCACGGATGACGGAGCGGAAACGGATCTCGATCTCGGCCACTACGAGCGTTACACCCATGTGACCCTATCGAAAGACAACAACTGTACGACCGGAAAGATCTACAACTCGGTGATCACGAAGGAGCGCCGAGGGGACTATCTGGGAGGCACGGTGCAGGTCATCCCTCACATCACGGAAGAGATCAAGTCCAATATTAGAAAGTTGGCAAATGGGGTGGACATTGTTATCACGGAGATCGGGGGAACCGTCGGAGACATTGAGGGGCTCCCATTCCTCGAGGCCATCCGCCAATTCAAATTAGAGGTGGGAGGAGAAAACGCTCTCTACATTCATCTAACGCTTGTCCCTTATATCCCCACGGCAGGTGAACTCAAGACAAAACCAACCCAGCACAGCGTCAAGGAGTTACGGAGCATCGGTATTCAGCCGGATATCATCCTCTGTAGGACGGACCGCTTTCTCCCCAAGGAAGTCAAAGCCAAGATTGCCCTCTTCTGCAATGTGGAAGAAAGCGCCGTCATCACGGCCAAAGACGTGGATACCATCTACGAGGTTCCCGTGGTCTTCCATAAAGAAGGGCTCGATGAAATCATCGTGGACAAATTGAATATCTGGACCAAGGCGCCGGATCTCTCCGACTGGGAAGAGATCGTCAAGAAGGTCAAAACACCCAAAGAGAGCGTTACCATCGCGATTGTCGGGAAATACGTGGACTTAACGGAATCTTATAAAAGCCTCAACGAGGCTATCACCCATGGCGGGATGGCTAACAATTGTCGCGTAAATCTTCTCTTCGTCGACTCCGAAACGCTGGAAACGGAAAAAGACGTGGAAGACAAACTCAAGAAAGCGGACGGAATCATCGTTCCCGGCGGGTTCGGAAACCGGGGAATCGAGGGGAAGATACGAGCCATCCACTACGCGCGAACCCAGAAAGTCCCTTTCTTGGGAATCTGTCTGGGTATGCAACTTTCCGTGATAGAGTTCGCCCGGAACGTGGCGGGACTCGAGGGAGCCCACAGTGAGGAATTCGATCCTAAAACCCCCTACCCTGTCATCTATTGGATGAGCTACTGGCGAGATCAGGAAAATCAAATCCAAAAACGCGATGGGGATGTCCCTATGGGGGGAACTATGAGGCTTGGGGCTTACCCATGCGTCCTAACCAAACCAAGTATCGCGTGGAACGCCTACCAAGCTGAAACCATTCATGAACGACATCGCCATCGGTATGAATTCAATAACAAGTTTCTCGACGCCCTGACCCAAAACGGGCTTGTCGTCAGCGGAAAATCGCCGGACGGAGAGCTGGTCGAAATCATTGAACTAAATGATCATCCCTGGTTTTTGGGGTGCCAGTTCCATCCCGAGTTCAAATCCCTACCCAGGGCCCCGCATCCCCTGTTCGCCTCGTTCATCAAGGCTTCTCTGGAAAATACACGGAGTCCGCAATCGTCATGATCCTACGTCGCGCCAAAGAGATTCTTCTAAAAGAGTCGGAGGCCATCAAAGACGTGGCTAACCAACTCGACCATACGTTTAATCGCGCCGTGGACCTCATTTTAAACGGTCAAGGAAAGGTCGTAACAACGGGAATAGGAAAATCAGGACTTATCGCACAGAAGATTGCCTCCACCTTTTCCAGCACCGGAACCCCCTCTTTTTTTCTTCACCCCGCGGAGGCCCTACACGGGGATCTCGGCATGGTCGAAAATGAGGATATCCTTCTGGCCATTTCCAATAGCGGGGAGGCCCCTGAGGTGGTGAGAATCGTTTCGTCCCTCAAACGAATGGGGGTGAAATCTATCGTTATAACAGGAAAACCGGATTCTTCCCTGGGCCAACTCGGCGATATCCTCATCAAGGTCAACGTCACCGAGGCCTGTAGCTTCGGATTCATCCCCACGTCCAGCACAACGGCGACTTTGGCCCTTGGAGACGCCCTTGCGATCCTTGTTTTAGAGAAACGGGGATTCACGGAAAATGACTTCGCAACCCTTCATCCCGGCGGTGCGCTGGGGAAACGTCTTCTTCTCAAGGTTGAAGAGTTGATGCATGTGGGAGAGCAGTTACCCATCGTCGGTATGGAAACCCCCATGAAGGATACCATTTATGAGATCTCCTCGAAGCGGCTCGGGGTGACCTGCGTCTGTGATCGCGAGGGAAGGATGGTAGGCGTCATCACCGATGGGGACCTCCGCCGGGCTATAGAGAAAGATGGGAGCCTTCTGACCAAGACGGCAAAGGATATCATGACCCATAACCCAAAACGAATAAAAAAAGATGCACTGGCCGCTGAGGCAATTCAAAAGATGGAGCAATACGCCATTACATCCCTTTTCGTGGTAGACGCCGAGGAACCGGAAATTCCCGTTGGAATCGTCCACATCCACGACTTGCTGAAGGCAGGAGCCCACTAACAGGAATTCAATGACCGTTCACAAAAAAATAAATCGACTACGCTTGTTGTTCCTCCTTATCATTGGAGGTTTCATCATCGCCATATCGACGGTAATTTATATCAACGTCAAGCTGAAAAACATCACGAAGGCCCCCAAATCGATCATCAAGCTTTCAAAGAACGTTCCCGATCTTCGACTTGAAAACGTCCACTATGAAAAGACAAGAAAGGGAAAAATCGAGTGGGAGATCGAGGCAAAAGTTGCCCATCACTATCAGGGAAAGGATCTCCTCACCTTAGACGGCGTAAAGATGCTATACTACGGAGGTGAAAAGAGGACCGTTATCATTAAGGGAAAACAGGGTAGAATCAAACCTTCAACGAAAGATGTGGAACTTCTTGGCGAAGTCTTCATCAAAAGCAGTGACGGCTATGAATTGCGCACCAACTCACTCAAGTACTCCTCGAAAACCTCCACTATCACCACGGGAGACCGGGTCACTATCCTGGGCAAGAAGTTCAGCATCTCTGGAGTTGGTATGGAGCTCGATATCAAGAAGGACAGGCTCAGCATCCTTCACGCCGTGCAGACAACCATCAAGGGAAATTTCGTTAAAGGAAATATTCCAAGATTGGGGTTTTAAATGAAAAGACATTACATCATCCTGTCAATCTTTTGTGTCATCCTTGTAATTGCTCCCACACACCTGACCGCGAAACAAAAAACGAAGGGAAAGGGTGGCACCTTGTCGAAACACATGTTCAATTCCAAAGGCCCGATTCACATCGTATCCAATAGGCTCGATGCGGACAACAAGAAACGTATCATCTCATTCTCGGGTCACGTGGTGGTTAAACGCTCCACACTCACAATGACCTGCGATCGCCTCACTGTGAAATACAGCCCCAAGGGCGGTGAAATTTCTCAAATTACCGCCGAAGGAAATGTTGTCATAAAACAGCCGCCGCGTTCGGCCACATGTGAAAAGGCTGTCTTTTTCCAGAAGACCAACAAGGTGGTTCTCATAGGAAATCCGATTCTCTCAGAAGGAAAGAATAAGGTGACTGGCAGCAAGGTCACGTTCTTTCTGGACAGCGATAAGACTATCATCGAGGGCGGTAAAAAAGGTAGGGTAAGCACGACCATCGTTCCCAAGTCACAGATGGTCCCCTTCAAGGCCAAACCATGAGCATACTCCGTGCAAAATATCTCGTAAAGAACTTTGGCGACAAGGCCGTGGTTCGAGGGGTCTCACTCGACATACACTCGGGGGAGGTTGTGGGGCTCTTGGGACCTAACGGGGCGGGTAAGACTACGATCTTCTACATGATCGTAGGACTGATAAAACCAACGAGAGGCACTGTGATCTTCGACGGGGAAGACATTACTCACTACCCCATGTATCTACGAGCGCGGAAAGGTATCAGCTATCTTCCTCAAGAATCCTCCGCCTTCCGGAAACTTACGGTGGCAGAAAACATTCTCGCAATTTTGGAAACTCTCAACCTCTCAAAGGGTGAGATGAAACGGAAACTGAATAGCCTACTGGGAGAACTAAACCTCAGACCCATCGCGGACCGCAAGGCCTACCTCCTCTCGGGGGGAGAAAGGAGACGCGTGGAGATCACGCGCGCGCTGGTCCTCTCACCAAAATTCATCCTCCTCGATGAACCCTTCGCCGGTATCGATCCCATCGCCGTTGGAGACATCAAAGCCATCGTCCAACATCTCAAGGAAAACGGCATCGGCATCATTATCACCGATCACAACGTTCGGGAAACCTTAGGGGTCTGCGACAGGGCCTATCTTATCAATCAGGGTAAAATCTTCATCCACGGGACCCCGCATGAAATCACATCGGACCCCATGGCACGAAAGATCTATCTGGGAGAAGATTTCACGCTACCCGAGTCGTATGTTGAACCAAAACAAGACGTGGTATAATGGGTAAGGTGGAAAAAAACCATGGCACTTGAAATCAAACAACAGCTCAAACTCGCCCAGCAACTGGTCATGACCCCCCAGCTGCAACAGGCATTGAAGCTGTTGCAGATGTCACGCCTCGAGCTCCTTCAGACTATCCGTCAGGAAATCCTCGAGAATCCCGTTTTGATGGAAGAAATGGAAACCACAGAAATCCCTGAAGAAACCATCCCTGATGTTGAAAAAGAGATCCCAGACTCCGAAATGGAAATGCTCATGGATTTCAACTGGGAGGCCTACCTGGACAGCCACAGCCTCTCCAGTTCCTACCCCGATAACTATGAGATGTCGGAATCGGTGCCGAATTATGAAAATTTCGTGCAGGCACGATCTTCACTATATAGGGATCTCCTTTGGCAATGGCGCTTGAGTAGTCCTGACGAAAGATCCTTCGAGATAGGAAAGTACATTATAGGAAATCTTAACGATAATGGATACTTAAACGCTATATACGAAGATGTTTCTAAGGATTTGGAGGCCTTGAGTCCTACCGAGGAGGAGTTCGAAAGCACCCTGGCGCTCATCCAGCAACTGGAGCCTCCCGGGATTGCCGCGCGAAACCTCTCAGAATGCCTGCTTCTTCAATTACGCACCAAAACCCCGAGAAACCTGATCGCTGAGGAGATCGTTGAAAATCATCTCGATCTCTTAAAACGCAGAGACGTCCCCACACTGGCTAAGAAGCTTTCCGTCTCGCAAGAAGTCATTATCGAAGCCTTTCAACTCATCACCGATTTGGATCCCAAACCTGGCAGAACCTACACCCAGGACCCTATTTATCACGTTATCCCCGATGTCTACATTTACATGGTCGACAACGAGTTCCTTATCGTCCTCAACAACGAAGATATCCCTACCCTGCGTATCAATCCCCTCTATCGAACGCTCCTAAAGAAAAAGGGCGACCTAACAAAAGAGGCGCGCGAGTTCATAGAAAAGAAGATGCGCTCCGCCATCTGGCTCATCAAAACCGTCCAACAACGTCACAAAACGATCTACAGGGTCACGGAAAGCATCGTTCGTTTTCAAAGGGAGTTCCTCGAAAACGGTATCCACTATCTCAAACCGATGATCCTCAAAGATGTGGCAGATGATATTGGAATGCACGAATCGACCGTGAGCCGCGTCACACAAGGAAAATACATCTCTACCCCACAGGGACTTTTCGAATTCAAATTCTTTTTCACGAGCAGTGTCAAGTCGACACAGGGGGGTTCCGTTTCCGCCGAAAGCGTAAAACACATGATTCGCCAGATCATTCTGAACGAAGACCCCAAAAACCCGCTGAGTGACGAACAAATCGTAACGCTTCTCAAGCGTTATCACATAAAGATCGCCAGGAGAACCGTGGCAAAATACCGCGAAGCCATGAGAATTCTGCCGTCTAAAGACCGCAAAAAAAAATTTTAAACAGGAGGAAACTATGGTAACACACATGACATTCCGCCACATGGAAGCAACCGACGCCATCAAGAACTACACGGAAGGAAAGCTGGAAAAGGTAAAAAAGTTTGTCCAGGAGCCCTTGGACATCCATGTGGTTTTTTCCAAAGAGAGGTTTCAATACCTCGTTGAAATAAATCTTTCCGGAAACGGGATAGATATACATGCGGAAGACAGGAATGAAGACCTGTATGCCGCCATCGACTTGGTTATGGACAAAATTGAAAAACAGCTCAGGAGACTTAGAGATAAGCGAAAAAACAGAAAATCCCCGAACCACAGCCGCGCCTTTAAACTTGCCGTCCTCTCACCTGAGGTAGATAAGGGGAAAAAACCCAAAGTCATTAAGTCAAAGGCCTTTGTGGCAACTCCTTTAAGCGTTTCGGAAGCCATGGATGAACTCGATAGCGATTCAAGGGATTTTCTGGTATTTACAAATGCGGAAACATCACGAATCAATGTCCTGTACAAGCGGGGGGATGGGAATTTCGGACTCATCGACCCAACGGAATAAGCGAGGAAACTATGAAAATTGTTGAATTCTTGAAGCCCGAACTCATTATCGAAGACATCCAGTCGCAAAACAAAGAGGAAGCCCTTAAGGAATTTGCACAGTGTCTCGAAGAAGTTATGGGACTTAAGGCAGAAAAGGTGCTCCACGTGCTCACTGAACGAGAAAAGCTTGGAAGTACGGGAATCGGAGAGGGTGTCGCCATCCCTCATGGGAAACTACACGACTTGGAACACCTCATCTGCTGTTTCGGGAGAAGCCAAAAGGGGATAGACTTCGACGCCATTGATAACAAGCCCGTTCATCTCATCTTCCTTCTTCTCGCCCCCGAAAACTCGGCCGGCACCCATCTGAAGGCCCTTGCTAAGATATCGAAAATCCTTAAAGATCCCGCCTTTAGACAACAGCTCCTCGATGCGAAAAATGCGGAAGAAATATACCAAATCATCAAGGAGGAAGATGATAAACTATAACAACGCCCCGCTTGAAACCACCATAGAGGTCCGAGAGCTTTTCGAGAACCCCGAAAGAAAATTCGAACTTGTCCTCCTGGCCGGAGAAAAGGGGTTGAATCGGAAAATCAAGGATCCCCACATCCAAAAACTCGGATTGGTTCTTGCTGGGGAGTTCCATTATCTCGATCCTCACCGCATTCAAATCTTCGGAAAAAAAGAAATCACCTATCTCACAAGCCTGAAAAAAGAAGTCCAGGTAGAAATTCTCGAAGCCATGGGGAAGAGAAATCCGAGCTGTTTCATCTTGTCGCGGGGCATGCCTCCTCCGGACCTTTTGGTTGAGGCCTGCAATCGGCATGATATCCCTCTTTTTTCAAGCCCCTTAAAGACTTCCCAACTCATTGATCACCTCAATCAATTTCTGAAAGACCGAATGGCACCCACGACCACCGTTCACGGAGTTCTCCTCGATGTCTTCGGTGTGGGCGTGCTTATCCTGGGGAAGAGCGGGATCGGGAAAAGCGAATGCGCCCTCGACCTCATCATCCGGGGCCACCGGCTCGTGTCCGACGATGTGGTCAAGATTATCCAGACGGAACCTACGACGCTTTTCGGAACAAGCTTCAATCTCATCCAAAACCTGATGGAGATCCGGGGGCTGGGAATCATCAATATCCGGGACCTCTTCGGCGTCGAAGCCATCCGCAAGAGGAAAAAAATTGACCTGATTGTTGAACTCGTCGATTGGCTTTCCATAGAAAAACCGGAGAGATTGGGGTTAGATCAGAATACGATCAAACTCTTGGACGTGGAGATGCCTTTCATTCAAATCCCCGTCACCCCAGGGAGAAACCTAACCACGATTATCGAAGTCGCCGCGAGAAACCACATCCTGAGAGCCAGCGGAACCCACACCCCCCAAGAGCTGGAAGAAAACCTCTTAAAAAAAATGAGAGAAGAAAATAGTGGTTGAGCCCCCTTCCCCCCTTCAAATCGTCTGGGTCAGCGGACTCTCTGGGTCTGGCAAGACAACGGCCATCAAGGCCCTCGAGGATGTAGGCTACTTCTGCATCGATAACCTCCCTATTGTTCTTCTTCCGACCTTTATCGATCTCATCAGAAACTCCAAGTTAGATATCAACAAAATCGGCCTTGTAGTCGATATTCGGGAAAAGGAATTTCTAAAGGACGTGAAAAACGTCATCGCACAAATCAAAGCTACAAACGCCGTCCTCCGGATCTTCTTTCTCGAATCCTCCGACGAAACCCTCATCACACGCTTCAAAACAACGAGAAGACAACACCCTCTCGCCCCTTCCGGGGGCATCATCGAAGGAATCCATAAAGAGAGAGAGAATCTCTCCTTCCTGAAGGAAATGGCCGATCAAACTATCGACACAACCAACCTTTCTATTCATGAGCTCAGGAAGAGAATCATTCACACAATCGCACCCGGAGATACCCAAAAACTCTCTCTTACCTTTCTATCTTTCGGATTCAAATACGGGCTTCCAGCCGAACTCGATCTGCTGTTTGACGTGCGGTTTCTTCCTAACCCGTTTTTTGTGGAAGACCTCAAAAACTTGACAGGGTTAGACGAATCTGTTAGAAGATTCATTCTTGATAAACAGGAGGCACAGGAATTTCTCTCCCATGTGGAAGGGTTTTTGAAATTCCTGATACCCCAATACCTCGAAGAGGGAAAGGCATATCTGACTGTCGGTATAGGATGTACAGGAGGAGTTCATAGGTCGGTCGCGATCGCGAGGGAACTGAAAAACAGGTTTTCCGACCACCTAAAGAATCTGCCTGTTCACGTAATGGATGGGTTTAGAGATATCGGATAAGAAATGAAGGGAATCGTTATTGTCTGTCATGGTGATCTCTCGGATGGGTTTGTAAGCGCCGCGGAAATGATCTTGGGTGAGGTTGACAACGTTTCAGCCGTTTCCGTAGATGTTACTCAAGAACCCGAAACTATTCAGGAAACCATCCGTGAGGCAATTAAATCAGTGGATCAGGACGACGGGGTGTTCATCCTTACAGATCTCTTTGGTGGAACTCCCGCCAATGTCAGCCTTTCGTTTCTCGAACCTAACCGTGTCGAAATCATCACGGGGATCAATCTTCCGCTTGTCATCAAACTTCTTAAAGACAGGGATAAATACCCGATGGAAGAGTTGAAGGTGAAACTGATCCAGAGCGCTGTAAAAAACATACTCAATCCCTCAGATGTCCTCAACGTCGGAAAATCAGAGTAATTTCCCCAAAGTGGAAAAAACTTTAATCGTCCAAAACCAGCTGGGGCTCCACGCCAGGGCCGCGGCAGAGCTAGTCAAGGTCACGAGTGAATTTCGCTCTGAGATCACCCTCAATAAGGACGGGCTTCAGGTCAACGGGAAAAGCATCATGGGGATCATGATGTTGGCGGCCTCCAAGGGATCGAAGATAAAGGTAACGGTCGAAGGCCCTGATGCGGAAGAATGCATGGAGGCCGTTGAAAAGATATTCAGTGAAAAATTCGGAGAAGATTAAGTTTTTATCAGTCGGTTGAAACTTACCCGAAGAGGTGATATAGAAACGTAGCTTAAAAATCACTTTAACCGGTGACTAAATGTAAATTCAAGGAGGAAAAACCATATGTCAATGACAAATTTTTTGTTTACGTCGGAATCTGTCACGGAAGGCCACCCCGACAAAGTCGCCGACCAGATCTCAGACGCCATCTTAGACTCGATCCTCAAGGAGGATCCCCAAGGAAGAGTCGCCTGCGAAACCCTCGTCACCACGGGAATGGCCCTCATCGCGGGTGAAATCACGACGAGTTGTTACGTGGATATGCCGGAAGTTGTCCGGCAGACCATCAAGGAAATCGGATACAACGATTCCTCCATGGGATTCGACTGGGAAACCTGTGCGGTCATCACATCCATCGACAAACAGTCTCCGGATATCTCCATCGGTGTCAGTGAAGGGGAAGGATTGTTCAAAGAACAGGGAGCGGGAGACCAGGGTCTCATGTTTGGATTCGCCTGTGACGAAACGACCGAGCTGATGCCCATGCCCATCGTCTATGCCCATCGTCTAACCCACAGACTTGCGGAGATTCGCAAACTGGGCATCGTTGATTTTCTCAGGCCAGATGGAAAATCCCAGGTTACGATCGAATACCAAGACAGTCACCCTGTCCGAATCGATACCGTGGTCCTTTCCTCGCAGCACACCCCCTATGTGGAATACGAAACCATCCGTGAGGCCCTGGTCGAAGAGGTGGTCAAAAAAGTCCTTCCCGAGGACATGCTGGACGACAAAACCAAATACTACATTAATCCCACGGGACGCTTCGTCATGGGTGGCCCCCACGCCGACTGCGGCTTGACGGGAAGAAAGATCATCGTGGACACCTACGGCGGTCAAGGGAGCCACGGAGGTGGCGCCTTTTCTGGGAAAGACCCCTCAAAGGTTGACCGGAGCGCCTCTTACATGGCTCGCTACATCGCCAAAAACATTGTCGCGGGCGGTCTTGCCAGCAAGTGCGAGGTTCAACTTGCCTACGCCATCGGAGTTCCGGAACCCGTGTCCGTCATGATCAACACCTTCGGAACTTCAAACTACCCGCCGGACGGAATCGCGAAACTGGTTCGGGAGGTCTTTCCCCTGAAACCCGCTGGAATCATCAAACACCTCAATCTCCTCCGCCCCATCTTCAAGAAAACAGCGGCCTATGGGCACTTTGGACGGAATCTCCCCGAATTTACATGGGAAAAGACCGATAAGGCGGATGAGCTCAAAAAACTCGCGGGCCTCTAAGCCCAGCCTCTCGAAAGGAACGATCAATGGATTACGACATTGCAGATATCTCCCTTGCCGACAAAGGACGACTGAGAATTGAATGGGCGGCCCAAAGCATGCCCGTCTTGAATCAGATCAAGGAAAGGTTCACGAAAGAAAAACCGCTCCAGGGTTATCGTCTCTCGGCTTGCCTTCACGTGACAACAGAAACGGCCAGCCTGATGAAAACCCTCAAGGCAGGGGGAGCGGACGTGACCCTTTGCGCCTCGAACCCCTTAAGTACCCAGGACGATGTGGCAGCCGCACTGGTCAAAGATGACGAAATCCCCGTCTTTGCCGTCAAGGGCGAAGATGATGCCACCTACTACGACCATATCCGCGCGGCCCTGCAGCACGAGCCCCATATCACTATGGATGACGGGGCAGATCTCGTTTCCTCTCTCCATTTTATCGCCCTGGACAAACTGGATGGGCTGCATCCTTCCGTCAGAAAATGGGCCGAAAAACTGGCGCCGGATCAACGGAAGGCCCTCGTCAAGAATGTCGTGGGAAGCACGGAAGAGACGACAACCGGAGTCATCCGTCTCCGGAGCATGGCAGACGACGGAGTCCTACAGTTCCCCGTCGTCGCCGTCAACGACGCCATGACGAAACACCTTTTCGACAACCGGTACGGGACCGGACAGAGCACATTAGACGGGATCATCCGCGCGACTAACCGTCTCATTGCGGGAAGCATCTTCGTTGTCTGTGGCTACGGTTGGTGCAGCCGGGGCGTGGCTATGCGGGCGCGGGGCATGGGTGCCAACGTTATCGTGACGGAAGTGGATCCCCTTCGCGCTTTGGAGGCCGTCATGGACGGCTACCGTGTCATGCCCATCGCTGAGGCCGCAAAAATCGGGGATTTCTTTGTGACGCTGACGGGTGATAGAGACGTCATCCGGAAGGAACACTTCCTCCTGATGAAAAGCGGGGCCATCGTTGCCAACTCTGGCCACTTCAACGTGGAGCTGGATATCGAGGGACTGGAAGAAATCAGCGTGGAAAAGCGGAAAATCCGTGAATTCGTGGACGAGTACAAGCTCGAAGATGGCCGATGCATCTACCTTCTGGGAGAAGGCCGGCTTATCAACCTGGCCGCGGCGGAAGGTCATCCCTCCAGCGTGATGGACATGAGCTTCGCCAATCAGGCCCTTTGCGCCGAATACATGGTCAGGAATGCAAGCAAGCTGGAGAAAAAGGTCTACGGAGTCCCCCTGGATATCGATAACGAAATTGCCCGTCTGAAACTGATAGCCATGGATGTCACGATCGATGTTCTTACCCAGGAGCAGGAGGCCTATCTCCATTCTTGGGAATCCGGGACGTAAAATGGAACGGGACGAGGAATTTACAGAGATATTTGTAACGCCCTCGCCCATCGAAGCGGACTATTTAAGACTGACCCTGTCGGACAACGGGATCCCCTGTTTCGTTCGTGACCTACGCGTGACTCCCTATCCCGTGCACGTCAAAAACATGGCCGAGCAACGTCTCTACGTGGCAACAAGAAATTTCGACAAGGCAAAGGCCCTGATCTTACAGCTTGTGGAGGATCAAGAAATAGCGCTCGAGGGGCGCTTCTCGGACGAGGATGACCCTCCTTACGACATTGAAGAGCCTTGAAAGGCTCCATCGAAGATAAGACAACAGATGAGGACAACTGCATGGGAGAGCCAACGTTATTTTCTCTGATAAAAAAATTAGAGAAGGAAAAACAGCTCAAAAGGGTCAAGGTTGAGGTCGATCCCATTCTCGAGATTTCCGAGATTACCCAGCGTGTCTTCGAAAAAAATGGCCCTGCCCTCCTCTTCGAGAACGTTAAGGGCAGTTGCTTCCCCGTCCTGACGAACCTGTTCGGAACCTGGAAACGGGTTGAAATTCTCTTTGGCAAATCGGTACGGGAGCTTGAAGGCTTTATCAAGGAACTGGTCTCAACCGAATTCCCCACTACTTTGAAAGGAAGCCTCTCTCTTCTTCCCAAATTGAAAAACTTCAAGGCCATGATTCCTAAAAAGGTTTCTTCGCCCCCCTGCCAGGAAGTTGTCAATCAGACCCCCGATCTCGGGAACCTTCCCATACTGAAAACATGGCCGGGGGATGCCGGTCGTTTCATTACCCTTCCCCAGGTCATCACCAAAGACCCGGAAACTGGCATGCGGAATGTGGGAATGTATCGCCTCCAGCTCTACGATGGCAAAACCACTGGGATGCACTGGCACCCCCACAAGGGTGGGGCCCAACACTTCCGGCAATATCAGAAGATCGGCAAAAAGATGCCTGTCGCTGTCGCCCTGGGCGGGGATCCCCTGCTTGCTTACCTGGCGACCGCCCCTTTTCCAGAAGGAATGGACGAATGGACGCTTGCGGGCATTTTGAGGGGGCAGCGCGTCTCCATCGCGCCGTGCGTCACTCAGGACCTTTTCGTTCCGGCCGAGGCAGATTTCATTCTGGAGGGTTATATAGACCCAGAAGAGCCTTTGAGAGAAGAAGGACCTTTCGGAGATCACACGGGTTTTTACTCCCCTCCTGAGCCTTTCCCCGTTTTTCACCTCACCTGCATCACCCACCGGGAGCGGGCCATCTATCCCGCCACGGTTGTCGGCAAGCCGCCCATGGAGGACGCTCTTTTGGGAAAGATAACGGAACGTCTCTTCTTTCCTATCATCCAGAAGCTTCTTCCTGAGATCGTGGACATGGACCTTCCTATCCACGGATGCTTTCACAACTTCGTCCTGGTTTCCATCAACAAACAGTATCCCGGTCACGCACGAAAGATTATCAACGCCTTTTGGGGGCTGGGACAGATGATGTTCAGCAAGTTCATTATCGTCTTCGATGGGGATGTCAATGTGCACGATTACGGGGAGGCCCTCTGGCGGGTCGGAACCCATGTGGATCCCAAACGGGATATCTTTACCACGGAAGGCCCCACAGACCTCCTCGACCATACCTCTCCCCTTTCCTGCATCGGGGGAAAGATGGGAATCGACGCCACACGCAAGTGGCCAGAGGAAGGATTCCAGCGCCCCTGGCCCGAGGAAGCCCGTATGTCTTCCGAGGTTGTGAAACAAGTGACGCAACGCTGGAAGGATTATGGGCTCGATAACTGACACTGCCCCCAAGACCCGCAAGGCCCTGACGGAATTCCTCGAAATGATCAAGTTCGAGCATACCGTCTTCGCTCTACCTTTCGCTCTCGTTTCTCTGCTCCTCGCCACAAAAGGTCACCTGACCTGGCACCTTGTCCTTTGGGTCGTTGTTGCTATGGTAGGAGCACGGACAGGCGCTATGGGGTTCAATCGTATCATCGATGCAGAATTTGACCGCCGGAACCCCCGAACACGGAATCGCGCCATCCCCGCTGGACGCATTTCACGAAGATCCGCCTTAATCATCAGCCTCACCGCATTCGGCCTCTTCGTCATTGCGGCGGCCATGCTCAATACCGCCTGCCTACTGGCAAGCCCCTTCGCCATTATCGTTCTCATCGGGTATTCCTACACCAAACGCTATACTTCCTACAGCCATCTCGTTCTCGGATTTGCCATCTCAGGCGCACCGCTCGGCGCCTGGATGGCCGCAACAGGAACCGTCTCCATTCCGGCGATAATTCTCAGCATAGCGGTCCTCTGCTGGATCGCCGGATTCGACATCCTTTACAGCCTTCAGGACGTGGAGTTTGACAGAAAAACAGGGCTCCACTCCATTCCGGCGGCCGTGGGAATCGCTCCCGCCTTATGGATTTCGCGGCTCCTCCATTTCCTCTCCATTGTTTTTCTCGCATCCCTGGCAAAGCTCCTTCCCACGGGAGCCCTCTATCTCATCGGGGTTGCCGCCGTGGGGGGACTTCTCGTCTACGAGCACCTACTTATTCACCCCAATGACCTATCAAAGATCAACACAGCCTTCTTTACAATCAACGGTCTCATCAGTATGATGTTCCTTGCCTTTGTGGTGGTAGATACTTATCTGAAATAGAAGGGAGGAACCGGTGAAAAAGAAAATCTTACTTTTTTCGTCACTCATCTTCCTTGCCTTCATGACCCTCTCAGCCCGTGCCGCTATGGTCCGAATCGGCGTTTTACCAATCGTGGACGCCCTTCCCTTCTACGTAGCGGAACAGCGTGGATTCTTCAAACCCCTCCCGATTCCCGTGAAACTGATTACCTTTCGGAGTGCCGTCGAACGGGACGCGGCCTTCCAGACCAGTAAACTCGATGCCTACCTCGGAGATATCATCTCCGCGGCACTTTTACGGAGTCGCGGTTTTCCCGCTAAAACCGTCTCGGTCATCCTCGGGAAGACCCCAAAAGAAGGGCTTTTTGCCATCCTCTCGCCCCCTGATTCCCCTGTCCGGACCCTCAAGGACCTTAAAGGAAAACACGTCGCCATCTCCTCGAATACCATCATCGAATATGTCCTGGACGGGCTCCTCGAAGAAAACGGCTTGCCAATCCAGGCCGTCAAAAAGCAGGAGATTAAGAGCATACCCATCCGGTTTCAAATGCTCATGAGCGGAAAGATCGACTCCGCCGTGCTCCCAGACCCCCTCGCATCCCTCGCCCGATCCAAAGGAGCCCACTGGCTCGCGGACGATGGAAAGACCAACCTTTCCCAAACCGTTCTTATCTGGAACGAAACTTTTATCAAAAAACATCGGGCCTTTCTCCAGGCTTTTTACCAGGCCTACAACAGGGCTGTCACTGTCATCAACCGGGACCACCAAGGTGTCCGGTCCCTGCTCGTGGAAAAGTGCCGCCTTCCCAAGCCTATTGCTCAATCCTTCGTTTTCGCGGACTTTCCCAAGGCCTCCCCTCCCTCGAAAAAGGATCTATCGAGGGTTCTGGCATGGCTCAAGGGAAAGGGGTTACTCAAACAGTCCGTAAAGCCCGAAGACCTCCTTTCAAACAACCTCTTCTCAGTTCCACCTGAACCGAAAAAGGAAAATTGATCTCCGGCGAAAATGATACGTGTCCAAAATCTGAAATTTACCTATCCGGAAGGTGTCGAAGCCTTGGGCGATATCAGCTTTTCCGTCAAAAAGGGGGAAAGCTGCGCCATTATTGGGCCTTCTGGGTGTGGAAAGACCACCCTCCTCTATCTCATTGCCGGCCTACTCCCCATTCAGGACGGAGTTATCCAGGTCAACGGCACGACAACCACCCGGGGGAATATTCCCATGATTCTTCAGGATTACGGGCTTTTCCCCTGGAAGACGGTATGGGAAAACGTGGCCATGGGTTTAATTCTGAAGCACTCCCCCCATGCCGAGATAAAACAGCGGCTCGAACCCATTCTTGAAGAGCTGGGGTTAACCCCTTTCACAAATTTCTACCCCTCCCAGCTCAGCGGCGGGCAGCGCCAGCGGGTCGCCATCGCGCGGGTTCTCGCCATGAATCCCTCCCTGATCCTGATGGACGAGCCCTTTTCCTCCCTCGACGCCATGACTCGGGAGCACCTGCAACAGCTCCTCGCAAACATCTGGAAACGGCATAACATCACCTTCATCATCGTCACGCATAGTATCGAGGAGGCCACCTTCCTCGGGAAGAAAATCCTGGTGCTAACCCAAAGACCTGCCCGTATTCAGGCGGAAGTCGAAAACCTCCACGCGGGAGACCCCGCATATCGCAGTTCGAAGGCCTTTTTCGAAATATCGTCAAGGCTAAGGGAAACCCTCTTCGCCACGCAGGGAGTTCAGGAATGAAACGACAACGGTATCTCACCGGCTTCCTGGCCTCTCTCATCCTTCTTGGGATCTGGATCCTCATGTCCCTAAAGGTCAAGGGGGGAATCATCCCCTCCCCCCTCGACGTGATTGAATCCTTCAATCTCGGAACCTTTGCCCCGAATTTCCTGGTCAGTCTGGCCCGCGTTGTCATCAGTCTGGGAGTTGCCATTCTCACGGCGGCGCCCCTCGGCCTTTTCCTGGGTCAAAACCCCAAGTGGGACAAATGGATCGCCCCCATGATCTTCCTCACTTACCCCATCCCAAAAATCGTTTTTCTTCCCATCTTTTTCATCCTCTTGGGAATTGGGGACATCTCCAAGGTCGCGCTCATCGCGTTGGTGGTTTTCTACCAAATCCTCGTAACGACCCGCGACGGATCCCGCTCCGTCAAAAAACCCTTCATCGACGCCCTCGTGACCTTGGGAGGCAGCACCGTAGATATCTATCGCCACGTGGTCGTCCCCGCCTGTCTCCCCGCCATCCTTACCTCCCTTCGTATCAGTATCGGGACCTCTGTGGCCATCCTGTTCTTCGTGGAATCCTTCGCCACGAGAAGCGGGTTGGGAAATCTGATCCTGGACGCCTGGGGGATGGCTGACTATCCCATGATGTTTGTGGGAATCATCGGCATGAGCGTGCTCGGCATCTCCCTTTATGAAGTCGTTGAAATCCTGGAAAGACGTCTCTGCAAATGGGCCCAACTCTAAATTTCCCCGATCACGTCACGATTGTCGGCGGGGGACTGGCCGGGAGCGAGGCGGCGTGGCAGCTGGCCCGGCAGGGAATCGAGGTGCATCTCCTTGAGATGAAGCCTGTCGCCTTCTCTCCCGCTCATAAATCCCCCTTGCTGGGGGAACTTGTTTGCAGTAATTCCCTAAAATCACTCCAAACCACCACCGCCACCGGCGTGCTTAAAGAAGAACTTACAATACTGGGCTCCCTCATCATGGACGTGGCCCGCCATCACGCCGTCCCCGCAGGCAACGCCCTCAGCGTGGACCGGGAACGCTTCGCCTTGGAAATCACGGAAAAGCTCTCGAACCACCCTCTCGTTCAAATCGAACACCGGGTCATCCACTCCCTGGAGGAAATCCCGGATAAACCAGCAATCCTGGCTACCGGTCCCCTCACCCACCCTGACCTCATCGAGGACCTTAAACATAAGACAGGAAGCACCCTTCTCTATTTCTACGACGCCACCTCACCTATTATTTATGCCGACAGCATCAATACCTCCATCGTTTTCAGAGCGTCTCGCTACAATAAGGGAGGAGACGATTATCTGAATGTCCCGCTCAACCGAGAACAGTATGAACGCTTCGTGGATGCCATTCTAAACGCGGAAAAAGTGGAGTTGCACCCCTTCGAATCGGAAACTTACTATGAGGGCTGCATGCCCATTGAGATCCTCGCGGCGAGAGGACGGGA
>JAOZMY010000169.1 GCA_029934085.1 bacterium | reverse complement strand
CCGGAAACCTTCGACGTGATCGTCACGGACAATATGTTCGGCGACATCATCACCGACCTGGGCGCCATGATCCAAGGCGGTATGGGCATCGCCGCGGGGGGGAACATCAACCCTTCGGGAACCTCCATGTTCGAGCCCATCGGTGGATCCGCTCCCAAGTATGCGGGGAAGAATGTCATCAACCCCCTGGCTGCCATCTCCTCTGCCGCCATGATGCTGGAATATCTGGGCGAAGAAGAGGCGGCGAGCGCTGTAGAGGCAGCCGTTCAAGCCGTGATTCCAAAGCTGAAAAGCCTTTCCGCCGGCAAGATGGGTTACAGCACCCAGGAGGTAGGCGATCTCGTTGTCGAGGAAATAAAGAAATCCTGAGAAACGCCCCTCGGCAATCACAGCCGGTGGGGGAACATCAACTTTTTACTGCCTGGCTCCACAGCGAGCCAGGCGTTTCTCGATATGGATGACCTGCGAAAAAAGATCTTTATCGCCCTCTGCCTCGCCATCTTCTCGGCCATGCTGGGGATGGGCATCGTGGCACCGCTGTTACCGGTCTACGCTCAGCACTATGGGGCCACGGGGCTTGCCATCGGCCTGGTCTTCGCCTCTTTCTCCATATCCCGGACCCTTCTTCTCCCCCTCATCGGAAAGCTTTCGGACAGAAGGGGGAGAAAGATCTTCATCACAGCCGGTCTGTTTCTCTTTTCCCTCACTTCCATCGGCTACCTAAAATCCACAAACATTCCTCTCCTCATCCTGACCCGAACCATTCAGGGAATCGCCGCGGCCATGGTCATCCCCATCGCCCTGGCCTACATGGGAGAAATCACGCCCAAAGGAAGGGAAGGGACCTACATGGGCACCTTCAATCTCTTCTTCTATGGGGGGCTTGCCACAGGCCCCATCCTGGGGGGCATCGTCAAGGACGTCTTCGGGATGGACAGCAGTTTCTACGCCATGGGGGTTCTAAGTTTCATCGGTTTTTTGACCTCGCTTCTCTTCCTTCCGGAAAAGAAGAAAACGAACAACCCCCGCCCGGTTCCCAAGGGATACGCTCGTTTCTTCAGGCCCAGGGCCTTGAAAGGCATTTTCCTCTACCGCCTCTGTTTTTCCATCGGCATCGGGGTTACGTGGGCCTTTCTTCCCATCTTCGGCGATAATGTGCTGAAGCTTTCCAGCTCCCAGATCGGCATCTTGATCTCACTCAATATCCTCATTGCGACCCTTCTCCAGACCCCTTTCGGGAAGCTGGCAGACCGACTCCCGAAAAGATGGTTCGTCACCCTCGGTGGTGCCATGGCCGCCACCGCTCTCATCCTCATTCCCTTTACGCGGAACTTCTGGGAAATCTTCTGGGTAAATTTTCTGCTGGGAATCTCCGGGGGCATTGCCATGCCTGCCCTGAGCGCCCTTGTCGTGGAAGAGGGGAAAAAGATCGGGGAAATGGGCTCCATGATGAGCCTCTTCGTCCTGTTTCACAGTATCGGGATGATCATCGGGCCCCTCTTTGCTGGAGCCACCTCCGAGGCCCTGAACTTGACATCCACCTTTGTGGGGGGAGGTATTATCGGACTTATGGGGGTTACGGGATTCGCGTTGTTTTTGAGGCGTCCGGTGGTAGAGACAGGTTAGGCCCGTAAAATCTATCCCCAAGAAAACTCCATATTCATCTATGCAGGTCCGCGGTTGGTAAAATAAAAAAGGCGGGACCCAAGTCCCGCCCCACGCTACAAAACGTCGACGTCAC
>JAOZMY010000107.1:5175-6874 GCA_029934085.1 bacterium | reverse complement strand
GAGGACTCGAGAAACATCATGGCGATGATGCCCCAGTATCCCAGGGCGGAGACGGCGTTGACGATCCATGTGACGATACTTCCCAGAAGTGATGCTTGCATTGTTCTCCTTTGCTGCTATGGGGTGAAAGGGGTTCCGAAGGGGGATTGCCGCTTGATCTTCATGATCTTCCGTCGGTCTTTCTTTGTGGGGCGTCCGCCCTGCTGGTATTTGGTAGTTCGTGCGGCCATGCGTATGGTCTGGATCCGCAGGTTTTCCGCCTCTTCCTCCGGCGTCAGTGGAAGCTCCTTGTAGAAAACGACGGCCGCCAGCTTGGCCGAGACCGATTTTTTCGTGGTATCGAGGGCTTGCACCTTCTTGATGCCGTGGGGGTAACGGATCGTGATGACGTCCCCGTCCTTTACGGGGCGGTCTGGCCCCGCGGGACGGTCGTTCAGGGTGACGCGCCCCTTCTCACAGGCCTCCTTCGCCGCGGAACGTTTTTTGTAGAGACATCCGACCTTTAGCCACTTGTCCAATCGCATAAAATCATCATACCTTTCCCAACTTTTGGAGTCAATTGAATCGTGGGTATCGATTTTTAACAAAAAGCCATGGTCTGAAAGGATCGGGAAAACCGGGTTTTTCGGTTTTCAGAAAAGGATTGGGGTGTTTACCCTTTGATCACGCCCATGGGCACCAGCCTGGCTACCCGGGAGGAGATACCGGCCTTTTCCACGATGGTGACAACCCGATCGATGTCCTTGTAGGCGTCGGGGGCCTCTTCAAGTAAAGTCTTTTTCCCTCGGGCTCGCACGGAAATGCCTTGGGATGAGAGGAAATTCAGGATCTTTTGTTTGTTCAGGCGTTTGATGGCTTGGGACCGGGAAAGCACGCGGCCGGCTCCGTGGCAAGTGCTTCCAAAGGTTTCCTCTATCGCCCCCTGTTGAGCTACGAGAATATAGGAGGCCGTGCCCATATCTCCTGGTATGAGGACGGGTTGACCTGTGTCTTTAAAGGCCCGGGGAAGGTCGGGGTGACCAGCGGGAAAGGCCCGGGTTGCTCCCTTCCGGTGGACGCAGACCTTGCGGGATTTTCCTTTGATGGTATGAGATTCCATTTTTGCGATATTGTGGCAAACATCGTAAAGGAGTCGAAACCCGTGTTCTTTGGGACCGATATGGAGGGCCTCTTCGATAGTTCGAATCGCGAGTGTCATCAGGATCTGGCGGTTTGTCCAGGCGTAGTTGGCAGCGCAGGACATGGCCGCGAAGTAGCGTTTTCCGATGTCCGATGAAATGGGCGCGCAGGCCAACTGGCGATCCGGGAGATTGAAAGAAAGATCCAACAGATGTTTGACCATCTCATGGAGAAAATCATCGCAGATTTGATATCCGAGCCCGCGGGAGCCGGAGTGGATGAAGATGATAAGCTGATTTTCGAAAAGGCCGAAACGCCGGGCGATTTTCTCGTCGAAAATGGTTTCTACTCGGCTGAGCTCTAAAAAATGATTCCCCGAGCCGAGTGTGCCTAACTGGTCCAGCCCTCGTTTGATGGCGTAATCGCCTATGACAGAAGGGTCAGCTGACTCCATAACCCCGTAATCTTCCGTGAATTCGAGATCTTCCTGGTCTCCCAGTCCTTTTTCCACGGTCCAGCGGGCCCCCTTTTTCATGACCTGTTTGACTTCTTTGGCGGAGAGATGCAGACGTCCCGTTCC
>JAOZMY010000107.1:1998-5075 GCA_029934085.1 bacterium | reverse complement strand
TCGTGATATCCCCCTGAACCAATTCAAGAACTGAGGAACCAATATTAACCTTCATCGTGTTTCCTCCCCTAAAATTTTTATAACTCCTTCATTTTTATAGTCGGAACAGGTCCGAGTGTGTTCCCGTGCGTTCAAAAATAATACGTCTTTCCTCCCTTTTGTAAATGAGGAGCCAATCGGATTCGATATGACACTCCCTACGCCCTTTCCAGTTTCCAATAAGCTTATGGTCCCGATGAATAGCATCCAAAGGTTCCTCGACTACTAAAGAACGGATAATGATCTTAAGTTTCTCCATCTGTTTCCCAGCTTTTCGCATTCGCTTGACGTCTTTTTCAAATTGCCGGGTATAGACAGGCGTTAGCATTAGGTTCAAATACCGAGTTTTTCGAACATGTCATCGATGTCTTCGCAAACGATTAGATCGCGACCGGCATCCGTGTTTTCGAACGTTCGGCGCGTTGTGTTGTTGGGAATGGCTACATCAAACGGCAAGCCTTTTCTTATCTCCACCTGTTTATAAAAGAGTGTGATTGCCTGAGTTGTTGTCATCCCGAGTTTGCGAAAGACACGTTCCGCCTTGTCTTTCAATTCGGGTTCGATCCGGGCACGAACCATGGATGTTTTGCTCATAGGTCACCTCCATTTGCAGCTAAAATGTAGCACAAATGGGATACAAATTCAAGTCTTCTCGTCTTATAGAAGTATATCAAGATGGGTTAAATTTTTCCTTCTACCTTTGACCTTTCACCTAACCCTCATACCTTCCCAAAAAAGAATAGAACACCCGTGACGATAAAAAAGAGGGCGGCAACCTTTTGGATGACCTGCTCGGGAACGTATCTGGAAATAATCCCACCCACGAGAACACCAATGAGCGAGGTGAGAACCAAGGCGCAAGCGGCGCCCAAGAAGACGGTAAGTATCTTTTTCGATTCACCTGTCAAGGCGATAGTTGCCAGTTGCGTTTTGTCCCCCATTTCCGCCAGAAAAATGGTTCCAAAGGTAACAGCGAATAGCTTCCAATCCATAGGCTCCTCCTCCTCTACACACATTATAGCGCCGTTGGTGTCGTGCGTCAAAACGAAGTTCTTTCAAGTCTTGACAACGATGTGGTTGTTTGTTAAAAAGTTGTGACCACGGAGGGAGGCAGGGTGGCGAAGTACTATGAAGTAGTCGTTTTTCCAGGGAATTCGAAGAAATCAAAGATTAGACGTCTCAAGATTCCGAGGATTCTTGTTTGGCTAGTTGCGCTATTTCTCCCTTCGTTTTTTGCGTTTTCCGGGTATATTATCTATAATTACACCTCACACGAGATGAAGTGTGACAAGATAATTAAGACTGCTGAGGTCTACAAGACACAGATAGAGGTCCTGGAAAAGAAGGTCAAGCAGATCCAGACGCAGGTTGCGAAGGTTCGGGAGCTTGACGAGAAACTTCGGGTGATTGCCAATCTGAAACCCGCCTATCAGGAAAGCGAAAACCTTTGGGGAGTAGGCGGTATTCCGGAGGATATTTCGTCTTCGTCGAGTGAGGTTGTTAATACCCTTTCTTCCGAGGAATCCGAGCGGATCCTGCAGCTCCATTATGATCTGTTTAGACTTGAAAGGACCTCGAAATTTGAGCAGAAGAGTTTAAAGGAATTACATGATAAGCTTATAAGTCGAAGAGATTTGCTTGACTCCACGCCCTCAATTCGACCCGCATATGGTTTTGAGACATCCGGCTTTGGTTACAGGATTTCCCCGTTTACGGGCCACAAACAGTTTCATGAGGGATTGGATATCGCCAACCGCAAGGGGACACCTGTGATTGCTCCCGCCAATGGGCTTGTCGTTTTCACGGGTAGAAAGGGAGGCTTCGGAAAGCTTATCATCATCGATCATGGTCACGGTATTACCACCCGATATGGCCACCTTGGAAAGATATTGGTGAAGGTAGGCCAGCGTGTAAAAAGAGGTGAAAAAATTGCTGAGATCGGGAACACAGGGCGTTCGACAGGCCCCCATCTTCACTACGAGGTACGGCTAAACGGAGTGCCTGTCAATCCCAGGCGATATATTTTAAACTGATTTCCTTAATTTAACGAAAATCAAGGGAAAAACTGGCAAGTACGGATAAACGAACATGTCCGTATTGGATGAAAATACATTTAAGCACAGGTGATAAATCAACATGTTTTCTAAGTTGCTCTTAAAGGTTGTGGGTAGCAAAAACGAGAGGGAGTTGAAACGTATCTCCCCCCTCGTGACCCGTATAAACGAACTGGAACCGGATATTCAGACCCTCACGGACGAGGGGCTGAAGGGAAAAATGGCCGAATACCGCCAGCGGGTGGAGAACGGGGAACCTCTCGACGATATCCTTCCGGAGGTCTTTGCCGTGGTGCGTGAAACGGCCCGCCGGGTCCTGGGGGAACGTCATTTCGATGTCCAGCTCGTCGGCGGGATCGTTCTTCACGAGGGGAAAATCGCTGAAATGAAGACAGGTGAAGGAAAGACCCTCGTGGCGACCCTCCCTGTCTGCCTCAACGCCCTGACAGGCAAGGGTGTCCATGTGGTCACCGTCAATGACTACCTTGCCAAACGTGACGCGGAATGGATGGGGGCCATCTACAAATTCCTTGGGTTTACCGTAGGCGTGGTCACCCATGAACTTTCGGATCAGGAACGGAAAGATGCCTACGGCGCGGACATCACTTACGGCACCAACAACGAGTTTGGGTTTGACTATCTGCGGGACAACATGAAGTTTGACATTAACGAATTTGTCCAGCGGGAGCTGAACTACGCCATCATCGACGAGGTGGATAGTATCTTGATCGACGAGGCGCGAACGCCGCTGATCATTTCCGGTCCCGCCGAGGAATCCACGGAAAAATATTACACCATCGACCGGATTATTCCCTTTTTGAAAAAGGATATCGACTACACCATCGATGAAAAGGCGAACTCTTCGGTACTGACGGAGGAAGGGGTCTTGAAGGTAGAGCGGTTGCTGAAGATCGACAACCTCTACGACCCACGTCACATCGACACCCTTCATCACGTGAATCAGGCCCTGAAGGCGCATACCCT
>JAOZMY010000107.1:0-1898 GCA_029934085.1 bacterium | reverse complement strand
GTGGTGGTGATTCCCACCAACAAACCGATGATCCGAAAAGACTTCCAGGACGTCATCTACAAGACGGAAAAAGAGAAGTTCAAGGCCGTCGTGGAAGAGATCTCCGAGTGCTACAAACGGGGGCAGCCCGTCCTCGTAGGCACCATCTCCATCGAAAAGTCGGAGAAGCTCAGCTCCATGCTCAAGAAGCGGGGAGTCCCTCACAACGTCCTGAACGCCAAACACCACGAGCGGGAGGCAGAGATCGTGGCCCAGGCGGGGCGTAAGAAGGCCGTGACCATCTCCACCAACATGGCGGGACGTGGAACAGACATCGTCCTGGGCGGAAATTACAAAATGATCGCCGAAAAGAAGATCAAGCCCGAGATGAGTGAGGAAGAGAAGGCTAAGGTTTACGAGGAGGCCAAGAAACAGACCCAGAAGGAGCACGAAGAGGTTATCGCCCTGGGAGGTCTTCATATCATCGGCACCGAGCGGCACGAGAGTCGCCGGATCGATAACCAGTTGCGCGGTCGTTCTGGACGTCAGGGCGATCCGGGATCGTCACGATTCTATCTCTCTCTGGAGGACGATCTGCTCCGAATCTTCGGGTCGGAACGGATCTCCGGCGTGATGGACAAGCTGGGGATCGAGGAGGGTGAGCCCATCGAGCACAAGTTCATCACGAAGGCCATCGAGAACGCCCAGAAAAGGGTGGAAGCCCAGAACTTCGAGATACGAAAACAACTCCTCGAATATGACGACGTCATGAACAAGCAGCGTGAGGTCATCTATGGATGGCGGAAGGATGTCTTGACCTCAGAGAACCTTCGTGAAGAAATCATGGATATCTCATCCGAGATCATCCCGGAGATCCTGGAACCCTTTATCGAGGAGAAAAAATATCCGGACGAGTGGAACTGGAAGGGGATCCAGGATGCCCTTTTCAAGCAGTTTCATATCCGCCTGAATCTCACGGACGAGGAAAAGGAAGAGGCCTCTTTGGATATGCTCCAGGAGCGTGTGGAGGAGGAGGTCGAGAAATTCTATGCCTCGAAGGAAAGCGAGTACGGTGAAGAGATTATGCGCTTCCTGGAAAAGATGATCCTCCTTCAGTCCATCGACATGAACTGGAAGGATCACCTCCTGGCCATCGACCAGTTACGTGAGGGGATTGGCCTCCAAGGCTATGGCCAGCAGGACCCCCTCCGCGTGTATCAGCGGGATGCCTTTGATATGTTCGAGGACATGATCTTCCGGATCAAGCAGGATGCCGTGGAGAAGCTCTTCGCCGTGGAGATCGAGCGCGAGGAAGTCGTAGAGGATTTGACCTATCTCCCCATGGCCGATGAAAGCGCCATCAGCATGGGGAGGGGACAGATGATGCAGCGCCCCATGCCTCAGGCCGGCGAGTTTGCCCCACCACCCGAGGCGTCGGGTGGCGGCGACAAGCCGGTGACCTATCGCCGTGCCGGGAAGAAGATCGGACGGAACGACCCCTGTCCTTGTGGGAGTGGCAAGAAATACAAGAAGTGCTGCGGTCGGGGGTTGTGAGCCGTGGCTTTTGAGATTCCAGGATTCAAGTTTTCCGTCGTTAACGCGGGGATCAAGGGGGCTGAGCGTCCCGATATGGTTCTGATGGTTTCAGATCCCCCGGCGCGGTGGTCGGGGACCTTCACGACCAATCGTGTCAAGGCGGCGCCCGTGATTCTTGGCATGGAACGGCTCAAAAGCGGCGAACCCCTTTCCGCGATCTTGGTTAACAGCGGTAACGCCAACGCCTGCAATGGGGATCGAGGAATGGCGGATGCATTGGCGCTTTGCCGAGAGACAGCCCGTTTGCTGAATGTACCCGAAGAACAGGTCGTTATGTCCTCTACGGGGGTTATCGGTCAACCGCTTCCGATGGAAAAAATGAC
>JAOZMY010000002.1:50993-60530 GCA_029934085.1 bacterium | reverse complement strand
GCAATCAGCTCCCGGGAACCGAGGGAGTATTTCATCCCCTGGTGTCCCATAGCAATGCCGTCACAGATGCCAATGGTGGCGAAGGTCATGGGGGTTCCGCCGGCCATTCGTATCCCCGCCTTGACGGCTTCCACGACCTTGTCCAGGTGGACATGGCCGGGAATGACCTCGTTGGCGGAGCTGGCGATCCCGATGATGGGACGACTGAGTTCCTCGTCGGTGTAGCCCATGGCCTTGAAGAGACTTCGGTGCGGTGCCCGCGTAACCCCTTTTTTCATCTGATCTGAACGCATTTGAGAACTCCTTAAAAAAGTTATGGGGAATGTCTTTCGACATTCCCCATACATTACACTATTTTGAGGGTATCTAAAAGCCCTTTCGTGTCTTTAGCCAAGCGTTTTCTGCTGCCAGAACGATCCCCTGCGTGGCGGGATTTGGCGTGAGCTCGGGGTGGGTGGTGTAGTGGATCGTTGAAAGTTCTTCAAGGGTGAGATGGTTACGGATGGCCTGTGCGATCATGTCAATATGTCCTGCGAGGAACTGGCTTCCAACAATTTGACCACCTACCACGGTATGATCCTGTTTTTTGAAGTAGAGGCGCACACGGGTTTTCATGGTTCCCGGAAGCATCTCGTACATGCTGGTGGTCTCTGAGTCTCCCGTGAAGACCTCCAGACCGTCGCGTTCGGCCTGACCCTGTCCGACTCCCACCATTCCGAAGCAGAGATTGAAGATCTTCGTGGCTGAGGGCCCGATGATTCCCGGGAAGATGCGGTCATGGCCCAGGGCGTTCATAACGGCTACCTTGGCTTCCACCACGGCGTTGCTTCCGATCTTGCCCGGCTTGACCTTGCCCGTGACGTAGCAGTGCGTTTCAATGTTGTCGCCCGCGGCATAAATATCCGGAATATTGGTTCGCATCCGGTTGTCCACGATGATCCCGGTCTTTCCCACCGTGATACCGGTTTGTTCTGCCAGGGAGGTCTCAGCTCTCACACCAACACCAAGGATTACGAGATCGGCCTCGATTTCCTTGTCTCCAATTTCAACGGATGAGACTTTCTCGTCTCCCTTAATGGCGGTAACCTGGGTATTGGTGAGCACGGTTACGCCATTTTTGCGCATCTCATCTTCCGCGAGCTCGCAGAAGTCAGGATCGAGGGTTGCCATCATACAGTGTGGAAGCATCTCCACGATCGTAACGTCGAGACCCCGTTTCCTCACGAGGGAGCCGAATTCGACACCGATGTATCCGCCTCCAATGACTACGACTTTTTTCGCCTTGCTCAGGGCCTTATCGATAGCCTCCACGTCCTCCGTGTGGCGCAGAGAGAAGACGTTTTCCAGGTCGATGCCGGGAATAGGAGGTTTGATAGGCATGGAACCCGTAAGGAGGAAAAGTTTCTGATACTTGAATTTGTCGTTTTCCGTGGTAACAATCTTTTCCTTTGGATCGATACTCGTTGCCTTGTCGATGAAGAGTTCAGCCTTCCAGTTGAAGAGTCGTTGATCCGAGACAATAATCTTGTCGAGCGTAACCTCTCCTCCCTCAAGGGCGTAGGGCATGGCGCAGTGATTGATCATTGTCCTGTCGTATCTTATTACGGCTGATGTAACGTCGGGTTTGAGTTGACGCATAATTTTAACCGCATTCCGTGTCGAAGGACCACCACCTATAATGAGCATGTCAAATTCTTTCATATCTTTCTCTCCTTTTGGTATTTTTTTCGAGCATCTGTTTTCTTCAAGGGGATTTTGGATGTGCCTCATCACCTCCTTTATCAATATGTACAACTAATATAAGTCTTAATTACATAATGAAAACATATAAAAAGGTTTTTCCTTTTAATCAAGTTAAAAAAAATTTCGTTTGATAAAGGTCCCTTCACCTTATGAGCCTGCGTTTGAAGGAGATGGCGTCTTCAGGGCAGACTTCCTGGCAGCAGTAACAGCGTATGCATTTGGCGGTCGCTATTGAAATCTCCCCGTTTTTCAGGGAGATGGCCCCCGGGGGACAAACTTCTTGACACTGCAGACAGACTTTACATTGGTTCTTTTCAACATGTGGGAATGGAAGGAGGAAACGGCTCAGTGTGGCTTTGAGTATCCCCGGTAGTCCCCAGTCGGTCCTGGTGGGACTGGGAAGTTTGAAAGGGAGAGGGGAGGAAGGGAGGGGATCCCCCAGAACGGCGATCTCTTCCCAGTGCGTGGGTCCGGCCCCTATCTTCGAGGCGGCCCGACAGGTGGGCAAGTCGCTGGGTTTCATTCCGATCAGTCGCGCGGCGATCATGTCGACGGCTGCTGCGTTTTCCCCTCCCATGAGGACCCCCAGAGTAGTGGGGGTCCCGTTCCCTGGGCCGTTTCCTTCCATGGCCACGATGCCGTCGAGGAGATGGAAATCGACGGGGAGTACGGAGGCAAGTTCAACGAGCATCCGGGCGAAGAGCCCGCGGTCCTCCCCGATGGAGAGATGCCAGGCCGCCTTTTTCTTTCCCGGCACGCATCCAAAGAGGTTCTTCACGCAAAGCGTTAACACCATCATGGTATGGGTCTTGAACTTCGCGAGGTTGATAAAGTGGTCATATTCAAGACAGTGCCTGGAGATCTCAAAGGTTCGGAAGATGCCGTTTTCAGGTCCTTTGATTTCGACGGGATCGTTGAATGATTGGAGGCGGGCGGAATAGTGCTCCGCCACGGGCATGATGCCGGCTTTTTTTGCCACGTTTTGGAGCTTTTGAAGGGCAGGGCTGTCTCCGATGGCAACCCGGCAGCCGTGATCAAGTAAGAGCTGGATGGTTGCTTCGAGGATGGTCGGATGTGTGGTAACGGCGGCTTCCGGGGGTTTGGCGCTGAGACAGTTAGGTTTAAGAAGAATGGAATCACCCCGTCTCAGGGCATGATAGCCAGCCCATGATTCCTGAAAGATTCCCTCGATTTTTTCTTTGGTGTCGTTTAAGGAATAGGTTCTCTGGAAGCGTAGGGAGACGGGATACATCCTTTTATCCCGCTTGGGGAACACCTTGCATCAGATAGGCGTTGATAAACGCGTCGAGGCCCCCGTCCAGGACTTCGTCCACGTTCCCCGTCTCCATGCCTGTCCTGTGATCCTTGACCATTCGATAGGGATGGAGGACATAGGAGCGGATCTGGCTTCCCCACTCGATTCCCTTCTTTTCCCCTCTTAACGCCTCTAACTTTTCCTCTTCCTCCCGGCGCTTTAGCTCATAGAGGCGCGATTTCAGCACGCTCAAGGCCATCTGTTTATTCCGGTACTGGGAGCGTTCATTTTGACACTGAACCACGATGCCGGTCGGAAGATGGGTGATGCGGACGGCGGAATCGGTTTTGTTGACGTGCTGCCCTCCGGCCCCGCTGGCGCGATAGGTGTCGATCTTCAGGTCTGACTCGTCGATTTCGATGTCCACATCTTCAGGCTTTTCCGGGATGACGGAAACAGAGGCGAAGGAGGTGTGACGTCGGCGATTGGCATCAAAGGGGGAAATTCTCACCAGGCGGTGAATCCCGTTCTCCGCCTTGAGATATCCATAAGCATAGGGCCCCCTTACTGTGAAGGTAACGCTTTTAACCCCGGCCTCATCCCCGGCCAGAAAATCGATAATTTCCGTTTCGTAGCCCTTTCGCTCACACCATCTCAGGAGCATTCTCAGGATCATTTCGGCCCAGTCTTGGGCCTCCGTGCCCCCGGCTCCTGCGTTGATGCTGACGATGGCGTTGCTGCGGTCATCGGGGCTCCCCAGTTTTTGCTGAAATTCAAGGGACTGAATCTTCTGTTCGAGGCCGTTAAGTCGCCGTTCGAGTTCCTCTTCTGACTCCTTGTCCGTTTCTTCCTCAAGGAGTTCTACCAAGGCCTCCAGGTCCTCGTATTCCGTTTCCAGGGATTTGATGGTTTCGATGTCCCTTTTGAGATCCGCCTGCTGTTTTAGAATCTCCTTGGCTCGATTGGCATCCTGCCAGAAATCACCTTTTTCCGACTCGGCACTGAGTTTTTGAAGCTCTTTCTCCTTGTTTTCGATGTCAAAGATAGCTCCGAAGGGCCAGGAGTTTCTGTTTGCTTTGGGTGAGACGTTCTTTTATTTCGGATGTCATCGGCTTTCCCCTTGAAGATAGATTTGTTTCCATGCTGCACGCTGGACCGTAATCCCATCGCTGAAATTTTTAACACAACCATGGGGTCATCGCAAGCAGGACCCGAGGGAAGTTTCTTGGTTTCAGGGCTTCCTGGGTGACTTGTATTTTCTCTTGAAACCTGCTAAAAGACTTCCTTGAGGAAAGACGGCATGGTAAAAAGGTGTCTTTTGAAGGCCCCGGATGGGGCTAAATTTTTTTTAGGAGGTTAGGATGTTTTGTAGGTTAAGTCATGTAGGAAGAGGTTTGATAGGACTACTCCTTTTGGGTGCCATGGTGCTTGTTTTTGGAGGAAACGCGCAGGCGGCCAAAACGGTGAAGGATAAGGTTGCGGTGGTCAACGGAGTGGTTATCAGCAGGAAAGACCTGAATCGGTCGGTAGATCAGACGCGGCGCAGGTTTGTCCAGATGGGACAGAAACTCGAGGGGAAAAACCTCAAAAATGTGGAGAACAAGGTTCTGGATACCCTGATCGATCGGGAACTCCTCTATCAGGAGAGCGAAAAGGAAGGGATAAAAATCTCTAAAGACAAGATCAATAAGGAAGTCGCGGACTTGCAGAAGAAGTTTTCCGACAAAAAGGCCTTTTCCGAGGCCCTGAAGACGGTGAATCTGACAGAATCGGAGCTGAAGAATCAGATCAAGCGGCAACTGGCGATAAAGGAGCTTATCGATAGGAAGATTGCCTCGAAGATAAAGATCACAGATAAGGAGGCGAAGGAGTTCTACGACAAGCACCCTGAATATTTCAAACAGCCGGAAGAGGTAAGGGCGAGTCACATCTTGGTGAAGGTGGCCTCGGACGCTGACAAGAAAAAGGTTGCCGCGGCAAAGAAGAAGATCGAGGCGGCCCAGGCGAGACTGAAAAAGGGTGATGACTTTGCCAAGGTGGCCAAAGAAGTATCCGAGGGCCCCAGCGCCAAGAAGGGTGGAGATCTGGGATTCTTTAAAAAGGGACAGATGGTGAAGCCTTTTGAGGATGCGGCCTTCGCGATGAAGCCTGGCCAGACGAGCGGGATCGTGAGGACACGTTTTGGGTTTCATATCATAAAGGTGACGGATAAGAAGCCCGAGTCCATGACCGATTTCAAAAAGGTGGAAGATAAAATTAAAACATACCTGAAGCAGAAGAAGGTCCAGGAGGATGTTCAAACCCTGATTGCGGGTTTGAGGAAAAAGGCAAAGATAGAAAAGGTAATGGGAGCGGAGAAATAACCCTTTCATTATTTCCTTGACTTTGTCGATTACCTTATGATACAAGCATTCAGAATGTATGGCCCGGCTACAAACAGCGGGTCGGTTTCGCTACTTAGGCTTTGGAAGTATTTTCCGTTTGCCAGCGTTTCGACCTTTGGCAGGGACCATGAAAAAACGAGGAAAGGAGGTTGAGAGTGTTGGCAACAGGAAAAGTTAAGTGGTTTAGCGAGAAAAAAGGCTACGGTTTCATCGAGCAGGAAAATGGTCAGGATCTATTCGTTCATTTTTCCTCGATTAACATGCCTGGTTTCAAAACGCTATCAGAGGGTGAAGAAGTAACCTTTGATATCGAAGAAAGCGATCGCGGCCCTGTGGCGAAGAACGTCCAGCGTGCGATGTAAACGTAGCTAATAGAGTTACAAAGACTAAGGCGGGAACCACCGAAAGGGGGGTTCCCGCCTTTTTTGTTTTCTTATTCTACGAGGCGCGATTTGCCCTCGGATGAAGCAGCAGATAGATGCCTGCTGAAACGATCATGGAGGGGAGGGTAGCCCCTATGGACCACCCCAATCTGAAGCTAACCTGATAAAGAACGACCCCGAAGAGCCAGGCGATGATGGCCTTCCAGTGGATTCCATTGCTGTACCAGTAGATTCCCGCCTTTTTATCAAGGGCCTCCACGTCTATGTGTCTCTTTCGTGTGATAAAGTAGTCGGTCAAGGTCACCCCGAACATGGGACAGAAGAACGATCCGATAAGGAGCAGAAAGTTTTCGTATTGGGTGGCGTCGAAGACAAGCGCAATGAGAATACCAAGGATACCAGCAATCACGATCCCCCGTTTCTCCTTTAAGGACGGAAAGAGATTTTGGGCGGAGACGGCGGTGGAATAGATGTCCAGGAATGTGGTGGTGAAGGTGGAGAAGAGGATGATTAGAAGGGCGGGGAAGATCCATCCGGCATGGGCCATCAGCTGAATCACCATGGAATCGGGCGTGTCGCTTCGTGTCGCGATGGCGGCGGCGAGCCCCACGAGATACATCCAACTGCTCAGGAAAAAATAGCCCCACCATGTCCCCCAGAAGGCCGGCGCGTTTTTCCGACTGAACCGGGAATAATCGGCCACGAGGGGAAGCCAGGAAATCGGCATGGCGACCACCAGATCGATTCCAAGAGGGATGGCCAGGCCGCCTTCTCCGCCTGCGCTTAAGAGATTGTGCCAGCCATAGGACTTGAAGACCATCAGGGTCATGGCGGCGGAAAGGATGAGGAGACCTGTAACAGAGATGCGCTGGAGCCACTTCCAGAAGGTCTCTCCCACGAAAGACCAGACGATGGTAATGATTCCAATTCCCACCATCCATGCCTTAGGGTGGGCCCCAAGCACGGGTTTCAGGAGTGCGTCGGCGGCGTTTCCTCCGATCCAGATCATCACGGCCGTCCATCCGATGAGTTGGATGATGTTCAGTATCGAGGCGAGGTAGGATCCCCGGATGCCAAACGAGGGGCGGAGCGCCACCATGGTGGGGATACCGTGTTCGGATCCGAGAAGCCCACCGAGGGCGAGAGCAGTGTTCCCGAGGAGGTGGCCGACGAGTATGGCGGCCACTCCGATCAGAAAGCCCATAGGGCGGAGCATGCCACCCGCCCAGATTTCGGCCAGGGAGATCCCCGCGCCTGCCCAGAGAATAAAGAAGTCGAGACCTCCCCAGGTTCTTTCTTTCGGGTCAACAGGTTTCAAGGCGTCCATGATTCTCCTCCTTTGTTTAGCCGAGGGATGTCATGTTCGTTGTCACCGCAGCGGGAGGTTATCCCATGTCTTCTGTCTGAACCCCTCCGATTCTCAAGGCTTTGTTCACGACATCCATGGGGGTCCTCCCGATAATGCGTATCATCGGTTCCTTGCCCACATCCCCCGTGTCGAAGATAATATCGGGGACTCTGTCAGTTTTGCTTAAAACTTCCTTTGTCCCCCATTCCAAGGTGGAGCCTTCCTGTTCCTTCACAGAGGGGGGCTCATCTTTCCGGTCAAATGATAATACGGCGAGCCCCAGTTTTTCGGCTTTTTCCAGGAGCGCTGGGTCGTATCGAATGTTCATGACACTTCGGTATTCAGGGAAAACGCGCATTACGGTGAGAACGATGGAGGCGATGTGTCGGGAGGCTCCAAAAGACGGGCAGCCGGAGGCGTGAGGGCGGCCATTCAGGTTGACGATTCGTCCGGGGATGGCGGCGACCTCCTCGTGGGTTGTTGCAAAGGGGAGGCCGTAAGCGATATTGGTCTGGACCTCGGGGATCAGATGACCGACAGGATGGCCGGAAAAGTGCTCCACGGCGGTCTGGAGGGTCTGGAGAACAGTATAGCGTTCTCTTTCTCTTTCCACGGCGGCAAAGTGATCCGTAGGGCCGTGTCCGTGTCCAATGGCGAGCGAGAAACGGATGGCGGTATCCATATAGCCCTTGGCTTCCGCCACAGCGCTTACCACGTCCATCCCCTTGGCAAGGTTGGAAGCAATGGCCGCTGAGGTGGTGCATCCGGTGCCATGGGTGTTTTTTGTCGCATATCGGGGAGTGGAGAAGCGATGGAAGGTTTCCCCGTCGTAGAGGAGATCCGTGCTCATGTCTCCCTCGGCATGGCCCCCTTTGAGGAGGACCGAGCGGGCCCCCATTTGATAGATGGCCTTACAGGCAGCTTCCTTTTCCTCCTCGGATTGAATGACATGTTCCCATAGAACTTCCGCCTCAGGGAGGTTGGGGGTAATTACCGTGGAAAGGGGAAGGAGTTCACGCCTTAGTGCGTAAATAGCGTCGTCCCTCAGAAGTTTGTCTCCGCTCTTAGCGACCATGACGGGATCACAGACAAGTGAAACCTCAGGGTGAGACTTGAAAAAGTCGGCGACGAGATGAATAACCTCCGATGAGTGTAGCATTCCTGTTTTTGCGGAGATAACGTCAAAGTCATCAAAGATGGAGGTGAGTTGTTGATTGATGAAATCCAGAGGGACAGCATAGATTCCCTGAACGCCTATGGTGTTCTGAGCCGTGAGGGCTGTTACGACGCTCACGCCGAAACATCCGTGAACCGTCATGGTCTTCAAATCCGCCTGGATCCCCGCGCCGCCCCCGGAATCGGAGCCGGCAATAGTTAAGACGACAGGTCGCGTGTGATTCATGTGTGTTCCTTTCAGTCGTTAGATTGGTTGATCTCTTCCGCCTCGATGACCTGGTCGCAGAGGTCCATGAGGCGTTCCATACTTTCTCGCTCCTTACGCGTCAAATCTCCGTCCGGGAAGGTGTTGCCCCAGTAGCCGTTCAAAATGACGGTCTGGAATTTTTCCATGACTTGAAAAAGTCGTTTGGGGCTTCCTGCTTGGAGATAGAGGGAGACATCATTGATGATGAGGGCCTCTGCAGGGATACTTTCCGCCCGTGTCAGAAGATCTCTTTCGATGGCCTTCGCGTTTTTCTGGGCGATCTTGAGGGCCTCAATATCGTCTTTCGCCGAGAGGCGGGGCGGGTATATCTGTGTGGTGAGGTAGTGGATATCAGGATCCGGGGGAACCTGCATTTTCCCTCCGATATCCTTGACCCTTTCCGGGGCCATGTCGAGGACGACCATAGTCTTCTTCCCGCGACATTCCAGGAGCAAAAGCTGGGTGTAGGAGGTCTTGCCCGTGTTGACGTCTCCCACGATCAAGGTTTTCAGGCCAAAAAAAGGGCGACAAGTTTTCATAAATGTTTCTCCATGATCGAGAGGATGAATCGGATCGCCAGGAAGAGCGCGATTCCCGTGGTAATGGTTCCCAATAAAGTAATCCATCGATTTCTAATGGAGAATCCGGGAGTTGGTCGATGGGTATTCAAGAGGAGTAGGAGGAGGACGAGAATAAATGGGGTCCCGCATAGTCCAAGGGCCAGCATGACGATGAGGAGGGGAAAGAAGGCACCCTTGAGAAACGGGCCGAGGAGGCTCAACAGGATGCCGGTGAGGATCGCGGTTCTGAATTTGGGATCCGAGGCCTTCATGGGAAACTTGAAAAAGTCAGCGATGAAATAGGCCCCAGCCTGGAACGTGGGCATGATGGTGGAGACGGTGGCACCCCAGAGCCCCGCGAAGAAGGCCACAGAGGCATAGGGACCGAGAATCGGTTTCAGGCTCTTGGCCACATCCAGGGCCCCCTTCGCGTGAATCCCG
>JAOZMY010000002.1:45767-50893 GCA_029934085.1 bacterium | reverse complement strand
GTTTTCGCGGCGAGGTATTGGGCAGTAGCTCCAAAAACAGCACTGAGAATGACGACCCATAGGAAGGTGTAGCCGAAGCTACTGCCCGACAGGGTGACACTGGCCAGGGTTGCCGGACCACACGCCACGGCGCTGATGACCCAGGAGGGCCCCAAGTTGCGGAAGGCCTTGAAAGGGGTCATCGGATTACAGTCCCCATGACGGAAGAAAAATCCCGAGACCTTCTCAGACTAAAAAAAGATGATATTTTTCCCGAAAGAATACCATGAAAAAACATCGCTTCCCTCCGCTGGTATTACCCAGATCAGGTTCATGGGGTTGCCACGTATCTGTGGACTCTCAGCCTGCGAAGCACCCCCAGCGAACACCCATTTGCTAACAAAAAACCGCCGAGAAGTCAAGGAAAGGGGGCTTTTTCCTGTTGGATTTGGGAATCAGGGGGGTGACTTTTTGGAAATAGATGTTATAGTTATATGTAAAGCAGGTTTTCAAGGAGGAAAACAATGAGAGAAAAAGTAGAAGAAGCCATTGAGAAAATTCGTCCCTCTCTTCAGATGGATGGTGGGGATATAGAACTGGTGGATATCGAAGATAACGTGGTCAAGGTTCGTTTAAGAGGTGCGTGTGGAAGCTGCCCCATGTCGGTTATGACCCTTAAAATGGGTGTGGAACGTATTGTTAAAGAAATGGTGCCAGAGATCAAGAGCGTCGAAGCCGTTTAGTTATTATCTTTCTTTCTGATTGGCATGTCCTGACATGATTCCCAGAATTGATTCGGAGCTTTGTACGGGGTGTGGCGAATGTGTGGACGCCTGCCCGGGCTTGGTTTTTACAAAGAGTGAGGAAGGAGTAAAGGTCTCGTATCCGGAGGAGTGCATCGAGTGCAGGGCGTGCGAAGAGGTGTGTCCCATTGAAGCCGTTCGTCTGGTCGATGCTGGCTGATCCATGCGATCCAACTGGATTATCAGAGGAGACAGGGCAAAAGGAAAGGTCAGGGTTTGGTCTCCCGCGAAGGTAAATCTATATCTAAAGGTCCTCCGACGCCTCCCCACCGGATACCATGAAATTCAATCCCTCATGGTCCCGATTACCCTGGCGGATGAGGTAGAATTGTCTGTTACGACGCCGGCGGATGGGGATGTGGAGATCTACTGTAACGATTCCACCATTCCAACGGGTCGTGACAACCTTGTTTACAAGGCCGTCCTTGCGTTCGGGAAATCCGGACATTCCGTTGATTCTCTTGCTATCTCTATCGATAAAAAAATTCCCGCGGGTGCCGGGTTGGGTGGAGGCAGTAGCAATGCCGCGGCCGTATTGAAAGGACTTGACTATCTTTATGGCCTTGATCTGACGCGTGATGAGTTGTGTGCTATGGGTCTTGAGGTCGGCGCGGATGTCCCCTTCTTTTTCATGGAACAGGCCTGTCTGGCTGAGGGAATCGGAGAGATCTTAACACCTTTGGGAATCTCCCGCGATGTCTGGCTGCTTATAGGCTTTCCGGGCTTTAGTATTCCCACGAAGAGGGTCTATGATGCCCTCAAATTGGAGTTGACAAACCCGAAAGCTCAGGTTAATATGCCCCTCAGCCTTGAGGGGGAGGACCAGCAGGGAAGGGGGGAGTGGTATCTGATTAATGACCTTGAAACCCCCGTATTTGTGTGGTATCCTCAATTAAAGGAATTTTGTAAGAAACTTAAGACATTAGGGGCCCTTGAGGCTAAAATGACGGGAAGCGGATCTTCCATCTTTGGGGTTTTTAGAGAAAGGGCGGTGGCGGTGACAGCCATGTCCGAGATTCGAAAACGATTACCAGAGTGGAAGCTTTTTTTGGCACGGCCAGTATGGCAGAGCGTAGATGAAAGCTGGAGGAACGCAAATGGAAGTGACAGAGGTGAGGGTTTTTCCCGTTAATGAAGAGAAATTGAAGGCTTATGTGACGATCACCTTTGACGATTGTTTTGTCGTGCGTGATCTCAAGGTCATTAACGGGAACAACGGGCTGTTTGTCGCCATGCCCAGTAAAAAGCGTAAGGACGGAACCTTTAAAGACACTGCGCATCCCTTGAACAATGAAACGCGGAAGATGATAGAGGAAAAGGTCCTGGCCGAATACGAAAGAGAGATCCAGCGCCTTTAGGTCTTTTGTTTCTGGGGTGTCGTCAAGTGGTAAGACACGGGTCTTTGGAACCCGCATTCGGAGGTTCGAATCCTCCCACCCCAGCCAATCTCCTGTCAAATAATTTTATTGCTTAGAGAGAAGGGGCGATGAAAGTATTTTGTGGAAACTCGAACCGGAAACTGGCGGAAGATATCTGTAAACATCTGGGAGTCCCCCTGGGAGACGCGGTGGTTAGGCGTTTCAGTGACGGGGAAATCAATGTGGAGATCAACGAGAGTGTCCGGGGGAAAGACGTCTTTGTTATCCAGTCGACATGCTATCCGGGGAACGACAATCTCATGGAGCTTCTCATCATGATGGACGCCCTGAAGCGGGCCTCCGCACGAAGGATTAACGCCGTCATTCCCTACTATGGATATGCCCGCCAGGACAGGAAGGTTTCGCCCCGGGCCCCTATCTCTGCCAAGCTCGTGGCGGACCTCATCACCGTGGCTGGAGCGACCCGTATGATGACGGTGGATCTCCACGCGGGACAGATCCAGGGGTTTTTTGATATTCCCGTGGATCATCTCTACGCCTTTCCGGTGATTCTGGATTATTTATCGAAAAAGTTCGCGGACGGGGAAGAAATCGTCATCGTTTCCCCAGATGCAGGGGGCGTGGAGCGCGCCCGAGCCTTCGCGAAACGGCTAAAGGCACGCCTGGCCATCATCGATAAGAGGAGAGAGGTGGCCAATGTTTCGCAAGTTATGAATATTATCGGAGATGTGAAAGGAATGATCGCGATCCTGCTGGACGATATGGTAGACACGGCGGGGACGCTGACTCATGCCGCCGATGCCCTTTTGGAGCATGGGGCCAAAGAGGTCTATGCCTCGGCTTCCCATCCCGTCCTTTCGGGGAAGGCCATGGAACGGCTGAGGAACTCGAGTATCAAGGAGATCGTTGTGACGGATACGATTCCCTTGAGGGGTGAGGCGGCACAATTTGAACGTATTAGGGTCCTTTCGGTGGCGCCGTTGCTGGCGGAAGGAATCAGGAGAATTCACACGGAGGATTCCGTGAGTTCATTATTTGTGTAAAAGGAGGAGAAATTGGAACAACTGGAATTAAACGCAACACTGAGAAAAGAAAAAGGCAAAGGGGCGGCCAAGCGTCTGCGACGGGAGGGTTTTATCCCCGGGATTTTCTACGGGCCTGATGCCCAACCCGTCCCACTGACATTGAATCCCAAGGAATTGGAAAAGGCCCTCTCTACGGAATATGGATCCCGGGTTTTGTTGAAGCTTTCCATCTCTGGTTACGACAAGAAAAAACGAAACGCTATGGTCAAGGATATACAGATCGATCCGGTCACCTATCGATGGATCCACGCGGACCTGTATGGAATCGACATGAAACGGGAGGTTGAAGTAGAGGTTCCCATCAAGTTGATAGGGACCTCTCCCGGCGTCAAGATGGGAGGGATCCTCGAACAGATCCGTCGTGAACTGACCATCAAGGCCTTACCCAACAACATTCCGTCTGTGATCGAGATCGACATCAGCGCCCTGGGGATCGGGGATTCCATCCATGTGGATGACATCTCTCCTGAAAATTACACCATCGTGGCGGAAAGCAACTTCACGATCCTAACGGTCTCGTCGCCTGAGGCTGAAGCCGTAGAGGAAGAGGTGGAAGAGGAAGAGGCCCTGGAAGAGGAGACGGGAGAGGAGACGGAGGAAGAAAAGGAATAATTGACCACTCCCGAGGAACTTCCATTATTGTGGCTTGGATTGGGGAATCCCGGTAAAAAATATCGGGGAACCCGCCATAATATAGGGATGGCCATGATCGATTTTTTTTTGGAAAGATTAGGGGGATCATCCCTTGGGAAGGCTCGTCTGGGAGAGATGTGGGAGACAACCGTTCACGGGAAAAAGGTTGTGTTGGCCAAACCGAAAACTTACATGAACCTCAGTGGACGGGCGGCCAGATGGGCCTTACAGGAAACAGGGGTGAGTCCGGATGCGATGGTAGTCTTCCACGATGATATGGACGTTGATGTTGGAAGGATAAAACTAAAGTGGAAAGGAGGGGATGCGGGACACAAAGGAATCCGTTCCATTATGGAAACTTTGCAAACGGATGCTTTCTTTCGAGTTCGTATCGGGATCGGCAGACCGCCGGAAGGTCTTGAGGCCGCTGAATATGTTCTTTCCAGTTTTGAGCAGGAAGAGAGAAAGGCAGTCGGCGAAGCGATGGCGCGTGTTGCCGAAGGATTGGAAATCTGGGCGGATATGGGAACGAAACACGCCCTCAACTTTCTAAATCGTAGGGATTAAAGGAGGAGATTCATGTACAGTCTGACGAAATTTGCTCCGCTGTTCGGTATTGCTGGATTGATTTTGGCATGGATCATTTACGCCTATGTGAAAAAGCAGAACGATGGAAATGAAACCATGCGCGAGATCGCCGAGATGATCCACAAGGGGGCGATGGTTTTTCTTAGGAAGGAATATTCCATCCTCGTCATCTTTATCGTCGTTGTGTTCCTTCTCATGGCGTGGAAGATCGATATCCACACGGCGATTGCCTTCGTCTCAGGGGCCCTCAGCTCCATGTTGGCGGGTTTCTTCGGGATGAATGCCGCCACGCGGGCCAATGTGCGGACATCCCAGGCCGCGTTTGAGTCCGGTCAGGCGAAGGCCTTGAACGTGGCCTTCTTCGGCGGATCCGTCATGGGATTGTCCGTCGCGAGCCTCGGCCTTTTGGGCTTGGGGATCTTCTATCTGATTTTTGGGAAAGACCCCGCCACGGCGAAGGTCATCAACGGGTACGCCATGGGGGCCAGCTCCATCGCCCTTTTTGCCCGTATCGGTGGCGGAATCTATACCAAGAGCGCCGACGTGGGTGCCGACCTTGTGGGAAAGGTGGAAGCCGGAATTCCCGAGGACGACCCGAGGAACCCTGGTGTCATCGCGGACAACGTGGGTGACAACGTGGGCGATATCGCAGGGATGGG
>JAOZMY010000002.1:32803-45667 GCA_029934085.1 bacterium | reverse complement strand
GCGCCAGTAAGAAGAATTGCAAAGTCTTCTGAAACGGGACCTGCGACGGTCATCATCTCGGGACTGGCGGTGGGCCTCGAGAGCACGGCCCTTCCCGTTGTGGTGATCTGTGCGGCCACGTTTATCGCGGCCAAGACGGCGGGTCTTTTCGGGATTGGTGTTTCGGCCGTTGGAATGCTCTCCACGGTGGGTGTCACCATGTCGGTAGATGCGTATGGTCCCATTGCGGATAACGCGGGTGGGATTTCCGAAATGGCCGGGCTTGGACCCGAAACGCGAAAAATTACGGACGGTCTGGATGCCCTTGGGAATACCACCGCGGCTATCGGAAAGGGGTTTGCCATCGGGTCCGCGGCCTTGACGGCCCTGGCCCTGTTTGCTGCGTATTCTCAGGCGGTTGGGCTCAAGATGATCAGCATTACCCAACCAAGGGTAGTCATCGGGATGTTTATCGGGGGCATCGTTCCCTTCTTTGTTGCGGCCCTCACCATGACCTCCGTGGGAAAAGCTGCCTTCAAGATGGTCGAGGAGATCCGGCGCCAGTTCCGCGAGATCCCCGGTCTGATGGAGGGAAAGGCGAAACCTGATCCCGAATCGTGCGTTGCCATCAGCACCGTGGCCGCCTTGAAGGAGATGGTGGTGCCAGGATTGACAGCGGTCATCGTGCCCATCTTGGTAGGATTCATCCTGGGTCCCCAGGCCCTTGGTGGGCTTCTGGCTGGGACAACCCTTACCGGTGTCATGCTTGCCCTGATGATGGCCAACGGTGGTGGCGCCTGGGACAATGCGAAGAAGTATATCGAGGAAGGACACTTTGGCGGGAAGGGTTCCGATAACCACAAGGCAGCCGTTGTCGGCGACACGGTGGGGGATCCCTTCAAGGACACCTCCGGGCCTTCCATGAACATCCTCATCAAGTTGATGTCGGTTGTCTCTCTGGTGATTGCTCCTTTGTTGATTCACCTGAAATAAGAGCTCGTTGAAAACGTGAAAAGGGCGGGATTTCCCGCCCTTTTTTTACCATTTCGTCCTTGACTGGTGGGGATTCATGGTTATATTCGGTGATGTATTTTACGGGAGAGGTGTGTATAGTGGAACGTCGTTGTTTTGAAAGGCCAACCAAAAGGTATGAGGGAATGCGATGATTGAGATCCAGAATTTGACGAAACGCTATGGACATATCAAGGCGGTGGAGAATATCTCCTTTACGGTTCAGAAGGGTGAAATCCTTGGTTTTTTGGGTCCCAACGGCGCGGGAAAGACCACAACCATGCGTGTTTTGACGGGGTATTTCCCCCCCACGGATGGAAAGGTCAAAGTGGCGGGATACGACATCACGGAAAAGCCGTTGGAGGTCAAGAAACGGATTGGCTATCTCCCGGAGAATGTGGCGCTTTACAAGGACATGCGCGTGATCGATTACCTCAAATTCGTGGGACGTGTGAAAGGGATCAAAAAATCCCCCAAGCTCAAGCAGCAGGTTTCTAATGTGATTGAACTTTGCGGGATCGGGGATATGCAGAAACGCATTATTGGAAAGCTCTCCAAAGGATATCGGCAAAGGGTTGGGCTGGCACAGGCGCTCCTCGGTGATCCGGAGGTTCTGATCTTAGACGAACCGACGGTCGGGTTGGACCCCAAACAGATCGTCGAGATCCGGAAGCTCATCAAGGAACTGGGAGGGGAACGCACCATCATTCTCAGCACCCACATCCTTCCCGAGGTTCAGATGATCTGCGAACGCGTGATCATCATCAACGACGGTAAGATTGCCGCTATCGATACCCCGGACAACCTCAATCGGCAACTTTCGAAACAACTGGTCGTTCTCATGGAGATAGAGGGGGATCCCCAGAAGATCGTGAGCACCCTGGAAAACGTGGATGGTGTGATCGAGGTTAAACAGAAGAGGAAGGGAAAGGTGAAGCAGTATGAGGTTATCACGAGACCGGAAAAAGATATTCGCAGGGACCTTGCCCAGGCTGTCTTCGAAAATCAATTGGGACTTTACGAGCTCAAAACCGTTGAGATGAGTCTCGAAGAGATCTTCTTGAAACTGGTGACACAGGAGGAACATCATGCTTAACAGCGCGCCCATTTTCAAAAAGGAGATTGGCTCGTATTTCCTGTCTCCCATTGCCTACGTGGTTATTACCATGTTTCTTATCCTTTCGGGATATTTCTTTTACAGTACTGTCGCCTATTACAGCTTGATCAGCCTCCAGGCAATGCAGAACCCCTATATGGTTTCAGGTTTGAACCTGACAGAGGGGCTGATTTCTCCCTTTTTCGCAAATATCGGGATCATTGCCATGCTGATCATTCCCATGCTGACAATGCGCCTCTTCGCGGAAGAGAAGAAGAGCGGAACCGTGGAGCTCCTCTTTACTTATCCCCTGAGGGATTTAGATATCCTCATGGGGAAGTTTTTTGCCGCTTCCGTGGTCTATCTCGTTCCCATTGCCGTAACCCTCATCTACGTATTCTTCATACGGTCCCTGACGGAACTTCCCTTCGGACCTGTGTTGGCGGGTTATCTGGGCCTGATCCTGATGGGAGAAGCCTTTATCGCTTTGGGGATTTTCATCTCTTCTACCACGGAGAACCAGATTATCGCGGCCATTATCACCTTTGGCCTGCTCCTTCTCCTCTGGGTCATAGGATGGGCGGCGAATTTTACCGGCCCCCTGTTCGGGAAGATCCTCAATGAGTTGTCGCTGGTGAGGCATTTCGAGAGCTTTTCCAAAGGGGTCATCGATATAAAAGATGTGGTGTTTTATCTGCTTTTTACCTTTTACTGCCTGTTCTTGACATGCAGGGTTATCGAATCGAAGCGTTGGAGGGGATAGATCATGGCCAAGACAGAACATTCAAGTAGGGGTTCAAGACGGTTGCGGTTGGGTACCAATGCGTTCATCTACAGTATTGTCGTGCTCGCGATTCTCGTTGTTGTTCAACTTATCAGCTATCGTCACAATAAGCGGTTTGATTTGACCGCAAACAAAATCCACTCCCTCTCCCCGCAGTCTGTGAAGGTGATTAAGAACATCAAGGAAGACGTGAATATTAAGGCCTTCATGAGGGAAGGCCAGGAGAAGGAGAAGGTGGCGGAGCTCCTGGACCTTTATGCCTACCACTCGAAGAAGATCCATCCCCAGATTATCGACCCAGATCGGCATCCGGGGGAGGCCAAGCAGTATGATGTGAGAAATTACGGGACCCTTGTCTTCTTATGCGGTGACAGGAAAGAGAAGATTCTCCAAACGGATGAGGAGGCGATCACCAACGCCCTGGTGAAGGTGACCCAGAAAAAGAAGAAAAAGATCTATTTCCTGACGGGACACGGGGAAAAGGATCTGAAAAATTCTGGGAAAACGGGCTATTCACAGGTCAAGAAGTCCCTTGAAGAAAAAAATTACGATGTCAAAACCCTCCTGCTGTCTCGGAATGAGGGGGTTCCCAAGGATGCGAATGTGCTGGTTATAGCCGACCCGCAGGTGGAGCTCCTCCAGCATGAGCTGACGGCCCTGAGGGATTACCTGAAACGGGGCGGGCATCTTCTGGTGATGATTAATCCCTATACATCGGTTGGACTCGTCAACTTCCTGAAGGATTTTGGCTTCGTAATCGGTGACAATATGATCGTGGATAAACTGAGCCGGATCCTCGGGGGCGGATACCTGATGCCCGTGGTGGCTGCTTACGGGACCCATCCCATTACACGAAACTTTAATATGATGACCTTTTACCCGACTGCGAGAAGTGTCCAGGTCATGAAGGGGAAAGAAGCGGAGATGAACTGGAACCTTACGGTGCTTGCCAAGACAGGAGAGGCGAGCTGGGGTGAAACGGACAGAAAGCTCTTGGAGGAAGGCAAGGCACGCTTCGACAAGGGGCAGGACCTCAAGGGACCCGTGCCGCTGGCCGCTGTTTGTGAGGTAACTCCGCAGGGCATGACCAAGCTGGTCGGCAAACTGAGAAAGAAACGACGCCCCCGTCTGGTCGTGGTAGGAGATCCCGATTTTGCCGAGAACAGCTATTTTGGTCTTTACGGCAACGGCATTCTCTTCCTCAATATGGTTAACTGGCTGGCGGAGAAAGACGTGCTGATTGCCATCCCCCCGAAGAATCCTGAAAATCAACCGCTGACTTTGACGCGGAATCAGGGATTGTTTTCTTTCTGGGTCAATGTGGTGGCTATTCCCCTTATCATCATCATTCTTGGAGTCGTTGTCTTCATTAGAAGGAGGATCGCTGGATGAGCGGGTTCAAGCGTTCCCTCGTTGGCATCATCGTTCTTGCCTTGCTCGGGGGATATTACTACTTCTACGAGATTAGATATCAGGGCAAGAAGGCGAAGGAAAAGGAGATCAGCGAGAAGATTTTCCCTGTCAAAAAATCTGACATCACCAAGGTTGTTTACAAAAAAGGGAAGTCCACGATTGTTCTTGAGAAAAAGGGAGGGGTTTGGAAGGTCATCTCTCCCGTGAAAACGAACGCCGATGAAAAAACTGTCAACGCCTTTCTTAAGGCCTTTACGGGGCTAAAAAGCTTCAGAAAGCTGGCGGACCTAAAATGGGATGATCCGGATTTTGGACTCGCCAAAAATCCGGTGAATGTGACGCTGTATGATAAGGACGGAAAGAGTTACACAGCCACGTTTGGCAATAGCAATCCAACGAACAGCTATTTTTATACCCTGAAGGGTAAGGAGAAAACGGTCCTTCTCGTCTGGGTTTATCCCAAGAAACTTTTGAAAGAGACTCTTTATGATTTTAGGTTTAAGAAGGTATTCCCCATCAAATCTGATCAGGTGGTCAAGGTTCACTTCGAGAAGGGAAAAGAGAGAATCGACCTTCGAAAGGTGAAGAAGCATGAATGGGAGATTGTCTCACCCATCAAGACAAAGGGGGATCGATACGCGATCGAGGGATTTATCTCCACGGCCACGGATGAAAAAGTCGTGCGTTTTCTGGATAATCCACCCCAGAAACCGGAAGAGTTTGGATGGGAAAACCCACGAATGAGGATTTTGCTGACGTGGACTTCAGAGAAGGAAGGGAAGAAGGAAAAGGGTGAAGAGAAAACAAAGAAAACGAAGAAGAATACAACGATTCTCATAGGTAAAAACCGTGACGACAAACACGTTTACGTGAAAGTGGAGGGGGAGCCCTCGGTTTTGGTGGTGAAGAACAGCTACCTTAAGGAATTGGACAAAAAAATCTATGATTTCAGGAACAAGAATGTCTGGGATTATGAAATAGATGACGTGACCCGAATCAAATACGAAGATAAGGGGAAGAACCTCGTCATAGAGGCGAAGAAGGATGAGAAAGAGGATACCTGGAAGCTGCTCAAGCCGGAAAAGGTTCTTGCGGATACCCGGGCTATCGAGAACTGGCTGTGGGATCTGTCCGGTTTTCGTGTCAAAGAGTTTTTGGACAAAGACGAATTTAGGAAGCGGGTCGGTACTTCGGCTTCACCCGAGATGTTGTTCGAGATAAACGTCAAGAACAAAAAGTCTCCGTTGAGTTTGAAGCTCTTTCATATCAAGGATAAGTGGATTGCCCTTGGGGATGAGCCGGAGTGGTATTACGTTTTGGATGCCAAGGACGTGCAAAAGACATTCAAGTCCGCATTTGATCTCAAGTATCGAAGGATTGTGAAATTTGAAGACACCGATGTCGCCAGAGTTGAGATCAAAACAGAGAAGGACTCCTTCGTTTTTGTTAAAAAGAAAAACCTTTGGTACAAGAAGATTGGGGAAAAAGAGGAAAAGATTCCCAATATTGATGTGTTGAATTTCCTTTGGGAGTTGAGTGACCTTAAGTATACGAAGCTTCTAAAGAATTCTCCAAAGAAAACAGACCTGAACCCTCCCGTCCAGGTTGTCCTATTTGACAAGGATGGAAACCCCATGGGAGAACTTTCTTTCAGCGAGATGAAAGATGGATTGGCTTTCGTTTTTTCGGTCAAAGGGAAGAAAGAAATTTACTGGTTAGACAGGTCAAAGACCAAAAAGTTTGAAGAGGCTTATAAGAAGCTCACAAAGAAAAAGGCAAAGAAAGAGGAGTGAGGGTAACGATGGCGTGGATGAGCGAGTCTTTTAAAGAAGACAAACGTTTTCTCAAACTTCAGTTAAAGCGGGGCCATATTAAACGTCAGGATATCGAGGGAATTTTATCCGACCTTCCGGATGTGTCTGAAAAGGCCGAGGTTGTTGAATTGGAAGGATCTTCAAAAGGGGAGCCGGTCGGGACCTCTGAGGAGACTGAGGGTTAGGAGCGACAGTATGCCACTTTTCGAGTATGAATGCCTTACGTGTCACGCGCAATTCACGGAGATTGTCCTTCCGTGGGAAAAGGACAAGGTGATCGAGTGTCCCCGATGCCACGGTCAGGAGGTCAAGAAGCTTGTATCAAGATTTTCTTATCATCAGAGTGAGCAGGACAGGCTGAGTCAGATCGATACCAGCTCCCCAAGGGATGAGAGCTACTACAGAGACGATCGGAACATCGGCCTCTGGGCGAAGAAACGGGCACAGGAGCTGGGAGTCGACCTTGGCTCGAAGTTTGATGAGGTCGTAGAGAAGGCGCGAAGCGGTAAAATCTTCGATGAATACGACAAGTGAGCGTGATCTGTAGATGATCGAAAGAGATTACTATGAGATTCTTGGAGTTGCCCGGTCCGCAACCCAAGAGGAGATTAAGAAGGCCTATCGCAAGTTAGCGCTGAAATATCATCCCGATCGGAATCCCGACAACAAGGAAGCGGAGGAGAGATTCAAGGAAGCCTCGGAGGCCTATGAGGTTCTGAGTGATCCCGAAAAGCGGCAAATCTATGACCAGTTTGGGCACGATGGTCTTAAGGGAACCGGGTTCACGGGGTTCCGTGGGTTTGAGGATATCTTTTCTTCTTTTGGGGATATCTTCGGCGATTTCTTTGGGTTTGGGGCTCGGTCGCGAAGCGGGCCCACACGAGGAGACGATCTACGTTACGACCTGGAGATAACGTTTGAAGAGGCGGCATTTGGGAAAGATGTAGAGCTTGAGATTCCCAGGACGGTCAGGTGTGAGACCTGTGGGGGAACGGGCGCCAAACCCGGGACGCACCCCATCACCTGTCCCGCCTGCGGTGGCCGGGGACAGGTAACCCGGAGTCAGGGTTTTTTCAGTATCAGTACCACCTGTTCCACGTGCCAAGGAACGGGGCAGATCATACCGGAGCCTTGTCCCGATTGTGGCGGGACGGGTCGAGTCAAGAAGAAACGGAAAGTCGCGCTTAAAATCCCGGCCGGGGTAGACACAGGGTCACGATTGAGGCTCAGGGGCGAGGGAGAAGCAGGAGAGCGCGGAGGCCCGCCTGGCGATCTTTATGTGGTCATCCATGTAAAACCGCACGAATTTTTCGAGAGGAGTGGAGACGACATCTATTGCAAGGTTCCCATCTCCTTTACCACGGCCGCCCTGGGGGGGAAGGTAGAAGTCCCAACCCTCGAGGGGGTGGAAACGATTCAAATCAAGAAAGGGACCCAATCGGGTGAGGTCTTTCAGTTAAAGGGAAAAGGTTTCCCCAGGCTACGGGGTTACGGCCGTGGAGATGAAATCATTCAGGTTGTGGTGAGTGTTCCCAAAAAGTTGACAAAGCGGCAGGAAGAGCTCTTAAGGGAGTTTGCGGAGCTGGAGGAGAAAGACAACAAGGTCAAAAACCTGCACCGCGAGAAGGGCTTTTTCAAGAAGATGTGGAACTGATTAGGTTTCCCAGTCCCTTGCGTATCTGAAATCCCGGTCAATGGTTCGATAGGAAACCTTGGCGATTACGGGCAGCCGCCGTTTATACTGAGAACTCACGACCATCTTTCGAACCCGATCTACAAACGTATCCTTGAATCCAAGATCGATCAGTTCCTCACGGCTGTAACGCCGATCCACCATGTAGTAGAGGAGCGTGTCGACGTCTTCATAGGTGAAACCGAGTTCCTCTTCGTCTGTCTGCCCTGTCCAGAGGTCCGCCGAAGGCTTTTTTTCGATGATCTGTTTGGGAACCCCGAGGGCCTCGGCCAGTTGCCAGATTTGGGTTTTGTAGAGATCCCCGATGGGATTGATGGACGAGGCCATGTCACCGAAGATTGTCCCATATCCCAGCAAAAGCTCTGTTTTATTACTCGTCCCGAGGACGAGAGCCCGGTAGAGGCTGGAATGATCGTAGAGAATGGTCATCCTTTCCCGCGCCATCTTGTTCCCCCGGCGAAGCCGGGAAGCGTCGGGATACCGCTCGAAATAGGCGTCGATCATGGGGGTGATTTCGATCAGGGTTGAATGGATCCCCGTGGCTTTCACGACCTCTTCGGCGTCTGCGATGCTCTGGGGGCTGCTGCTTTTGTAGGGCATTAGAATAGCCCAGACGTGCTCTGGGGAGAGGGCCTCCGCAGCGAGGAAGGCGGATACGGCCGAGTCGATCCCGCCTGATAGACCCAAAACGACATTTGAAAAGCCAACCCGTTCCACCTCGTTTCGGATGAACTCAACGAGGATTCTGCGTGTGAGGTCCGTGTTAATCTTCAAAGCGTTCACGGTAGATCCTCTCTAACTCCTGAATCGTCAGGTGAAGCTGTTCGTCCCGTATCAGGGGAGTGATGATTCTCTCCCGGCGGATGGCCCGGTCGTTCAACGTGGTATGGATGAAATCTTCTTGAATATACAAGGCCTTGATGAGCTGCTCCCCGGAGGGAGAGATGATCTCCGACCCCCCCCAAAAGTTAACGCCGTCCTCGAAACCCGTTCGGTTGCAAAAGAGGACGTACAAGCTGTAGATTTGGGCGTAGGTCCGGTTGAGACGCTCCCAGGTGATGGAGCTGCCCAGGCGGTCTGAGGCCTCGATCCCGCGACCGGGGCTGCACGAGATGCCAATGAGGTAGTGGGCCCCGTCCAGCGCGGTGATGGCGACAGCCGTGGGATGCCACAGGTCCTCGCAAATCAAGATCCCCATGCGGCCGAACTTCGTGTCGAAGGCGCGTATCTTGTTTCCCGCCGCGAGGTAACGGTGTTCGTCGAAAAGTCCATAGGTGGGGAGATAGACCTTCCGGTGGATGTGGGCGATCCTCCCGTCTTCCAGGTAAAAGGCGGAATTGAAGAATTTGAAATCCGGGGTTTCTTCCACCGCCCCGATGACGATAGAAATGCGTTTGCTGTAGTCCAGTAGTTTTTGGAGGATAGGGCTGTCCGTCGTAATGGCGACTGAGGCGACGATGTCTTTAATGAAGTAACCGGTTAAGGTTAGTTCTGGGAAGATGAGAAGGTCGATACGGTCGCGGATGGCCTGATCAATAATCCGCTCGCATTTCTCCAGGTTTTTTTCCAAGTTGCCCAAGGTCGGGCTGATTTGTGCGAGGGCTACCGAAAATTTCATGACACCTTCCTTCCAATCCCTTTATACTAAAAAAGTTCCCTTGCGGCAATCCTAACAGGAGAATTGTGGAACGGTGCGCAAATTGTTATACACCTCTGAAAGCTTTTGTAATTATGTGGAGGACTTATTCGATTGCGCGATATACATCCCGACCAGTCGCGCGATAATGACAGCCAGATAGATTTGACCGATGAAGGCCTCGAGCCAGGCCATGGTTCGGCTGAGATCTTTGATGGGGACGATGTCTCCGTAGCCTAAGGTCGTTAATGTGACAAAACTGAAATATCCGAAAAGGGTTGAGATTTGATCCAGCGTGACCACGGTAGGTTTCCCTGCGCTGTTGGTGATGAGGAAAGACCCAGGCGAGGTAACCTCAATAAGGAGGTAAACGCTCGAAAAAAGGGTGCCGATCAAGAGATAGATAATAATGGCGCCTCGAATCGTGTCACCTGTCACGGTTTTCGAACCAAGAACCCGCTTTGCAACCCTGTGGATGGCGGCGGCAATGAACAGGATGGAAGAGATGGCCAGGATTGCCCTCGAAACGGAAGTTCCTGCCCAGAGATGTGAGATAAAATGGCCCAGAATAGCTAAGAGGCCGAGAAATCCTAAAAAAGAGTAAAAGGAACGTAAATGAGCCGTTTCAAAAACGACACTGAATACAAGGATGAGGAAAATGACATCGATGAGGACCCGGCCCCATGTCTTTCCCGGGAGGATGACGGAGAGGATGATATAGACAAAAACAGAGGCGAGAAGAACCGTGTAACGCTCTTCCCGCCACATTCTCCTCAGGGCTTGGGACTTTTCCCCTAAGAAAGTAGTATTAGCCTTACCCTTCTTTGGTGACGTCATTCATCAAGCCTCTTCCTGAGGACCCGATGTCTCTTTCTTTTTCTTGGGTTTCTTGAACCATTCGCTGGACGACTGGACTACTTTGTAGAACACGGGGACGAACAAGACCGCCATGACGATTGCGGCGATCTGTCCACCAAAAACTGCGGTTCCAAGGGCTTGACGGCTCCCCGCCCCAGCGCCCGTTGCCACAACGAGAGGCGCCGTGCCCAGGACAAAAGAGAGGGAGGTCATTAAAATCGGTCGGAAACGAAGCCTTGCCGCCTCTGCCGCGGAATCGAAAATGGTCTTCCCTTTTTCGTGTTCATCCTTCGCGAATTCCACGATGAGAATGGCGTTCTTCGCCGCTAAGGCCACGAGCAAGACGACCCCAATTTGGGTGTAAGTGCTCACACTCATATCCCGCATAACAACGGCAAGGACGACCCCCAAAAGGGACAAGGGCACGACCATGATGACACCCAGAGGCACAGACCAACTTTCATATTGCGCGGACAGGACCAGAAATACGAAGACAATAGCCAGGAGGAAGATGATCCCGGCTCCCTGGGCCGCCTTTTTTTCCTGATAAGACATTTCCGTCCAGGCGTATCCCATCCCGTTGGGCAGGTTTTTGTTTGCCAGATCTTCCATGACTTGAAGGGCCTGGCCCGAACTGAATCCCGGAGCCGCTTCGCCGTTCACCGCGGCAGCGGGATATAGATTAAAACGGGTCAAAACCTGAGGACCAAGGGTAAAATGACTGTTGATAAAAGTTCCCAGCGGAATCATCTTCCCATCTTTGTTTCGCACCCTCAATCGCTTGATGTCATTAACCTTAGCCCGCGCGTCCGACTCCGCCTGAACCTTGACCTGAAAGTTGCGGCCATACTTCGTAAAGTCGTTAACGTAGGAAGAGCCGAGATACGCCTGGAGTGTCCCAAAGACTTCCGACAGGGGGGTCCCTAACATCTTTACGGCGTTCCGGTCAATATCCACGAATAGCTGAGGAATGGTGGCACGGAAGGTCGAATAGACCCCTCGTAGAGAGGACTGGGTATTGGCCTTGGTCGCGAGGGCATCCGTTGCCTGCTGGAGCACGAACGGGCCCATACCGGCTTTATCTTGAACCATCATCTTGAATCCCGCCGATGTTCCTAATCCGGGAATCGCAGGCGGTGCGAAAGCGATAACGATCGCCCCACGGATATCCGAGAGGTTTTTCCGGATGTTTGCCATGATGAAATCGAGGCTATGGCCCTCGGGGAGGCGTTCCTCGAAGGGTTTGAATGAGACAAAGAAGGAGGCGAAATTGGAGAGGAAGGCGTTTTCCAAGAGAGAGTATCCCGGAACGGCCACGCAGTCCTTGACACCGGGAATCTTCTCAACCTTTTTCGTAATCTCTCGGGCGATCTTTTCAGTCCGTTGCAGGGAGGAAGCATCGGGAAGCTGTGCGGAGATATAGGTGTATCCTTGGTCTTCCAGGGGGAGGAAACTGCTCGGGAGATTGCCGAACCAGCGAACGGAGACAACAGCAATCGCGGCAGCGACGAGGAGCATGAAAAAAGACTTCCGCAGGAAACCCCGGACGACAGCCATATAGGCATTGGTGGTATGGTCAAAGGCCCAGTTAAACCAACGGAAGAAGATGTTAGGCTTCCCTTTTTCTTTTCTGAGTAGGAGGGCGCACAGGGCAGGGCTCAACGTCAGGGCGTTGATGGAACTAATGATGGTGGCTCCTGAAATGGTCAACGCGAACTGACGGTAGAGCTGACCGGTAATCCCCCCCATGAACGCCGTGGGGACAAAAACGGCCAGCAAAACCAGCGTAGTAGCCACAACGGCACCGCCGACTTCTTCCATGGCCTTGATGGCGGCGGGACGGGGTTCGAGCCCTTCTTCTTCCATGAGACGGTCGGTATTCTCCACCACGACAATCGCGTCATCCACCACGATCCCGATGGCGAGGACGAGTCCAAAAAGGGAGATGAGGTTGATGGAGAATCCCATCAGCTTCATCATCAGGAACGTTCCGATAAGGGATACGGGAATCGTGACGGATGGAATGATGGTGGATCGCCAATCCTGGAGGAAGATGAAGAGGGTCAGGACCACCAGGAGGATGGCGATGATCAGGGTGGTGATCACCTCTTTGATGGAGGCAGAGATAAACTTCGTGGTATCTAAGGGAATGCCATACTCGAGGCCCGGCGGGAAGGTTTTCTTCAGCTCATCCATCTTCCCGATGACGTGTTTCTGAACATCGATCGCGTTGGCACCGGGGATCTGATAGATAGCCAAGATCGCGCTCGGCTTGTTGTTCCTGAGTCCGAACACGTTATACGTCTGGGCCCCCAATGAAACTTTACCCACATCCTTGATACGTAGGAATCTCCCGCCCGGCGTAGATTTGACAATGATGTCCCCGAATTCCTTCTCATCTGCCAGACGACCCTTGACGTTCACGGTGTATTCAAACTGTTGACCCGGCGGTGCAGGGGGTTCCCCGATCTTTCCCGCCGCGACCTGAACGTTCTGTTCCTGGATCGCATGAATCACGTCCGTGGTTGTAATCCCATGGGCCTCCATCTTGGCGGGGTCAAGCCAGATACGCATGGAGTA